>CAZCAS010000058.1:0-1803 GCA_964496725.1 uncultured Dehalococcoidales bacterium
ATGGGAAGCAAGGGAAGAAAGAACATAAAGAAGCCGAAGCAGGATAAGGACAAAAAGACAAAGAAATAGAAAACCGATGAGCTAAAGTATGGTTAGGCGGGAAAAAACATTTCTCATAACCATAATCCTGCTTTCAGTTGCCCTGGCTCTTCTGGGATGGCAATACAACGAGGTCCACAAATTAGAACATGAACTCGCATCCCTAACGGAGCAATACGGCCACCTGCTGGATAACTACGGCGAACTGGAAAGTAGATACGGTAAGGTATGGACTGAAGAACCTAATGCCGTGGCTGAATCGGAGCAATCCCTGACGGTGCCCTATACCTCTATCTCGGACGGGAAGGTAACATGGGTCTGGAAGGACAGGAACAGCGACTTGCACGCGTGGGTGCTGCCCCTGGAGAGCTACCGCAGCTGGAGCAATACCCCCAAGCCTTACAAGACCATCTCGCTGCAATGTGGCGACGGTATTTGCACCGTGTTTGACTACAGGCCCTATGTACATCCGGACGAGTTCACCGAGGTTATCCCCAGCCTTTATCAGCAGTCCAGCGGCGGGCGAGAATTTGTTCAAGAAGCGTTCAATATGGTAAGCCAGCTAACAGTTTACGCCAAAGATGTCGGGGAGGTTCCCCGCTGGCCAATAGAGACACTTACCGAGGGCAGGGGCGATTGTGAAGATTTAACCATCCTTTTCGCCAGCCTGCTTAAAGCGACACCGTATCCCTATAAGCTCAGCTTCGTTTATATAGATATGGAGAATCCCACTGACCCCCAGTACCCCAATCATGTTATAGTTGCAGTTGAGGACGAGGGGTGGAGGATGTTCATTGACTGCTCCAGTGACGAGGGGTGGAAGTTTTATGACAAGATTGAAGGCTGGTTCCTCGAATTTTGACAGCGGGAGGGGAAAAACCCCAAGGAGATGCCTAAATGCCATATAAAGAAGGACAGCCTACTCTAATTGAGTGCTTGGTATGGCCTTTCACAAAAATCGAAGTAGTCAAGGAAGACGCCTCTGGTAAACCCTATGTATACCTATTTGAATATTACATGATTCTTCAAGTGATATTTGAGTCCGGGGCAGTGCTAGGTCGTGCGATGTGCAACAAAATAGACAAATTTAGAAAGATGCTATTAATCCCTCCAACCAAAGATGATGCACTGGAAAAAGCTACAAAGGCAGCTAAAGCAATCTTTGATGCTGCCACAAAGGAATCTGGTAATGAGCCTTCAAATTTCGGCGATTTTATACACGGGATGCTATTTAAGGAAGCTATTGGGCTAAGTCTCAGAGATTGTGCGGAGGTTTTAATGCGGGACAAGAAAAGGTTTAAGGAAATACAAAGAACGGTTGAGAAAAAGGCCCAGCAAAAAGGCTCACTATCGGATAACTATGATGTTCTCATGCTTTATGGTTACTGGGGCATAGGCTTCGGTATTAGGTTTCCGGAATTAACAGAGAAGATGTATAGAAATTTACACGAAAATATTGATGTGGACGCGTATTCTAAGCTGAGGGAACTGGGACTGCTAGTTCCTCCAGAACGAGGTCTGCCCATTCCCGAGAAACCAGAAGTGCTAAGTATGGAAGAGCGGGAGAAAGAGCTTCTTCAGCTTTTAGCTGCTTATACACAAGAGTTCTACCCAGAATTAATTGACGAGTTGGAATTGAGGGAGTATATAGACATTGGAGGACAAAAAGGAACTAAAAATGGCTGAATTCGAGAGAGTGGGCGAGATTATTGAAGCCAGCACCACCGACTTCGTGGCGCAGTGCTATGAGCTCTATCAGTCGCC
>CAZCAS010000058.1:1903-7489 GCA_964496725.1 uncultured Dehalococcoidales bacterium
TACCTGCCACCCAAGCCAGCCCGAATCCACGGCTTCGTCTACCTCTGCTCCCCCCAAGAAATGAAGGAGTTCAGCCAATCTCTCAGCTTCCTCAATATATTGATTAATACTCGCCTGCCCATCTCCGCCGAGGAGCTTATTGCTGCCTCTCTGCGCCAGATGAGCAAGGTTTATGAAGACCAGCGCGCTTTTTTGGTGAACGCAGGCAAGGAACTAGCCATATCGCTCAGTGGCAATCTCAATCAACTCAAAGCCATTCTGGAAAGGATCAAATCATGACTGAAGAGACACAGAAGCTGGGCATTGTTACCTCAGGCTCGCTAACCAAGGGGGTAGAGGTGAGGCTGGATAGCTCAGCCTCAGTTGAGGATATGGCGGTGGGGCGCTATGTAACCATCGAAGGCGAGAGGCGGCGCTTCTTCGGCATGATAACCGATGTCAGTCTGGGGGTGATAGACCAAAAGCTCACCGTTACCCCACCCGATGTCTCCGACCCCTTTATGGCTGAGGTATTATCTGGAACCAGCACCTATGGGACACTCCACGTCCTGCCTCTGCTCACCATCGCCGGGGATGCCGCCAGCCTGCTTGAAGGACCACAACCGGTTAAAACCATCCCCAGCCATTTCTCGGCAGTACATTTAGCCTCGCAACGGGACGTAGAACTGGTCTTCGGCGAGGAGGATGAAAAAAGGTTCTACATCGGCACACCGCTGGATATGGAGACCAAGGTTTGTCTTAACCTAGAAGCAATGGTTATGCGCTCCAATGGCATCTTCGGTAAGAGCGGCACGGGAAAAACATTCCTCACCAGGCTACTGCTCATCGGCATGCTCCAGAAAGGAACAGCAGCTAATCTGGTCTTCGACATGCACAGTGAGTATGGCTGGGAAGGCAGGAGTGAGACAGGGCGAAAGGTTAAAGCTCTAAAGCAGCTTTTCCCGTCAAAGGTGGCAGTATTTACCTTGGACGAGGAGAACGCCAGACGCCGACGAGCGAGCACCGATTTTGTAGTCAGGATAGGCTACGACGAAATAGAGCCCGGAGATATGGTGCTACTGCGCCAAACTCTAAATCTCACTGAACCTGCCACCGAGGCTATATATCAATTATCGAGAAGATTCGGCAAAAAATGGCTACAGAGCGCCCTGGAGATGAGAGACTCTGAAGAGACCGGAGAGCTACTAAAAGAACTGAGCATACATGAAAGCACCTTTCAGAATCTCAAAAGAGGGCTAGCCACCATCAGGCGACTCCCCTTTCTGGTACCCCATGCCCCGGATAATGCGGTGAGGCATATCCTGGAATATCTCGACCAGGGGATAAATGTAATCCTGGAATTCGGCAGATTTACCGATATCACTGCTTATATTCTGGTAGCCAATCTGCTTACCCGGCGTATCTATAATCAATATCGTGAGAGAACAGAAAAAGCACAGGGTGAGGATACCGCTCCACCCCACCCCCTGGTGATAACCATCGAGGAAGCACATAAATTCCTCAACCCGGAGGTAGCCAGTCAGACTATCTTTGGCACCATCGCCCGCGAGATGCGTAAATACAATGTTACCCTACTGGTAATCGACCAGAGGCCCAGCGGAATCGATGACGAGGTCATGTCCCAAATCGGAACCAAGATAACGTGCCTTTTAGACAATGAGCGTGATATTGATAGCGTCCTCGCCGGTGTATCCGGTAAAAGTGAGCTCAAATCAGTATTGTCCAGGCTGGAATCCAAGCAGCAGGCACTCATCTTTGGTCACGCTGTACCCATGCCGGTAGTCGTCAGAACACGCGAGTATGGCTCCGCTGAATCCTACAGGGACTTCACCCCCAGCGAACCATCAGAAAAAGACATCGAGGAGCTGTGGGAATAAAGAGCACATCCTAAAACCTCCAACCCACCAAACACCCCAACCCTCCAAAATCCCACCCCGCACATTGACAATGAACCACAAGCGTGGTAGAATTTATTGCTAATGCTTAGCATTAGCAATAAGGACAGGTCGATGAAAAGACAAACTACAAGCACTAACCGTCAAGCGCTAAATTTAGCCGGGGCAAGGATGACCAGCCAGCGGGCTTTAATTCTGGAGATTATCTGGCAGGGACACCTAGATGCCGACGAAATCTACCACCAAGCCAAAAAGAAGCAACCTCGCATTAGCCTCTCCACTGTTTACCGAACGCTGCGTAGGCTCAAGGAACTAGATTTAATAGAGGAACTTCACTTCGATGAGACCCACCACCACTACGAGGTGAAAACATCCGGTGAACATCATCACCTGGTATGCCTGGGCTGTGGCAAAGTTGTCGAGTTTAACTGTTTGCTAAGCCCAAAGATGAAAAGGGGTATCGGCCGTGAGAAGGGCTTCGAAGTCATTAGCGCTGAGGTTCAGATGACCGGTTATTGCTCTAAGTGCCGTCAAAAAAGGAAGCAATAATTTTTCGTTCCCCCGCCACAAATGATAAGCATTTGTATTGAAGGGATGCTCTTGCTCAAATAACTAGAAAGTGTGATTTATGCCTAACGTTAACCGAATAACTCTGAGCCAAATGCGAACTGGACAGAGAGGCACAGTGTTTCAAATTCAAGGCGGGCATGGCCTGGTTGACCGCCTTAATGCTTTAGGAATCAGACCAGGGCAGAAGATAACCAAGACTGGTTCCACACTGATGCGAGGACCGGTAACCATCCAAGTAGGTAATGCTCGAGTGGCTATCGGCTTTGGTATGGCTAATAAGATAATAATTGAACTAGCTTAAGTAGTATATGAAGATACTGTTGATGGGTAACCCAAATGTGGGGAAGAGCGTTATCTTCTCGCGCCTCACCGGAGTCGGCGTGATTGTTTCCAATTATCCCGGCACAACGGTGAACTACACCCGGGGTTTTATGAAGCTCGCGGGGGAGAAGGCCGAGGTTATCGATGTACCTGGCACCTATACCCTGGAACCAAATACTGAAGCCGATAGAGTGGCGTTACGGATGCTCAATACCGGAGATGTGGTCATAAATGTGGTTAATGCCACCAATCTGGAGAGGAACCTCTATCTGACCCTGCAGCTATTGGAAAGGGGCATCCCGGTAGTAGTCGCCATGAATATGTGGGATGATACCAAGCATCGCGGCATACATATCGACCTAGACAAACTAAGGCAACTTCTGGGAGTACCTGTCATCCCCACCGTAGCCACAACCGGCCAGGGAATAAAAGACCTGGTAGAACTTATCCCCAAGGCAACCTCGCCCGATGTTCCCACACAGAGTCGCGATGAGCGCTGGGCTACCGTCGGCGACATCATAGACCAAGTTCAGTATATCACCCATCGCCACCACACCCGCCTGGAACGTCTGGAGGATGCCAGCACCAAGCCGATAGGTGGCACGGCTTTAGCCATAGCGGTTCTAGGAAGCACCTTCATAGCGGTCCGCCTCATAGGTGAAAGCCTGATTGGCTATGTGTTCGACCCCCTATTTAATAACCTGTGGGCACCGGCGATGCTCAAGTTAAGCAACCTTATGGGGGGAACCGGCTTTCTCCACGATATCGTGATAGGGAAGATAATCGGTGGGGAATTGAATTTTGTTGAGTCGTTTGGCTTGTTGACCACCGGACTCTATGTCCCTTTCGCCATGGTTTTGCCTTATATCATCCCTTTCTACCTGGTACTGGGGTTGCTGGAAGATATAGGTTACCTGCCACGACTGGCAGTTTTGATGGATGTTGTCATGCACCGTCTGGGCCTGCATGGCTATGCTATCATCCCCAACATGCTGGGGCTTGGCTGTAACGTGCCAGCTATCTTAGCCACCCGCATTCTGGAAAGCACGAGAGAGCGGTTTATTGCAGCAACACTGATATCTATCGCCATACCCTGTGCCGCCTCACAGGCGATGATTCTGGGGCTGGTCGGGGCACGCGGGGTGCAGTATGTAGCTCTTGTCTACGGAACGTTATTCGCAGTATGGATCATCTTAGGAGTCATACTTAACCATGCTACTAAGGGATTCAGTCCGGAACTGCTCATAGAAATACCATCATACCGACTGCCATCAGGGAGAGCAGTCTCAAGAAAACTATGGATGAGAATCCACGGCTTCTTGAGAGAGGCTATTCCTATAATTATTGGCGCTGTTGCGGTAATAAACATCCTTTATGTCTTCGGCGTATTTAATGCTGTCGCCAATTTTACCGCGCCTGTAGTGACCGGCATCCTAGGACTGCCTAAAGAAGCAGTGATGGCTATCGCCATTGGCTTCTTACGTAAGGACGTAGCTCTAGGGATGCTAGCCCCCTTAGCATTAAGCACCAAGCAGCTAGTTGTTGGCAGTGTTGTTTTATCCACGTTTTTCCCCTGCATCGCTACTTTTGTTGTTCTGCTCAGAGAGCTCAAGGCCACAAATATGCTCAAATCGGTAGGAATAATGATTACGACTGCCGTGGTGGTAGGAGGAGTATTGAACCTGGTCCTGTAACACCCTTCCAGTGCTGCCTGTGCCAGCCAGTTTCACTAGGCAAAGGCACCAAGCATCCTGAGCCCTATGTAGAACATCACCCCAGTAAATACATACCTCAGCTGTTTGGCTGGAAGCCGATAGGCAAACACCGCCCCCACCTGCGCCATACCAACACTAGTAGCTGCTAATAGAGACCATGAGAGGAGATTGACATAGCCTATAGAATAAGGAGGCAGATTAAGAACATCGAGGCCATTTACGATATAGCCAATAACGCCGCCGAGGCTGGTAAATATTATCACGGCCAACGATGTAGCTACGGCACGATGCATCTTGAACCTGAGCGCCAGCACCATTATTGGAACCATCAGGATGCCGCCACCAATGCCAAGGATGCCGGTGGACATGCCGATAGGCACTGCCCAAGCCGCCCATAGCCAGGGATTATCCCTGGGCTCCTCATCACCCTTGAATGGTGTGCTGATGAGCATCCTGATAGCAACAGCTAAGACTACAGCACCGAAGGCTACCTTCAGTCCTGCCCCAGACAAGTGAGTAGCCAGAGTAGCCCCTCCAAAACTGACCCCCAGACCACAGCCACCCATGATAAAAGCTGCCTTCCACCATACTGCTCCCTCTTTGTGATGTCTCCAGACACCACTGGCGGCGGTGGGTAACACCACCAGCAAACTGGTGCCGAAAGCCAGCTTCACCGCCATATCTGTGGAGATACCCATAGCGGTAAACACCTCATACTGGACCGGGGTGGTAATGAAGGCACCACCCACACCGAGGAAGCCGCTGGCGAAGCCAGCACCTACGCCGGTAGCTAATAGAGCAGCAATCTGAGTTATTGCCATGGCTTTAAATTGCTAATAAGACCCTTTATTGCTATAATACTTTGAACAAATGGGGCTGTAGCTCAGCTGGGAGAGCGCCTCCTTTGCACGGAGGAGGTCAGGGGTTCGAGTCCCCTCAGCTCCAGTTTTGTAATGTGGGGCAATATAAACACCCCCTGAACTCTCCTGCATAATTTAGTAGCAAGCCTTCCAATACTCTCAAGTTGCCGCCGTGACCAATGAGGTCAGCAAGCAAGATTACCTTTTTGGCAAGGCTTTTTTCTT
>CAZCAS010000059.1:0-7245 GCA_964496725.1 uncultured Dehalococcoidales bacterium
AGACCCAGCCCTGGTAGATCTGGAGTGACGAACCGGCCGTTCTTCGGCTGGTAATCCTGGACGCAGTATTCCCGGTTAGCCCGCTTCAAGGCAAAAGTATGGTGTTCGTGAATCTGGAAGTTGGGGATAACCGCCTCCAGTTGCAGGGCTGCTGCTGTCGTAATCGGGCTGCCACAGACATGCATCTGGACGGTGATGTCGTAGGTATGGGCATAATCACATATTTTCTTGCCCTCGGTGATGCCACCCACTAGGCAGAGGTCTGGCTGAATCATATCCAGCACCTGCTTCTCGAAATACTGGCGGTAACCCCAGCGGGTGTAAAGACGCTCGCCAGCGGCCATCGGTATTTTAACGTTGTGGGCAACCTTAGCCTGTAAATCGACATTACGGTAATGTACAGCTTCCTCATAGCACATGCAGTGGAACTCCTCCCAGACTCTACCCATCTGGATGGCGCTGGTGACATTTGGGTGTCCGTGTAACTCCAAGATGATATCGACATCTTCGCCCACCGCTTCACGAACCGCCTTGATTCTCTGGTAGAACATACGGATAATATCATTTGTCAGGATTCTATTCAGGTTGTACACGGGCCGGCCGTGTTCATCAGCCATAATAGGGTCAATTTTAATGCAATCATAGCCCTCAGTCGCAGCTATTCTGGCAGCTTCGGCGTACTCTTCGGGGCGGGAGAGTAGCATAACTTTGTCGTAGTCCCAGCCGAATTGAAGCTGGCTGGCATAAGTCCGCAGGCTTTCGTTAGTCTTACCACCGAGCAGTTGATAGATAGGCTGACCCAGGGCCTTACCCCTGATATCCCAGCAGGCGATATCGATGGCACTCATACCGCCATAAACCACGGGGCCACCACCCTGAGCCCAGAAGGTTTTACGGAACATATCTTCCCATATCTTTTCAGTTTTCATGGGGTCAGCGCCGAGCAAGAGATCCTCGGCCAGATTTTTCACGTAGCCGGCGCCGCCGGAATGGCCGGTACCGAAGGCCAGACCGACCTCGCCAAGACCGCTGATACTCTCATCGGTATTGATACGGACGATTACGGGATGCCAAGTGGGCCAGGTGGGCTTCAAATCGCTATTGGTGTCCCAGATTTCCACACTAGTAACTTTCATGCATTTACTCCCTTCTTGCTCTTCTGCTAAGCTCTATTTTGCGCATATAAGTAAAGGCGCCGGCATTGTACTTTTTGGCACCAGTCTTTGTAACACGATTATAGCACAGAAACACTAATCGTATCGATGACTCTCGTAGGAGAGGATTGCAGGTGTTAATATGTTGGACACTTCGCTAGAAAGGGCAGTGAGGTAAATTTACAAGCCTCTGTCATCTGAGATAGCGTCGCGCTTTCCAATTATCTCGTATCGGTGAGGTAAGCATGCTAGTTAGTCTGAGCCAAGCAGTATATACCAGATAACTTATGTAATTTCCCATTTACTTCTCCATGTATTTCTGCGCCAGTTCCAAGTCATATGGAGCTTTTCTAGAGCCGCACTGCTTCCTCGAACATAGCTGACAGCTCTCAAATTTAACTTCTGTGGGGAAAAATATTCCTGATTGGGATTTTAGCGGTTGCATTAAGAACCTGTCAGTTAGCCTTACGCCAATAAGACCTTCTACATCACCGAAGATTGAAAATAGCTGCTTCTGCTGGCTTATTGGCCAAGCCTCCAAGGATCCTGGCTCCATTTCTGATATCAGTCCTAACCTATATCGTTCAGTTAAATGGTCCTCAAGATAATGCACAGCTGCTTCCAATATCATTTCCTTAACCTGGTCAAGATAGAAGCTCTTCATATAATTATCAGACGGAATATCTATTTCATCCGCCTCTGTACCGCAAGTAGCCACGTAGGGAAAAACTCTTTCTACTCTGTCCAGATTGTCCCTAAGGAGACGGCTGGTAAATCTAATACCGGTAATTATTACTGAATCTTCCTCTTTATGGTCAATAAAACAGACATCATATACAACTTTAGGCCTAGCTACAGGACGAACCAGTCTGATTACCTCTTCTATTTCTGTTTCCGTATCTTGGTTTTTTCTTCGTAGTTTGATCCTATCCAAGACCGACTTAAGATCCAATTTAAAAGGAATGTCACTCAGTATCTCCATACTATCACCTCGGTAAATTGTTCTTGTCCCGCCTATTCTTATGCGGCTAAGAGATTTCCTTAAACCTACTTTACTACGGGGAGCATCGTTTACACTACCACAAATGGAAGAGGGCATTATCTACAGTGGCCTTGGAAATGAATCTGGCTATCCCCTCGCTGGCATGGCTATCGTTCTCTGAGCTATGTTAGCACATTTTTGATAGTTAAGAAGCAGCAGTAATCTTCATTGGCGAAGGTGAGTATCCTGTCAGGAAGGAATCGGCTTATTAACTGCGCTTGCTGTTTTACTGTTATCCGTATTATTCTGCATTCCCCTTAGAGGTTGTTCCCACTGGCTATGCCCCCTCCACCTCCGCTTTTAATATTTAATACTACCTCATTTGTCAAACACGAATAGGGCTCCTGAGTATTTCTATTTCAACGGTGGTCAACAATAAGCCATATTGTTTAGCAATCCATCTAACTTGTCTCCTATCCCATACTGACAAGCGACATTAATACTTCGAAGCTCCTATCTCCTCAATCTTCCCAGTGACCATAAAGACCACTCGCTCGCAGATATTAGTAACCCTATCGGCGCTACGCTCTAAATTGTGTGCTACCCAGATGAGGCGAGTGGCTCTGGTGATAGTTTTCGGGTCTTCAGCCATAAAGGTAAGCAATTCCCTGAAGACCTGATCATAAAGATGATCTACCTTATCATCTTCAGCGGCAATCTGCCTGGCGGTATCGGCATCATGGGTAATAAGGGCATCTAAGCTTCGGCGTAGCATTTCATTTGTCTTTTCTGCCATGCGAGGGATGTCAATCAGCGGCTTCAATAGAGGTTCATCACCTATCATTATCACAATCTTGGCAATGCCCTCAGCATGGTCCCCAATCCGCTCCAGTTCCGATATTATATTGAGCACACCTATAATGGTTCGAAGGTCGCTGGCCATGGGTTGTTGAGTAGCAATTAGCTTAATGCACTTCTCTTCTATGTCATACCGCTTACGGTTTACTTCTTGGTCATTAGTGATTACCTGCTGGGCCAGCTCTAAATTTCTCTTTTTAAGGGCTTCCACGGAACGGCTGATGGCTTTCTCAACCATGCTGCCCATGGCTAGAATATCATCCTGAATCTCCCTGAGTTTCCTGTGAAAAGCTGTTCTTATCTCCATTGCCGAAACCTCCTTATGGCTCTTATCCAAACCGGCCGGTGATGTAGTCTTCAGTGCGTTTGTCTTTAGGATTGGTAAAGATTTCAGAAGTGGCACCATACTCTACCAGTGTCCCGGCTTTATCCTCCTCCATCATGATAAAGGCAGCCATATCTGATACTCGTGCTGCCTGTTGCATATTGTGGGTGACAATGACCACAGTGTAGTCCTTAACCAGCTCTCTCATCAAGTCCTCAATTTTAAGGGTGGCCACCGGGTCGAGGGCACTGCAAGGCTCATCCATTAAGATGACCTCGGGCTCCACAGCTAGCACCCGGGCGATACATAACCGTTGCTGCTGACCACCGGAGAGGGACAGGCCGGATTCATCCAGCTTGTCCTTGACCTCGTCCCACAGTGCCGCATGGCGAAGGCTCCTCTCCACAATATCCTCAAGCTCGCCTTGGTTCTTTAAGCCGTGTCGTCTGGGGCCAAAAGCCACGTTGTCGAACACCGACATGGGGAAGGGGTTAGGTTTCTGAAACACCATCCCCACCCTTTTTCTCAGCTCTGCGACATCAATGGAGCTCTCATAGATAGGAATGCCATCGAGTTCCACATGCCCCTTCACTCTGGACCCAATGACAAGGTCGTTCATTCGATTGAAGATACGGAGTAGAGACGACTTGCCGCAACCCGATGGTCCGATTATAGCGGTGATATTGCACTCCAGTATGTCTAGGGTGATGTTTCTTAATGCCTGAAAGTCTACATAATAAAGACTTACCCCTTTCGTTTTAATTTTTACCTCACAAACTTGATTTCTCCCGTTATTCAATGGTACATCAATATTTGTTAGATTCATCAGCCATACCTCCGTTTACGAGCTCGCAATC
This sequence comes from uncultured Dehalococcoidales bacterium, assembly GCA_964496725.1. Lineage (GTDB taxonomy): Bacteria > Chloroflexota > Dehalococcoidia > Dehalococcoidales > E44-bin46 > JAZGHN01. The sequence goes on from CAZCAS010000059.1 coordinate 4,177, forward strand.
TAATCATGGTGGCTACTATGTTGAAGGAAAGAACTACTCCTAATAAGACCAGAGCGACACCCCACATTGTGCTGGCGGGCATGCCAGGGACATGGGCAGCTACGGTGTAGAGGTGATAGGGTAAAGCCATAAACTGGTCAAAGGGAGAACGGGGCAAAGTAGGCAGAATAAAGGCAGCCCCTACCACCAGTATCGGCGCAGTCTCCCCCGCAGCGCGGCAGATGGCTAGAATAGTCCCAGTAATGATGCCAGACATAGCCTGGGGCAGAACTATGTGCCTTGTCGTCTGCCATTTCGTAGCGCCAATGGCCAGACTACCCTCTCTATACTCTCTAGGTACTGCTATCAGTGCTTCCCGTGAGGTAGTGATCACCATGGCCAGAGCCTGACAGGCCAGGGTAAGGCTAGCTGCCAACAGTGACATGCCGAACTTGAATGTCAGGACGAATAGCCCGAGGCCAAAGAGTCCATAGACAATGCTGGGCACGCCAGCCAGATTCACTATAGCCATATTGATGAGCCGGGTTAGCCAGTTATCCCTGGCATATTCGGCAAGGTAAATCCCAGCCATTATTCCCACTGGCAATGCAAATAGAACCGTGCCCAACATAAGATAGAAGGTGCCGACAAGAGGGGGGAGAATGCCCCCGGCTTTACCCGCTTGGGCAGGGGCCTGAGTTAGAAACTGCCAGTCGATGACGCCGGCACCTTTGGTGATGGTATAGATAATGATAAACATTACCGGGACTACGGATATCACAGCAGCCAACCTGAGGACAGCGAAGGCGGTGCGTTGTGCTAACCAGCGCGATGACCTAGTCCGTCGCATCACTTCTTACCTCACAAACTTTCGTTTCTGGCGCTCCAATACTCTATTGGCAATCACGTTAACCCCTAGTGTCATGAGAAATAGCATCAGACCAATAGCGAACAGTGCCTGATACTGTAGCCCGCCGCGGACGGCATTCCCAATCCCCGAGGCAATAGCAGCCGTCATCGGCATCATAGGGTCAGTGGGGGAGTGAGGTACCGCTAGAGCCCCACCAGCGACCATAAGGACGGTCATTGTCTCTCCAATGGCACGACCTACCCCTAGCATGACAGCGGCGGTAATGCCGGACAGGGCAGCTGGGATGGCTACATGCCTTATTGTTTCCCACTTGGTGGCACCCAGGGCATAGGATGCCTGCCTAAACTCATCAGGAACGGCACGTAAGGCATCCTCGGAGACACTGATAATTATGGGCAGGCTCATCATTGACAGCATGATGGCTGCGGTGAGCCCACAAAGCCCGGTGTTAAGATTGAAGGCACTCTGGACCAGCGGCGACAGAAGCATGAGACCAATGAATCCCATAACCACTGAAGGGATTCCGGCTAATAGTTCAATGATAGGCTTCACCGTCTCCCTTACTCTAGGTGACGCTACTTCAGCCAGATAGGCGGCGCAGGCAACGCCAACGGGCACCGCTATAGCTGTCGCTACCGCAGTAACGGTGGTGGTGGAAACAAAGAAGGGCATTATGCCAAAGGTGGGCGGGTCGGAAACTGGGTACCATTTTGTGCCCAGGAAGAAGTTGAGAGGAGGAGTGTGCCAAAAAGTAGGCACACCCTCTCGGAATAGAAGAACGACTATACCCAGTAAGATGACTATAGCTAATATACCGGCCAGAAGAATCCAGCCTTCAATAAGCTTCTCACCCAAACGCCATCGCCGCTTCAAGCTCTTCTGCAGACCTGAATCGGCGGTGTCGGAGGGTGAAACTCCCTGCTGCAGCATGGGCAATCTTCCCTTTCAGTTATATTGCTCCAAATGGGAGCACATTTGTTACTTTAGCGGCACGTAGCCTACCTCAAGCACCTTCTCCTGACCTTCCGGGGACAGGCAGTAATCGATGAAGGTTTTGATAACGCCGGTGGGTGCTCCATTGGTGTAGTAGAGGAGTGGTCGAGCAATAGGGTAGGTCCCATCAAGAGCTGTTTCCACACTGGGCAGAACAGCTGGGTCGTCGGCCGTTTTCTTAATGGCCAGGGGTTTCACTTCATCAGTGACATAGCCCAGACCAGGATAGAAAATAGCATCGGGGTTCTTGGCTACCTCATCAACTCCCTCCTTGGTGGAGGGCAGAAACAGTACCTGCGGTCCATACTCCAGGTTCGTATCCTCGGTGGGTAGCCCTGCCATCTGGACTACGTGCTCCTTGAAGAAGACATGGGTGCCTGAGTTGGTATCACGGGAGAGGGCGACTATGGGAGCATCGCTACCCCCCACCTCTTTCCAGTTGGTTATCTGGTTGGTGTAGATGGCTGAGAGCTGAGCTATAGTCAGCTCAGATACTGGATTTGATGGGTGAACTACTACCGATAGGGCATCGGTGGCTACCTGAATCTCATAGGGGTCTACCCCTTTCGCTTTGGCCTGGTCGATCTCCTGCGGTTTTATCTTGCGCGAAGCCTGGCAAACATCAGTGGTGCTATCTATCAGGGCAGCAATGCCAACGCCGGAACCAGGGCCGCTGACAGCTATGCTTACATTTGGGTTCTTTTTCATAAATTCCTCTGCCCAAACCGCAGTTAAGGGGGTCACCGTGTTTGACCCGATGATATTAAAGGAACCGGATAGGCCTGTGCTTGGTGGTGTGGTGCTTGGGCTGCCTCCGCCACAGCCAGTTAGACCAATAACGGCGGAGAGCGAGGCTAGTACGGGTAACATCAACCACTTTCTATTTAGTTTTCTATGCAAATCGTTTTCTCCTTTTCAATTTAATAATTTCCTAAACAAAAAGCCTTAAAACCATCTACTAACACCATAACAGGCCAAGTTTAAAGACGGTTTAAGGCTTTGTTAAATCTTTGTTAAAATTTTAAAAGCGGCCTTTATTTAAGGGGCAGGTTAAAGCTAAAAGTAGAGCCTCTGCCCTCCTCACTTTGTGCCCAGATATCACCTCCATGGGCTTGCACTATATGCTTGGCGATGGCTAACCCCAACCCGGTGCCCTCACCCGAGCGCGCCTAATCTGCCTTGTAAAAACGCTCAAAAACGTGTGGCAGGTCATCCTTAGAAATCCC
>CAZCAS010000060.1:0-7212 GCA_964496725.1 uncultured Dehalococcoidales bacterium
TATTGGCTACTATTTAGGGCGTGAAGAATGTAGTGGGTCCACGTGTTAAACAGGTGAGAAAGGCTGCCAAACCTCAAATCACACAGTTGGATCTTATAGCTCGGCTTCAGTTGCTAGGTTTGTCGATAGACCAATCGGCTTTGTCCAAGATCGAGAATGGGCAACGGCCGGTTACCGACGTCGAAGTTGCCGCCTTGGCTAAGGCACTTAAGGTGTCGGTAGCTTGGCTATTTGCCGACACAGAAGCTATGCCCACGCCATCAAGTAACAACTCAAATGTGGTTAAGCAAGATAATCATATTTGAGTTACCAACGGTGCTTTTAGAAGCTTCGATACACCCTAGGTAGTATTCCCTTCTACCCATGTACTTTGCCGACATTTTGCCGACAAACTGTTTAGCACCCGATGGTGCATGAGGGGCACGGTTTTTTAGAGGTGCTAGTCCGGAAAGTTGACAAATTCTTAGCGCCGTGGTATACTAGTTTACGAGGATACACTGGGAGGTTTATAAATGCCGTTAGGAAGCATAATTAGCTGTCGACTCACTGAGGAGGAAGCAAAGAATTTCTCCAGAATAGCTTCGCAGATGGGCAAGTCTGAAAGCGAGCTAGTAAGATGGTTCATACAACAGGCAATCGGCGCGGAGCATGTGATTATGGACGAGATAAAAGAAAAGGGAATGGTTATGCCCCCAGAGGCGTTTTTGGCTAAGATGGATGGTCATCTTACAGATTGGTTTCGTAGGGCTTTCCTTTCAACCAATTGGGTGAGTAAGCCGGAGGAGATTCAGGCTGTAGGCTTAAAGCTGCTGGAGCTAGCTAAAGTATTTAAGGAGTCTTTGCCCAGCGGTAACGCCGGCGAGGGTACCTAAGAACGAGAAACCCCGGTTAGCGGCTGGAGGTGAGAGAGGAAAAGCTAGGAGCAGATCAAATTGGTATTAGCGAGGTTGGATTATGAAAAGGGGGAGGCTATTACTATAGGAGATGATCATGGTTAATGAAGGAGTGAAAGTTGCAATCTACGCTAGAGTCAGCACTCAGGAGCAGGCGGTTGAAGGCACGTCTCTGGAGTACCAGTCCGACCAATTAACTAAATACTGCGAGGCGCAGGGTTGGGGGGTTGTTCAGCAATATGTTGACCCTGGGCACACGGGTAAAGACGGTGACAGGCCCGGGCTGAAACGGTTGTTGGTCGATGCCAAGCTCGGCATGTTCAGTAAGGTGATAGTTTTCAAGCTCGATAGGCTGGCGAGGAAGCTCAGGCTGATGTTAGAGCTGGAGGAGAAGCTAAAAGACTGCGGCATCGGCATACTCTCAGTCAAAGAGACAATCGACACCTCAACTTCAATAGGAAGAACTGTTTTTCAGGTGCTGGGATTGGTAGCAGAATGGGAACGGGAAGCCATCGTGGAGAGAACTACGGCCGGAAGGCTTCAGCGCTATAGAGAAGGTTGCTGGGGGCCGGGCAGAGTGCCTTACGGCTTCACGTATAGCCGAGACACTAAGAAACTGGAAATTGACGAGTCTCAGGCTAGAATTGTTCGCCTTATCTACGATGAATATTCTAAGGGAAAATCCATGACCGCGTTAGCAAACATGCTGAACGAGATGCATATTCCGCCACGCGGTAAGAATGGCAAAGGCTGGCGCAATGGGTCAGTCAGGGATATTCTCTTTAATCCAGCATACAAAGGCACCCTGGTAGTTAACATCCACAAAGAGGGAAATAGAGGCAAAAAGTGCTTTAGCAACTTACCTGATGATGCGATAGTGATAAGTGTGCCCCCAATAGTTGATGATAGCATCTGGAACATTGCCCAAGAGCGTCGAAAGAATAATAAGCACCTTCGGCCTCCTAGGAACGGCCATTGGCTTCTTCAGGGACTAATTACTTGTGGGTTGTGTGGCTACGGGTTCAGGACAGAGGTTACTCATACTAGAAGGCGCTACGGGTGTAGAGGCCGACTCAAGTATACTCACATTGACGGGTCGCCTCGGTGCACATCCCCTAGAATTGATGCGGATTGGCTTGAGAGCGAAGTATGGAATAGGATAGAAGCAATCGTCAATGACCCCAACAGGCTTGAAGAATTACTAGGGCAAACAGTAGAGGACCTCCGGAACCGTGAAGCTGACCTCGTTGCTAGGATAAGGCCAATCGATGATGAACTGGCTCACATTGCTGAGCAAAAAGCGAAGTTAGCTGGCGATTGGGTGCAGACAAACATGAACCACGATAAGTTTAAGGAATTGAGAGACAAGCTGGAAAGGGAAGAGTCGCGGCTGAAGACCATCAGGAACGAGCACGACCCAGCGCAGATTGAGGAGTTGGAGCACACAAGGAGGATGCTGAACTACTGGCAGAGACAGTTGCAGGCTCTGGATTGGGATACCGAGACAGAGGATGGACAGAAGGTCAGGGTCATGGATAAGCCTCATCAAGCAGTATTACGGATTGTAGGGTCAGAGAACGAGGAACTCAGTGATATTGTTCATTTCCCGGCTACTAAGAGGAAGCTACTGGACATGCTGCAGGTGAGAGTGGTAGCGTTCGTGGACAGGGTAGAAATCAAGGCGGTGTTCCCTATCCAGCCAATTGAATGTCAATTGTTACAACCTACTTATAGGTTAAACCGTTACCCACAATCTCGATGAAGGGGAGCTGCTGAAGAACGGGCGAGTCCTTAACGATGGTCTCCACCACTCCCTGAAGTAATATATCGTTTGACAGCTTGGCTGCCTCAGCTAGTGTTAATGCCATTATTTCTTACCTCCTATTGCGTATCGGATCTTGTCCCGTGGGGATAGAGATGATAGGTCCAGTGGTGTCCTCTGCGGAGCTCCGGCAGGAATCTTAGTTGCTGAGATTTCGACCTCTAGTCCCTGCCTCACCCTGCTGATAAGGGTTTTAGCCTGCTTCAGGGAGTCATTGACGGACTCAATAGTATCACCGCTGATGAGTTCCTCAAGCACCTCCGGATTTGCCTGAATCACCATGGATTTGTAGCTGGCTACGGCCTCAGCCAGAGCCTGCTCAACCTCGGCGATGCGGGCATGAGATTCGGTTAACTCCTCTTCCTTTTGAGCTAGCAGGCTCTCAAGCTCGGCCGTCCCGGCTGTTTCACTCTGCCCCGACTCCTCCCCTTCCTGATTTTTGGTTAGTTCATCATCTGCCAACTTTCCTCCTCCTTTCTGACTCTAAGGTATACTCGATTCCTGGATGCTTAAACCTCCTCTGCCTGGGGCTCTATAGCTCTCCCTCTCGCTCCGCCCCGGGCGGATTTGACATTAAGCGTTGCGTAACGCTCCTCGCTTTTTCTAGGTGAATTAAGTTCCTTATTCATCCTGAGGATAGTTCCCCTTTCCTCGAGCCATCTGTTAAATTCTATCTCCGGGTCTTGGATTCCTACCTCAGTCATAGCCCGTCGTCTGGAGTGGATGCCGTTCTGAACCAGTATCTGCTCGTTAGAGACCAGTCTGGTTAAGTCCTGGGGTAGCACCGGACTCCAGACTACCCTCAAACGGTTATCGCCAAAGTCCTCATTCCGATATTGCTCCAGGAGTTTGAGGATTAACCTGTTCCTTCGATTGTAGGCGTCCGTCCTGATAAGCCTCTTTCGCCTCACCTTTTGCAGTAGCGGTTGAAGTTCAATGTTAAGGGCTACACCAGACAGGTCCCGTTCGGTGCCGCCAAAGGCGGCTCTGGGTGATTCAGCTATATCGTGCAGGATTCTGTACAGCAGGTTGACATAGTCTATGTGGAGACTGACGCCGCCGCCTTGAAGCAAATCCAGTAAGTAGGCTTTAGCGTCTTCGGGGATATTCCACACCGCCCCCGGCTTGATGGCGATATCCTCAGACTCCTCCACGTTCTCCAGGACGGCGATAGGGTTGCCCGATAACTCCAGTATTCTTGATAGCTGGCTCATCGCTCGGTTAAGCTCCTGCTGGGGCTCCATAATCTGGGGTAGGTCGGACATTCCCCAGAACTTCTTTGGCTCTCTCAGGTTGGGGTAGATGATAAATGGGATAAAGCCATAGGGGTTAGGCTTTTTTTCTACCAGGGCTTCATCCAGCCAGAGCTGAAACTCTTGGGCGGTCCACAGCTCAACCACATCGGCCGTTTTGCTCTTGGGTTTTACTTTATATAGGATTTCTGCCTCTTCTGCGCTGAGGTTATACTTCGAGGCCACCCTCCATATTCTGGAGGTGTCATCCCCCATCCACCAGGCATATATACCCTGAATATCGGGGGCGGTAATCCTGACGCTTTTGCTCTCCGCATCCCAGATAACCTTGAAGCAAGCATCGCCAAGGATGGCACAGTCAATCTCAGTCTCAAAGTCGAGCTGTTCCAGGTTGTTTTCTTCATATACCTGATGCAAGGCTTGCTCCGCCCTCTGAGCTCTGGCTCTCGCCTCGTCCGAGTCCTCAGTGGCCTCAACGGTGAAGTTGATACCGGACATTAGATATGAGGTGATTTTGTCTATAACCACCTTGCTGTAGTTAAAAGTCAGGCGTTTCTCGCCTCGTCTGGGGCAACCTTCCCAGTGCCGACCATGATAGAAATCAAGGAGCTCCTTATAACCCTTGATTCTACCCAGGTCGCGATTGATTAACTGTGAGGGAGTGAAGCTTTCATTCATTGGCGTCTCTGGAAATCTTGATTTTTGGTGTGAATCCATTTTTATTCCTCTTTAATGCTCTCTGTACCGTCCGCTGGCTGATGCCAAACATTAATGCCAGCTCCTTTATTCCCTTTTTCTCGGTGGCGAACATCCTTGCTATCTCTTGGTCTCGCAACCGCTTAGCGTGGTGCTGTCTGCCCCCTGGCTCGTCATAGATACATTGGGTAAAGGGGCAATCGAGACAACTTGACTTGTAGCCTAGATGAGTAGTGGCTAATTCACAGCCACTGTCTTGATAGCGGCAATACTCGGGTGGTAAATCTAACCCCTCATAACCATACGCCGTAACTTTGACATTCACTGTGTCCATAGCGTCAGGGCTAGAATAGCACATATGTTCTATTATGGTCAACGGTATTTTGTCGTTTTCTGGCGTCAGGCGGGGAAATTTAGTTGGATAAGGGGCTTGACAAGTCAGGTATTTACTAGTAAAATATAGCAGAAACTTGTAAAATCTAAGGAAGGTTATTATGGAAAAGCAAAGCCTATCCGTGGAGGTTCCAGGAAAATTGAAGGTCGCAGTGGATGCACTCGCTAAAAGCACTGCTAGAAAGAAAACCATACTTGTGGCAGCAAGTTTGCACCACTTCTTAACTGTTAGTAGCGAGCAGCGAGAAGACATAATCAGTAAATATTTGAATGCCTATTTTGAGTAAATGCAGGTGAAAGGTACTAAAACCCTCCGCAGACTGAGTGTAGCCATTATCCTCTCCCTGGTGATGGTGCTTATAGTAGCTGTGCCAGCGCTAGCCGCTCCAGTGCTTGAGCTCTCTCCCACCTCTGGCTCGCTGGGAACAAAGGTTGCGCTATCGGGCACGAACTTTGAGTCCTACAGAGGTGATACCATCTATATTTTCTTTGGTAATACCGAGGTGGATAATCTGGTTATTCCTGATGATGGTGCGTTTACTACCGAATTTGTCGTTCCCGACGATGCTGAGCCAGGAAGAGTTTACGTTACCGCCGAGGACAGATTCGGCAATCAATTGGGAGGGAGAAGCTCCTTTATGATACAGAAACCTGAGATCGAGCTAGACCCGAGAGAAGGGGTGGTAGGCACTGTGGTAACTGTTGCCGGCGCGGGTTTCTATGCCGGTAGTGATGTAATTATATACTACGATGGGAGCAAAGCCGGTGATGGCACTGGAGAGGCCGATAATATCGGAGAGTTTACTTACAGTTTTACCATTCCTCACAGCATTACTGGAGCGCATAAAGTCAAGGCAAAGGACGTGCTGGATGACTCGGCAACGGCTTCCTTTCACGTGCTTCCCTCCATCGCTCTTGGCTCGTCATCGGGTGCCATCGGCGATAAAGTGAAGGTCGGTGGCACCGGTTTCGGGGGGGAGAGTAATTTCAGCGTTTACTTTGATAGAGCCGAAGTGGTGAGGGCGAGGAGTGATAAATACGGTAGTTTCGATGTTTCTTTTGTCGTGCCAGTTATGGAGCCGGACAGCTATGAGGTGGAGGTGGAGGAGGATAGCAACGTATGTAAAGCAGAGTTCACTATAGTTGCCGGGGTTACTCTCAACCCGTCTGCGGGTAACGTTGGTACCGTACTCACTGTTAGTGGTATCGGGTTCATAGCTGAGCATGGAGTGGCCATTACATATGATGATGTTGAGGTGGCTACAGCCCTTGCTGATGTTAACGGGGCATTTTCTGCCGCCTTCCATGTTCCTGCCAGCATTGGAGGGAATCATACCGTAACCGTTAGTGATGGCACCAATGTGGTAAAGCGTATCTTCGCTATGGAGTCAGAAGCGCCGCTAATGCCAGCAGTGCTGGTGCCTGAGGGGGATAGCGTAGTCGAGGCAGAGGCATCCTTTGACTGGGAGGATGTTGAGGACCCCAGTGGCGTAACATATACCCTAAACATTGCCAGCGATGAGGATTTCACTTCTGTAATGCTGGAGAGGAAAGGCTTGACCGAATCAGAGTACACCATCAGCGGGGAGGAGAAGCTGGCACCAACCAAAAAGGATGCCCCCTACTACTGGAGGGTGAGGGCGGTAGATGGTGCCTCAAATGGGAGCGAATGGACAGACCCGGTTCCATTCTATGTGAAAACTCGTTTTACGCTCAGTGGCGGGGCTAAGAATGCGTTAATCGGAGCCGGCGTAGCTGGTGCCGTTTTCTTGGGCTTCTGGTTGGGGAGGAGAAATGTCCGTCGCCGGGAGGATACTCTTTAGCGTTGTAGGGTAGTTGAAAATATTCCAGTATGCTTTATAATAGTATATAATGTGAGTTAAATTATAAAAATGGAGGAGGTAGTTTCGCAAGTGAGGTATAAAAGAATCTTTCTAGCGCTTACTCTGGTTGCTATTTTTGCTTTGCTGGTAGCGGCTCTCCCCGCTTCGCCAGCCCTGGCCGCGGAGCGTATCTCGGTGGACCCCGAGGAGGCGGATATCGGTGGTTCTTCGGTTGACGTTGATGGTAGTGGTTTTGATGAAAGCACCGACACAACGAAGGTCTATGTTGACATCTATTTCACCAGTGAGGGTGAGGGTGATAGGCTTGACGA
>CAZCAS010000061.1:0-7022 GCA_964496725.1 uncultured Dehalococcoidales bacterium
GCCTTACTCATGGGGATGATGCGGGTTATAGTGGATGAGGGCTTGCTCGATTCGTCCTTTATTGAGGAGCGGTGTGAGAACTTTGACGCCTTCAAGAAGTCGCTCAAAAACTTTGACCTGAATACTGTAGAGAGCATTACCGGAGTGGCTAAGGATAAGATAGCTGAAGCGGCCAGGATATATGCTACCAATAAGCCCTCCTCTATCCTCTACTCCATGGGCATTACCCAGCACTCCCACGGTACTGATAACGTTATCGCTACCGCCAATCTGGCGATGCTTACCGGCAATGTTGGTAAGCCATCAACCGGGGTTAATCCTCTGCGGGGTCAGAACAATGTGCAGGGTGCTTGTGACCTTGGCGCTTTACCAAATGTATATCCCGGTTATCAGGCGGTAGCCACACAGGCTATCAGGGAGAAATTTGAGGATGCCTGGGGGTGTAAGCTGAATCCTTCCCCAGGGTTGACCGTCACCGAGGTTATTCCCGCTATCGGCGAGGGAAAGATAAAAGCGCTCTACGTTGTCGGCGAGAATCCAGCGCTGAGCGAACCCGACATCGGGCATGCCCAAGCGGGATTGTCAAAGTTGGAGTTTTTAGTGGTTCAGGATATCTTCCTCAGCGAGACAGCTCGGCTGGCTGATGTTGTCCTCCCTGGAGTCAGCTTTGCTGAGAAGGATGGCACCTTTACCAATACTGAGAGAAGGGTCCAGCGAGTGAGGAAGGCGATAGAGCCTGTGGGCGACTCCAGACCCGACTGGTTGATTACCTGCCAGCTTGCCCAGAGGATGGGGAGGAAGGGCTTTGAATTTGAGCATCCCTCTCAGATTATGGACGAGATTGCCGGTCTTACCCCCAGCTATGGTGGCATTTCCTATCCCCGTCTGGAGAAGGGTGGCTTGCAGTGGCCCTGCCCTACTGAGGAATATCCGGGGACGCCCATCCTCCATACCCAGCAATTCACCAGGGGCAAGGGTAAGTTCGTCCCTCTGGAGTATAAGCCCTCTATGGAACTCCCCGATGAGAAGTATCCACTGGTATTGACCACCGGGCGACTCCTGTTCCACTGGCATACAGGCACTATGACTCGGAGGGTAAAAGGGCTCAACATATTTAGCGGTGAAGAGCTGGTGGAGATAAACCCCGACGATGCTTCATCCTTAGGTATTGCCGATGGTGAAAGGATAAAGGTCATCTCGCGGAGGGGAGAGGTGGTGGCTAGGGCCAAGGTGACCGAGGTGTCGCCAGTGGGGGTGGTCTTCATGACCTTCCACTTCGCCGAAAGCCCGGGCAACGTACTCACCAACCCCGTTCTCGACCCCGTAGCCAAGATACCCGAATTCAAGGTCTGCGCGGTCCGAATTGAGAAAGCCAAAACTGGCTGAGGGGACGATAGCTCTACTTCGACAATTTCACTAGCTTCCAGATTACGTTTTCACAAAGCACGGTGGTGTCCTCCGTGGGCAGATAATCGGGGATGGTGGCGTCGAAAAGTATGCTGCCTGATGGTGCGAACTCCTCATCACCTCGCCACAACACTAAGGTTATCGCTACACGGGGGAAGACATCGATGGTTACGGCCGCATCGCCGTAATCTGCTTTATGACCGCCCAGTGTTCCTGCAGTATCCACTAGTCGTTGAGGCTTCTTCCCAAAATGGTTGACCAGTGGTTTTACCGTTCTCTCACAGAATGAGGGAAAGTAGTTAGCCCCTCCTGGCAGTTCCTTGAAGGTGACCATCTTATTGGCGGGGGGTGTGCCTTTGGCTAGGGTTAGATAGTGGAGTATCAGAATCTGGTCCCTTATCGGCACTTCCTCTTCGCTATCTGCTAAGGAAATATCAACATCGGGCAGGGTGATTTGATATCTTCGGTTTAGATACTGAAGGACTATAACCCTCTGAGCATCTGTTTCCAGGTATCGGGCGCCGCTCTTGCGGCACTGCTGTTTTATATCATCAATCTTGGCCAGTTGCTCACAGGCAAGCTGGTAAGCCTGAGTATAGCCATACTCATAGTTACCTCGACTTGGTAGCGAGAAATGACCACTTCCCATCCTTAAATGGGCGACTACTTATCGGTCGCCAAACCTTATACCCCGGCAGCCTCTATTATCGCCGGCACATATTTATCCCAGCCAAGGGTCATAAGATGAGCGCCCTGGCACATATCCTTCATCTCTCTCATCAGTTTGGCGGTGATTTCTATGGATGTTTTGACTTTATCGTCGGTCTTGGCCATCTGGTCGATTATGTCGTCGGGCACGAAGACGCCGGCGACATTTTTGTTCATAAATTTGGCCATACCGGCTGATTTCAAAGGTATTAATCCCACCAGGATGGGGACGCCAAATTTTTCAGCTCTCTTCATGAACTTGGCAAAGGCATTAGGGTCGAAGACGGCCTGAGTCTGGAAGAACTTAGCTCCCGCCTTGATTTTTAGTTCCATCTTAATCAGCTGTAGCTCGAAAGCAGCCTCGGTGTCTGCTCCGGGATTCACCACTCCCCCAGCGAAGAAACTGGGCTTGCCCTGAAGCTCGTTTCCTACTACATCATGTCCTTCGTTTAGTCCGGTTATAACGTGAAGTAGCTGCACTGAGTCTATATCATAAACTGGTTTAGCTTGAGGATGGTCGCCCAGCGAAGGTAAGTCTCCGGTGATTGCCAGGACATTTTCTATCCCTAGCACCCAGGCACTCAGCAGGTCTGACTGGAGTGCTATGCGGTTTCTATCCCGGCAGACCAGCTGGAACACAGTCTCAAGCCCGCATTCTTTAGCCAGGTGGCAGGTAGCCAGTGCCCCCAGTCTCATCACCGCGCTCTGCTGGTCGGTGACATTAGCGGCGGCAACCTTGCCCTGTAGCAGTTCTGCTACCTCTTTAATCTCGCTGGTATCGGTTCCCTTTAGTGGGCCGATTTCAGCGGTGACCACAAACTTTCCTGCTTCTAGTTGGGCACGTAGTTCGCTCAATTTATTTCCCCCTTCCTTGTGCATAGTTGGTTATTAATCAATATTATTGATAGCAATAGTTTATATCTCAAGCCAGGAGTGAGAGTAGAGTGTCCCGCCGGTGAGCACTCTTACCGTTTTTATGTATTTTACCTCTTCTTCACCCAGAGAGGAAAGGTCAGGTTTTTCGCCATCCATTACCCGATGCACCAGTTTGACCAGTTCAGGTTTCTCACCCTTGGCTATTTTTATTAACTCAGCGTCAAAGGCATCTACTATGGCTGAATAAAGATTGTGCTTCATCAGCATCATCAGGTAGGTCCGGTTAAGGTATGGCCTGAGGTGGGTGGGGGTGCCATTGGAAACGTTGGATAGGCCCACCGTGGATTTACACCCCGGGGCAATCTCCTGGAGCATGCTCATAAATTCTAGGCATGGTTTCACCTGGTTGGTATCTACATTAGAGGCGGGGGTAACTATGGGGTCGAACCAGATGCGGTCATTAGTAACCCCCATCTCATTAGCTTTAAGCATAAGCTCGGCAGCTATCATTGCCCTTTCATCGGCATCTCGGGGCATTCCCTCTCTACCCCAGAGTAGCCCGATCATATCGGCATTATATTTGCTGACCAGGGGTAATTCCTCCTCCATTCTGGGTAGCGAGATAGAATTCATCAACGCCCTGCCTTTGTGTATCTTTAGCCCCGCCTCCATCGCCAGTGTGTTTGTGGTATCCAGGGACAACGGCTTGTCAGCAACCTTCTGAACAGTTTCAACCATCCATGTCATGAACTCGTCTCCACCCTTTCGAGCAGGGCCGATGTTGATATCAAGGTAATCCATGCCAGCCTCGGCCTCAGCCTCGGCCATTTCCTGGATGGGCTGATGGTTTCTCTCCTTCATGGCTGCACCGGTGATGTTAGCGGTAATATTGATGTTCTCTCCGATAAGGATCATCGTCTTCCTCCTTATGGCTTCCAGGTCTTAAGGTAGGCTGGAATGTGAGCCCCTTCCCTAGGGCCAACTAAAACCTCCCAGTCCTTTAGCTCATCTTCTATGCCGCCGCTTTCCGCAGCAATATATCCCGGAATTATCAACTTGCGATGTTTAACCTGGTCAGCGATCCCGCTCTTCTTAACAAAGGTGGCAATGTTATCGCTGACAAATGTGCCTGCTGCCCAGGCGGTCAAAACCGAAAGCCCGTCAGTATTCATGACCAGGAGGTAGGTGGGGACTTTGCTGGTTTCTATTTCGCCGCTGATAATAAAGTAGGTGAGGGAGAAGTTGGTGGTGAGAAGCACCGGTGAATGTTCATCAGGGCCACCGATCTTGTAGATTCCCTCTTCGGTCATGAGCGGTCGCTGGGGGTCGGTATAGATGTTCAATCGTTCTACCAGCAGGGGGAACAGGCTCTCCCCGTGGAAATCGGAGAGGACGATGATGCCGCCATATTTAGCCACGAAGATGGAGGCAATTACCGCCTCCTTCATAGGGTCGTCGGTCATCTCGTTGGGGAAAACGATGGTGGGGAAGCCCAAAGGACGGAGCTTTTTCACCAAAGCGGCTCCCCTGATAGATATCTGATCCTCGAATGCCTGGTGAACGGTTCTTGCCCCGGAGTCGAGGACGACATCCTTAACGCCAGCTTCGTTTAATTTGGTAGTCAGCTGTGCAAGCTCCTCCAGGTTGGATGCTTTTGCCGCTACCGGGCAGGAGCTTTCCTTAGCCAAATCTGCCACGGCCTCCAGGTTCTCTGAGGTGGCGGCATATAGCAGCGGTTTCCTATCGGCGCAGGCCTTCAAACCGGCGGCCAGGATATCAGGATTGGTGCTCATCAGGATGATATCGTAACCGGCATTCTGTTTTACTTTGTTGACCAGAGCCTCAAATTTACTGGAATCTCCTGAATCATCCTTTATCGCTACCAGGTCGGCGCGGAGGGTTAACCCTATCCTATCATATTGAAGCTCGTTGAGCTTCTTCAGTCTGGCATTGACCTCGCTTTCATCCATAGCATCGCTGATAAGGAGTGCGAAACCGCAGGGGTGTTCAAACCTCTTTTCGTGGCGGAACATGACGGTTTCACCACCGACGGTCAATGCGCTGTCGCCAACTCCGATAGTGACTGGCCTGATGGGGGGTGCTGAGGCCTCTGCCAGCTTGGCTTTTGCTTCGTCTGAGATGTAGGGGCAGGCAGAAAGTTCCGCCTTCCCTGCTGCCAGGTTCATAGCGAAGGCGAGGCAGGTAGGCACTCCACACTCACCACAGTTTGTCTTGGGGAGTGATTTGAAGATCTCTATTCCAGTCAGCGGCATAAACGCAACTCCTTTTCTATATTATCGGTTCCATAGTGAGGGCTGGGTGTTTCTTCTCTTCCAGGAAGGGGAGAATCTCCTCCTCGGTGGTGCCCACTGTTTCATCGGCAATCATGTCGGGTAGATTAGGAAGGCCTATTTCTTCGGCTCTAGCTTTAAGCCGTTCGGCAATCTCCTCTTTTAGCATCTTGGGTAGCCATACTAGCCTCTTTATACCACCCTCAGCGGCGATAAATTTTTTCTGGCAGATATTGTACTTGCTGTGACCGATAAAGCCGGGGGTGCTTATACCACCACCAACATGCCCGGCGAGGGTGGTGAATTTCATTCCACAGGGGGTAATTTCGGGGAATTCTCGATTTACGGTCATTATTCCGTTACATATGGGGAGGATGGCGGCAACGCATTCACAGCAGCCGCAGGTAGTCCATGGGTCGTGGACTATGCTGTACATGCTATAATGGTCCAGCTTGCCTCGCGAAGCCTTGTAGATAAACTCGTTTACCCCTTTCCATTGCCCCAGCTTGGTGTCTAATATCAATCCTTTCTCTATCGGCTGGTTTGGTCCAGTGGGATTGATTTCATAGGCTGCTTTGCAGTCCATCCAGTTATAAGAGCCGCAGAGTCCGGTTTTCTCGGGGGTGACCACGCAAACATGGCTGGGGGCAAAGGACTGGCACAGTGTGCACGAGTAATATATGTCGGTGGTTTCATCGGTCATGCCTTCAATTCGGGCATCCCGAGCAGCATATACCTTTCTTGCCTTTGCTACTATCTCCTTTACCTTATCCTCTTCGGTATAAATTTTTACCTGTAGCTTATCAAATATCCGCCTGAAATCTTGATGCAGCTTGGCGTGAAGGATGGTGCCGATGTGGGCTAGCTTGAAGCCCTTTTCCTTGGCTGTTTTGCTGACTCGTAACCAGCCAATGTCCCTCTGTCCTTGGTGCCATACCCCGCTAGCGTAATTTATCAGGTGGTGAATCTGGCGCTCCAGGATAGGTTCATGGTCTTCCTGAAACTCTCTCCCCGCCACCTCAACCGCTATAGCCAGCGGTAGATGGGCCTCCTCGGGGACGTCGGTTATCTCGGGGCCAATAACCTCGACCTTGCCGTCTTCTACCTCCTCCATCCGTTTGCTGGTGACCCACTCCACCATAGGGGTGGGTGGACTCCCTGTGCCGCACTCCAGATACCACTCCCCCTTGCGAACCCTTTCGCCCTCAAAGGCAGCGCCATAGGCGAGGGGGATGGGCACCTCAGCCACGGCGGTCTTGAGCCCTCTCACCTCTATGGCTTTGGCGACTATTTTGTCGTGAGGGATATTGGAAACAACATGTTCATAGGTGCAAATCCCGGTGGGTAGAATCTCGGGTATGGGCGTATCAGCAATAGTGGGGAATCCCCAGTTGACTGCCCCGGCGGCATTGGCATACCACTCATCGGTTACATATCCCAGGGGCAGAACAAAGGAGAAGATGCGGTCTTTATTATAGATAAGGATTTTCCTGAAATCGCCGGGCCCAATCCCGCCGAAGGACATAGCTGCTCTGGTGGCAAAACCAGCGGCAAATACAGTGGCTGTTACATCAGGACCAAATGAGACCAGACGGGTTGGCCATCCAATCTGTATTCCAGCCTCTAAAATCTGTTCGGAAAATCTCTTACCGTTATGTTCAGCCGACATAAACACGTAGAGGTTCTTCTGCTGGAGTTCCTGGGCAATCTTGGCAGCTATCTCTTTGGTCGGAGCAGCAC
>CAZCAS010000062.1:0-7004 GCA_964496725.1 uncultured Dehalococcoidales bacterium
CTTGGTGGGAGCATCTACCGGACTGGGCCTCGGAATAGGTGGAACGCTTCTCCATTTGACCGGTCGTGGGGGGCGTAAATTCTTGCCCATGAGCGGTGTCTTTGGCGTTGTTAACACTAAGAATGCTGCTGGTGCGGAGCCTCCTCCCTTTATGGCGCGATTGTTCAGATGGGCGCGAATACCTCACATGATGCTTCTAGCCCGGCGGAGGGGTGCCTTGGTTGTTTTCCTGATGTCAGCGGCAATAAACCCCTTTTTTGCTCCCATGGCTTTTACTCTGGGGACAATGCGTTTCCGCCTGTGGAAATTCTTCCTTATGTGCTGGGCAGGGCAGACAGTTAAGTGCATAGGTATTGCCTATTGTGGTTACCTGGGCTTGGGGACCGCCCTCCGCTGGTTAGAGGTGATTCCATGAGGAACGCTGTTCATGTGAGGGAGGTTACCGATTGGGACAAATATCACCAGCGTGTCCGGGTTAGCCAGAGATTCTTATGGGCCGTTTGGAGGGCTTATGCGAATTTATTGCATGGGGTTAGCTTTGATAAGCCGATTAGAATAATTGAACTGGGCTGCGGCACTGGTTACCATACCTCCCAGATGACCAAACTGTTTCCGGTTCAGAAGGTAACCCTGGTTGATTTCAATGCCAGTGTAATTGAAGATACAAAGAGAAGGCTATCTTCCCTTAAATGCGAAAAGGAGTTTCTATTGAAGGATTTATTCAGCCTTGAGCTGAGTGAGAAGTATGATATAGTTCACTCTCAGGGGCTTCTGGAGCACTATACCCCTGACCAGCAACAGGAGCTGATTCGTTTGCATAGAGACCTGCTGACCCCAAACGGTATTGCCGTAATCTTAGTTCCTACCCCCAGCTTGCCTTATAGGTTATGGCGAGGGCTTCTGGAGAAGCTGCACCTGTGGATATATCCTGATGAGACCCCCGTTTCCAGGAGGGATTTTACCGCAGCGTTAGAGTCAAACGGCTTGGAAATCTTGAAGATGCAGGGCTGTCACTTAATCGAGCTCGGTGCTGTGTGTAGGAGGAGGTCAGCGCAAGGGGAATGACTTCTCAGGTTGGGAACAAAGGCGTACCCTCCGTCGCTGGGGTATGTGATAAGGGAACTCTTAGGTCAAGGGTGGGGGGCTACAGGATGATGCATCATTTCAACTCCGCCCTGTTTAAGGTCTTGTTAAAGTATCTGAGGCCCAGTAATGGGGAGCAAATCTTGGACATGGGTTGTAGCCGGGGTTTCTATGTGAGGGAGGTGGAAAAGTATACTGGCGGTGTGATAGGGGTTGACATAAGTGAAAGTTCCTTGCGGGGGGCTGTTACCTCGAAAGTAATATATGGCGATGTCACTAAACTGGATTTCGAAGCCTGCTGTTTTGATAAAGTCTATTCCCTGCATACTATTGAGCATATACCAGATTTAAGTCGGTTCCTCTCCGAGATGGCCAGGGTCCTTAGGCCGGGGGGAATAGCTATCATTGTTTATCCCTGGGAGCCGTTTAGAGGGTTTCAGGCTATAGTAGCTGCCTTGCGGCAATACAAGAATCCTTTCATGGCCAGGAAAATACATCTGCATAGGTTAACGCCTAAAAGGATTCAGCAACTCACTGAAGGCACTTCTCTTTCTCATACTGCGAGTGTATTTACTTTTGCCCTGGGTCTCCAGTATCTTACCGTGCTATCCAAAAAAGTCTAGCTGCCTCATCCTGCCCGATTTTTGGAGTTATCCACCCCCTCTGAACATCTTTTCTTATTTGCGCTGTCTGCTAATTTTTGCTAAATTATATGGTGAGTGGGGCTGTAGCTCAATTGGGAGAGCGTTTGACTGGCAGTCAAAAGGTAGGGGGTTCGAATCCCCCCAGCTCCACCAGAAATTGAAGCTAAAAAGCCCCCGGAAGTGAGTGAAATGTCCGGGGGCTTTCGTTTTTGCTACTAATTCTTTGCAGCGGCCTCTTTTTCAGGCTCAGACAACAAGGCAAGGTCATCAAATCTTCGGGCGGCGGCTTCTTGAAGTCTTGGCGTCACGTGAGGGTAGACATCAAGAGTAATCGCTATGCTGGCGTGGCCTAGACGCTCCTGGACCACGCGGGGGTGTATGCCCTGCTTAAGCATAAGGGTCGCGTGAGTATGGCGGGCGGAGTGCAGGTGTATTCCTCTCAAGCAGGTGCGCCGGGCCAGAACCATAAAGGCATGAGTGACGCTATCCGGTAACAAGGGCTTGCCGTCCAGCTGAGAGAATACCAGGTCTGATTCTTGAAGTGGATTACCAGCAAGTAAGCGATCCTGTTCCTGCTTTTGGCGGTACTCCTGTAGTACCAAGCACGTGCGCGGTGACAGGGCAACCATGCGCCTGCTTTTAGCTGTCTTAGTTTCCCTGAAGAATTATCTCGCCATTATTCAGGCGGTGAAGTGTCCTGTTTACGGAAGCCTGACACATGGCAAGGGATATGGATTTGTTGGTATAATGTCCGCACCCTTTGACAGTCACACAGGAATGGGCTAAAGAGAGGGGTCTTAATTATGGCTAAGATAGCTTGCGCTGTGGATGGAGTAAAAAACTGACGCCCGAAGAAGTCAGAAACACTTTGGATAGAGACACGAAGGGCGAATTCCTCCTGCTGGATGTGAGACAGCCTGAGGAATACGAGGCTGGACATATTCCAGGAGCCACCCTTATCCCACTACACCTTAATTATTATCCCCTCGGGAGATGTTTGTCCATCCAGTGCCGCTAACTCATCAGCTGTGAGTAGTTCCTCGCGCCTCACACCAAGCAAACGGCCGGACTCTGCTAGGATATGAGCCCAGGTACAGCGGTTGACAAAGAGCATCCCGGAGGCAAGCAGCGTGCCCCCTTGGTCTACAAAGCCAAGGGCAGCGGTGTGTTTGCCAGTATTGAGCGGCTGAAGTACACCAAGCATTGTCTCTGGACGCGCGTGGGTGACGAATATGCGAGCCTCGACTGAGTCGGGGTAAAGTTCCCTTTTGAGATCAGCCGGAGCTGCATGCTGTCTTTCACCATCGCTACGGGGAGTGCGGAAGCGGCCCGGCTCAAGCATGTAGATTACCGAGTGGGGTATTTCCTTTTGGGCAAGTCGTGCTGAGGCCTTCAAGACTTCATCCAGTTGATAGTCGCCGATGGCGGTGAGTATCAACTGCTGCTGTCCTATGTTGTAGCTTGCCCAGTCAAGACGCAGTGCTCCGAGTTTCAGAAGGCGCGTGGCTTCTTCCTGTGTAAAGATATCGGGTATTGCCTCATACTTGGCAACCACCAATGTCCAGATTTGCCCCTGTGTCTGATATACCCCACGCATGACTACGGCAGCGGTGTTGTAATCGGCGACAAACATCACTCGCGAGACGTCTGATACCTCGCCGAGCATTGCTTCCGCCGGACTCGGGTCTTGGTGGGACTGTTCATTCTTAGCATTCTCCCAGGCGTGTGAAGTGAGGACAAGTGGTATAGATAGCCAACCTAGCTGGCGACCACGCTCCTTACAATGATTGGCGAAGATAATCTCTTGGCGCACCACACCAAGCATCTTGGTGCCAAACGCTTGATAGGTGGCAATAAGGTTGATGCCACCTTTGTTGGCTAGGGCAGCAGAAGCGACTGCTGCCTCGTTTAAGGCTGTGATTACCGCCCCATGTATGTCCTCTGGCATGGTTGGTTCAGGGTCGGTGACTCTGAACTTAAGGGCTTCCAGAGTACGAACCAGTCGGTTCGACCGCATCTCATCAGGATTACCGACACGGGGGCGGAGGTGCGGATTTGCCTGGACTGTAGCCAGGAACATAGCATCGACTGCATGCATCGGTGAAGACCGAGTCCATGTTGACATGTCGAGTCTGTCTGATGGTACGGGATGTGATACAAGAGGTGGTATTTCCTCCAGTCGCACATTTCTATTTGCCAGAGGATGGTCTCGCTCTTTGGGTCGGCCAGAGGCATCATGATGCTGGAATTTTTTAATTTGTTCACTGAGTTCGGCAAGGGGTACCCAGAGCCGCCGGACACTCTCATTAAAATTGTGGGTAGCTTCTATGTTGGTGTGAGGATTAGCCCCAAGAGGTAAATTATGGGCGAGATTAGTCCCCTCGCCATAGAAGCCGGCTCCCTTTTTGGCTATGGCTATGCCATATGGAAGACGCGCCGGATATTTCTCACCCCTGGTACGCACCGCTTCAGCGGTGGCTTCAAGGCGAGACTCCATTTCAAAGATGGCCCAGGCGAAGGCTGCCGGGTCTCTACCATCGAAGATGAAGGGGTCGAAGCTATTGAGCTTTAGGTGTTCTACAAACCATTCAACGCCACCTTCTTGGGACATGGTTGTTCTCTGATCAATACGGCGGCCATTATTAATCATGATTGGGGTAACAAAACCAGAGTCATCAGCCCGCCACCAGCGGGGTATCCAGTCGCTCCCTCTCTCCTCTTCGAAAGCACCATCACTGAGGAAGACTACCAACCGTTCTCCAGGAAGTGGCATATGCACATACTGCAGTTCGACGAAGCCTAGGAAACCACCCTCTGCCATGCCACCAGCGGTATTGGCATTAACATGGCTGCCTAGGGGCGAGTCTTGTTTGCCATCTTTCCCCAGACGGTAGGAGTAGAAATCCCGGACATATCGGGTAAGCCCCTCGTCTGTGACGGAGTAACGCTCGGCGTGAGGTGGGGTTATGTTGTTTAGGAGAAGGTTTACAGTGTCTACAGCGGCCACACAGTGCCCCTGCCCCATTATCCAGGAGCGTGTGAAACCAGTAATGGCATTGATTGCCATGTAGCCGGTGTAAGCTGGTACCATATTGAGAACACCGCCGGTGTGCCCTTCAGGATTAGTCTTGAAGTCTTCAGTTCGAAGGTCACGTCCATTGAGGTATACGTTTCGGGCATAGGTCTCATGGACAGCTACCCACATAGCAGCACTAGCCACTCTATCTGTCGCATAGAGCATATCAAACACCGGGATGCCGTCTCCTCTTATTCCCTGGGCAGCTAATAGTTCCGCCATAGTAAAGACCCGGGCTTGGGTCTCTACAGTGTGCTCAATGACCCCATAGCCAGCTGCCCAACGGTCAGCGGCTGGGTTATTGCAACGGTAAAGGCTCACCCATTCTTCAGTACGGATTTTATCTCTCTCTTTATAGCCAGACATCTTGTCCTCCTATGTATCTCCCATCCTAATAGTTATCACTTTCTTAAGCGGGGAATCACATTCTTTGCTTATCTCTCAGATATGAAACGGCATCACGGGCTATGATGAGTGCCTCATCTACCATGATAACATAGGCGTGTAGCTTAGCATCGTCAGCGCTGATGCGACTCTCAGTCCCTGTCGCCGCCATATTTCGTTTGCTGTCTAACCTAAGTCCACACCATTCCATGCCGGACAGAATCCGGGAGCGTACCTCGGCAGCATTCTCGCCGATCCCGCCACCGAAGATGATAGCATCGACTCCTTCAAGGACGGCTAGATATGCGCCGATGTATTTTTTTGCCTGATAACAGAACATATCAACGGCCAGACTGGCCATCTTATCTCCTTCGCGCTCTGCCTCTAAGAGGTCCCGCATATCTCCCGAGCACCCAGATACTCCAAGAAGCCCCGACTTGGTGTTCAGCCAGTCTTCGGCAACTTCAATATTCACCCTTTCTCGCCGTGCCAGGAAGCCTGCCAGCGATGGGTCAATATCTCCGCAACGCGTTCCCATCATCAGTCCTTCAAGAGGGGTAAAACCCATTGAGGTATCTATTGAACGGCCATCCTTTACTGCCGTAGCTGAGCAGCCGTTGCCCAGCTGGAGCGTGATAAGCCTAACCTGTTCCAGAGGTGCAGACGTAATAGTGGCGTAGCGTTCTATCATATAGCGGTGTGCTAGTCCGTGAAATCCGTATCGGCGGATATGATGCTTGGCGGCGAGTTTCTGCGGAAGAGCATAGTGGGAAGCGTGCTCTGGGAGTGTGCGATGAAAGGCAGTATCGAAGACGGCTACATTAGGAACTGTCGGGCCGAGCATTGCCTGAACAGTGCGTAGGGCATCAAGTGAGGGCTGGTTATGTAGGGGCGCTAGCTCACTCATCGCATCAATAGCCTCTATCATTTCATCATCAACCAAAGTCGGCTCACTGAATTTATCACCGCCATGGATAATCCGATGGCCAACCACCTTAGGTTCACCAGCTTCTAGCAGTCGGCTTGATTTAAGCCAGCCGAGCACCACTTGGGTTGCCTCAATGTGGTCGCCCACAGCTCGTGTTTCCTTTAAACCATTCCCCCGTTCCGCACTGAAGTTAATGATAGGGTTCCCGCCGATCTTTTCTATAATGCCACGCGCGAGCCGTTGTTCCCTAACTGATGATGAGACTTCTGCCCCCATCTCAAAGAGCTCAAACTTAAGCGTTGAGCTACCACAATTGATGACGAGAACTTTCATCAATCTTGCCCCGGCACCGTCAGAGGAGATGCTCCATTGGCGTCCATTGTAGCCATGCTGAATTTCCTCCTACTACGAGTCCGATGTCGCATGCGCAACTTTTTAGCAGCTATCAGAAAGGTTTGATATTACTACTATCTGACTCACAAGTCAATGTGCACAGGCAATTGCTGGTGGCTTATTCTGGTAGAGAGGCTTCATCGTTGATATACGAACCAAGGTTGAACAATCCAAGCTATTGTGCGCCGGCGAATCACCAGCATTAGCAAAACAATGCGGTCAGTGAGTCTCGCGCTTCTGGCAATAATGATCTTTTTGCTATCCTAATTGCCGCTGGCATAATCCCTTGCACGACTCTGTGCACGTGTAGAACCCATGATGTCTCCCGAGAATTTCGCCTTGTAGTTCTGGCTACCGAAATGGTGCTCACCCTTTTTATTTCACCACCACGCAAGGAGATCTGGAGATAACTGCTTCGTTCAGCTCAAGACCCAGCCCTGGAAGATCTGGAGTGACGAACCGGCCGTTCTTCGGCTGGTAATCCTGGACGCAGTAT
>CAZCAS010000063.1:0-7001 GCA_964496725.1 uncultured Dehalococcoidales bacterium
AATGAGGAGGCCTCCTGTCTTATTCACTGCGTCAATGAAGATGCTGTTTCCGGTAAGTCCGGGGAGTCCCCATCCAGCATCTGGTCCCGATAGTGCGCAGAGGAAGCCGATGTTAATTGTCTCGCCTATCGGATAGTCTACCCCTATCTGCTGGTCGGGTAGATGACCTAAGATAGCTACTTCATCTGCTGAAAGCCCTGGGGGTAATGCCTCGCCTGGAGCTGTTGGTACTACTCCAGGTTCTTCTGGGGTTACTGCCCCCGGTGCTTCTGGAGCCTCTGGGGGGGCAGCTGCTGGTCCACGGCAACCAGTGGATAGCGGTAGAGCTATTGCCATCACCACTATCAGTGAGATAGGCAATACTAACTGTAAAAGCCTTTTCCTCTTCACCCAAACACCTCCTTCCGTAGTGTTTCGGTTGATTTAATCTTATTTTCTTCATTGAAAAAGTTGGTGTAACTTCACCTTATCTCATCTATCACCCCCCTTCTCTGATATTATATTTTCCCTCTCTTCAATAATCGCGCATTGGTATTATAGGTACTTAAAAGCAAAATGACGTAACGGAACTCTCTCGTATTGAGCAATCCATTACGTCACGGCCATTCCACCTTTATGACGAACTATCGGCATTTGCTACTTAATATCACAATTTGTTTTACTTGTCAAGTATTTTCTTAAGTGCCTGGGTGTCAGGAGCTTCCTCAGTGGACTTTCACCACGAGGCACCAGTTTTTTACTCCAGGTAATCCTTTAGTCTCCGGCTTCGGCTGGGATGGCGTAGCTTGCGCAGTGCCTTGGCTTCAATTTGGCGAATTCGCTCCCTGGTTACGTTAAACTCTCTTCCCACTTCCTCTAAGGTGCGACTTCGTCCGTCTTCTAGTCCAAATCTGAGTTGAAGCACCCGCTGCTCGCGGGGGGTGAGGGTAGACAGCACCTCATTTATCTGCTCCTTGAGCAGTTGCCTGGATGCCGCATCCGGGGGTGGCAGGGCATTGTGGTCTTCGATGAAATCTCCTAAATGACTGTCCTCCTCTTCCCCTATGGGCGATTCCAGCGATACTGGCAATTGTGCTATCTTAGCTATCTCTCTGACCTTCTCCTGAGGTATGTCCATCCCCTCTCCGATTTCTTTAGGGGTAGGCTCTCGCCCGTATTCTTGGGCTAAGCGACGACTTACCCTCAGCAGTTTATTGATGGTCTCAATCATATGCACCGGCACGCGGATTGTACGCGCTTGGTCGGCGATAGCTCGGGTGATAGCTTGGCGAATCCACCAGGTGGCATAGGTGCTGAATTTATAACCTCGCCGATAGTCGAATTTCTCTACCGCTTTTATCAGCCCAATATTGCCTTCCTGAATGAGGTCGAGGAGTGACATCCCCCGTCCAATATGTTTCTTGGCTACGCTGACTACCAAACGCAGGTTTGCTCTGGTGAGGTGGTTCTCCGCTTTCCTGGCCTCGTGCTCAATAGATTCCAGGTAGGCTTGCAGTGGCTCCTCTTGGGCCTTGATGGCATCAATGAAGTCGGAGGCTCTAACCAGATTTTCTATATCGGCCGGGGAGGTGTTATCTGGAATGGCATCAAGGATTTCCTTTGGTATCAGGTTGGTGTTTAACGAGAGATTAATGAGAAGTTGCTCTGCTTCCGTTACGGACTTGCCTGTCTTTCGAGCAATGGCTTGGATTAGCTGTTGACTTATCTCGTTGTCAATGTTAGCTCGCAATTTAGCGTTGGCGATGGCTTCTTTAAGGGGGACGGTAGGGGTTACATCAACCTTTTTCAGGATGAGAGGGAGGATGGCGGAAGCTTGCCCCACCTCCTCGAGCATAGCTAGCCCTGTTTCACTTGCCGAAGGCTCTCTTAAATATCTTCGTTGCAGCTTTTGTTTAATTTCGGTTATGCGTTTGGCCTCTGCTATCTTTCTGGACAGGGTCTGTTCATCCTCAGCGGTGAGAAGGGGCACTCTGCCAATTTCGTGAAGGTATATGCGAACCGGGTCATCGACTACCTCTTGTTCTCCCAGTTGTTCTAATTGTATCCCTAACTGATAGTCTTCGTCGTGATTAATTTCTGTGTCTAGCCCTTCGTGTGATTCCGATTCCGCGTCACCCCGGTTTCTAATGGGTAATTTGTGGCCCTTCTCGTTGTATTCTGGATTCATTTCGCCCCTCCTTTACTCCTCACTTTTCGCCCTTTTTCAGCGAAAACCTCCCCTAGTTGAATGCTAACTTCTATTCCCTGCTCCTCGAGCTTAGCCAGCTCTGCGGCATTGCCGCCTAGCTCTCTCTCCAGGACTAATGCTGCCTCATTTTTGGCCGATAGGTTCTGTAGGAAATCCCTTTTCAGATTAAGGACGCAATCAGCGTATTTCTCCTTCGTTTGGTTGGGGGGCAAGCTTTTGGCTGCTAGGTGCTCAACATACTCCCCCATTGTCGGATCAAGCTGCTCCTTGAGGGATGGCAGGCTATCCGTTTTCTGCCAGGCGACAAAGATTTCACGATTTTCGCTGTTCTCGAAGTGCTCTGGCAGGGGATGCTGGCTTGAACCTTTAAGCTCGGGGTGCTGGAGTAGCAGGGCTAGACAGTATTCCTCACGGGGTCTGGAGAAAACCGGGCGCAGGGCTTGGGCGATGGCTTCTTGTTTTGGCTCTTCGACTTGGCGTTTGCCCTGGCTTGGTTTAATTCTCTTTAGAGCAGCTTCTAGGTTGCGGTCAGTGATATTGACTAGGCGAGCCAGTTTCTGTAGATAGTGAGCCTGACGCACCGGGTCTTTTATCTCGGCGATGATTGGTAGCAGCTTATCTACTGCGGAAGACTTACCCTTGGCTGTGTTAAGGTCAAGTTCGGCAGTAGCCATATTGAAGGTGTAGTCAACAATAGGCAGAGCCTCTTTCAGTAGGCTTCTCCAGGTTTCAGCATCCTCCTTGATAACATCGTCGGGGTCTTTACCTTTGGGGAGAATGATAACCTTTACCTCAGCGTCAAGGGTGTTTTCATAGCCCACACCGCGGAGCATCGCCTCCTCACCGGCCTCATCGGCGTCGAGGGCTAATGCCATATTCTTGGTTAGCCTTTTTATCGTGTTGACCTGCTTCTCGGTCACTGCGGTTCCCATAGAGGCAATCACATTGTCGAAACCATTTTGGTGAGCGGTGATAGTATCCATATAGCCCTCTACAATCACCACCATTTCCTGTTTCCTAATAGCCTCTTTAGCTAAATTTATCCCATATAAGCTGCCGCTCTTATCAAAGAGCGGCGTCTGGGGGGAATTGAGGTATTTGGGCATTGAATCATCAAGCGCTCTTGCCCCAAAGCCGATAACTCGTCCCCTGATGTCGCATATGGGGAACATCAGTCGATTGCGGAATCGGTCATGGGTTTCTCCCGTTTCGCTCTCTGTTACCAAACCTGCGGCAGATAAATCCGCTTCAGTGTAGCCTATTTCCAGAAGGTGTTGCTTCAGCCCTTCCCATTTATTGGGACTGAAGCCCAATTGAAACTCAGTCGCTGTTTTTATTGAGATACTGCGGCTGGCAACGTAGTTTCGTGCCTTTTCGCCCTCCGGAGAATGGAGGAGTGAGTCATGGAAGTATTGGGCTGTTGCCTCGTTGACTTGATATAGCCTTCCCTTCTCCTCGGCTTTTGGCTCGACTCTGGCGCTGAGGGTAACCCCTGTCTTCTGGGCGAGAAGACGCAGTGCCTCCCCGAAGTCGATGCCCTCCTTTTTCATTACGAGGGAGAAGACATCGCCTCCGGTATTGCAGGCGCCGAAGCAGTGCCAGCTCTGCTGTTCCGGATAGACAAAGAACGAGGGGTGCTTTTCACTATGGAAAGGGCACAACCCTCTCAATGTTCGCCCCGACTTGGTCAGGCGAACATATTGGCCAGCAACCTCCGCGATGTCGATCTTTTGTTTTATCTCGTCGATAACGCTCATCTTGTTTTATCCACTGCCGACATCGACAACCGATGTCACCTTATAGGGTCGGTGAGTAATATAGCCGACCATGTCTTTGTCCACTGCCATAGTAGGGTCGGCAACAATCCAGATACCGGTGGTGTACTTTTCGGGTAGAATTTGTGAACTTGCCGTGTCAAAGTAATAGAAGCGAATCCCCCTGTTCATCCCTAATATCTTTAGCATAATCTTTTCCTCGGTCTTGAATGAAACTGAGTCTTTGGAGTAGTAGATGAGGCAGGTCATATGGTCAAGTATCAGGTCGTCATCCGTGTCAACATTGGCTATAGCGGCATCTAACCCGACCGATTCGTACATGCTGGCTAGCAGGATAGAGAAGTCGTCGCAATCGCCGCCTTTGATTTGTAAGGTTTCATGGGCATAGGCAGGATAGTCCTGTCCTTTGGGGTCATTGACATAGCTGATGTTATTGGCTACCCAGTAGTTGATTTTCCAGATTTTCCAGGCTTCAGAGTTAGCCTCCATATTAGCAGGCGCATCCTGAACTGCTGACACTGCTGCGTCTCTAACTATGGTATTTGCTGGTTCTACATATTCACAGATGTCATTAGTTCGCCCCTGTTCTGGGGATTGGGGCAGGCTGGGACCGGACGTGGTATATTCGCTGGGAGCCGACGCAGGCGGTTCGCTGGCGGCGGTTCCTCTATCTGGGGCGCAGGCTAATCCGCCGAGCATCATTAAACCAGCAAGAGGTCCCAGGATTACTCCGAAGGATACCCGCGGCCATGCTCGTATTTTTCGCTTCGGCTTAGCTGCGACTCTGTTATCGATAATCTTCATCTTGCTTACTGCCTCTACTGGTTAAAGCAACTTCGCTTGTTTAGCTTTACCTTTTACCAGCATCAGCTCTTCTGCCATCCTCAGGGCATAATGGTCAGTCATACCGGCGATATAGTCAACCACCCTTCGTTCTACCTCACCACTGTGGAGGCGGTATTCTGACGGCATCTTCTCTTCATGCTCTTTGAAGTATTGGTATAACAGCCGAATCACCTCTCTTGCCCTCTCTGTTTCCCCTTGGGCTGAGTTTAGGTCGTACACCTTGTCAAAGAGGAATTTGTACAGGATATCGGTCGCCTTCAAAATCTTGGGGCTCATCCCTATGGCGGGGTTGTCTTCTGTTTCTGCCTCTTGACCGCTGGCTGCCCACGATTGTTCGATAATGTCGCAGACCATAGTGTTTACCCGTTGCGAGTGTGATAAACCCAGTACCTTAACCGCTGACAGTGGCAAATCACCCTCGGTAATGAGGCCGGCTCTTACCGCATCGCCAATGTCATGATTTATGTAGGCAACGATATCGGCAATTTTACATACCTCACCTTCCAGAGTCTTCACCTTTCCCCAACCTCGCCCTAGGATTTCTGCCCTTGTCTTGGAGTGGTTCACAATGCCGTCTCTTACCTCAGAGGTAAGATTGAGCCCATGCCCGTCCTTTTCTAGCAGGTCAACAACACGCAGGGATTGTTCATTGTGTCTGAATCCCTGGTGGTAGAGTTCATCCAGCACATCCTCTCCCACATGGCCGAAAGGGGTATGCCCCAGGTCGTGCCCCAGGGCGATAGCCTCGGTCAGGTCCTCGTTAAGGCTCAGGGCGCGAGCTATGGTGCGCGCTATTTGGGAGACCTCCAGGGTGTGGGTCAGCCGTGTAACATAATGATCCCCCAGGGGGGCAATGAAAACCTGTGTCTTGTGCTTTAGACGGCGAAAAGACTTGCAGTGGATGATGCGGTCTCTGTCTCGCTGAAAGGCAGTGCGCACCGGGCATGGCTCTTCAGGTCTGAGCCTTCCCTGTG
Organism: uncultured Dehalococcoidales bacterium; assembly: GCA_964496725.1. Lineage (GTDB taxonomy): Bacteria > Chloroflexota > Dehalococcoidia > Dehalococcoidales > E44-bin46 > JAZGHN01. The sequence continues at coordinate 5,784 of CAZCAS010000063.1, forward strand.
ACAATCTGCTTTTCGCTGCGTATGGCGATAGGTTTTCTTCCCTTTCCTCAGCTAGCTGGCGAATGTTAAGCCGACTAATCATTAGATTTTCAGCTTCTTCTCCACCTCAGCAATTATTTCTCTGGTTTTGTCAATCATATCCGGGCTTACTGAAACCGAGGTAATGCCCCACCCCACTAGCTTTTCGGTAAGCTCGGGGTAGAATGAGGGTGCTTGCCCACAGATAGAGGAGGTTATCCCCATGCTCTTCGATACCTTGACCAGCTTTTCTAAAGCCACAAGCACTGCTTCGTCTCGCTCATCAAAGGTATCGGCTAATTTCTCGCTGTCTCTATCAACGCCCAGGATGAGCTGGGTCAGGTCATTGGAACCGATGGATATGCCGTCAATGCCGACTTGGATGAACTTTTCTAGGAGAATGAAGTTAGACGGTACCTCAGCCATCATCCACAGCTTGAAATCTTTGGAGCGCTTTAACCCTGCCGCTTCCATGATTTTTATGGTTCCAGCCAGCTCATCGACGGTGCGGACAAAAGGAATCATAACCCATAGGTTAGGGTAGTCCTTTCTTACCCTCTTAATGGCCTCTAATTCCAGGTTGAACACATCAATGTCAGTGATATATCGCGATGCTCCCCTGTAGCCAAGCATGGGGTTCTCTTCCTCAGATTCATACTTTTCGCCGCCTTTGAGGGCTCGGTACTCGTTGGTCTTGAAGTCGTTGGTTCTGTAGACTACGGGTCGGGGGCTGAAGGCTTTGGCGAAGGTGGTCAGCCCTTGGGCCAGTTTATCCACAAACTCGTGCCCGCGGTTCTGGCTGATCATGTAGTTGGGGTGTTCACCAATCCCGGCAATAATAAACTCGGCTCGGAGTAAGCCAACGCCGTCTACGTCGCGAGCTGCCACTCTCTCGGCTATCTCAGGTTCAGCCAGATTTACATAGACCCTTGTCTTGGTCTTAATCTTTTTCTTGGGCGCAACGGCGAGGGCTGCCTTTTCCTCGGCTACCTTCCCCTCATAGACCTTGCCTTTTGAACCGTCTACGGTGATTATCTGTTTGTCGCTGAGGGTAGAGGTTGCTTTCTCGGTACCGACGACGCAGGGTATACCCAGCTCTCGGCTGACGATGGCGGCATGCGCTGTTCTCCCTCCACGGTCGGTGACGATAGCTGCCGCGCGCTTCATTGCCGGGACAAAGTCGGGGGTGGTCATTTCAGG
>CAZCAS010000064.1:0-6991 GCA_964496725.1 uncultured Dehalococcoidales bacterium
CTTCAGTGCCGGCATCGACCTCAGCGGGTGAGATGGTTAGTGAGCTTAGGGTGAAAACGGCGGATTCCGGTGTTTCTGGTAGCGGTTCTTCTTGCTCGCTGGCAATTATGGCAAAGGTGGTGAAGTGGGCCGTGCAACCGGTGATGGTATGGGTTTCTGGGTCGACGGTGCATTCAACTTCTACCCACTGGTCGGCATCCTCGTCATAGTAGGCTAGAGTCAGGTCCTCTTCATTGACCCCTTCCGGTATCGTATCCGGGTCATAGCTAAATTCAAGGGTTATCGGGGGGTCAAAGTTTGCCCCATCCGGGCCGAAGTCGTAGGCTAATCCAATAATATGGGCATCCTCGGGTGGTGAGGGGGGATTTTCAGTGGCGATTATCTCTAAACTGTCAAGTTGCTCGTCATCCTTGCCCTTTGCAATGGTGCCCTCAGGGATAGTCATGGTTAGCCTGCCATCCTCTGAGGTAGCCTCTATTGTCTTCTCCACTTTACCACTTTGGCTAATGCGAAAATTTGACTCCTCACCAAAAATGTTTCCCTGGATATATTTTTGACCCCCTATGCCGCCTCCGCCTCCACCTCCTGTTGACACATTGAAAATTTCGGGGTGAATGCATTTAGCTAACGCCTCTAGGCCAAGTACTATGCGTCGCCCGGGGCGCTCAACCCAGTCGGATTCAACGTAGTATACCCTATCGTGCTGGAGGGCTGAAACATCTGCCAGCCGGGGCTCAGTATTAACCCAGTCCCATGTATCGGACCCCTCGCCACCCATTGCTGTTACTATGATTACTTCGGGGTCTCGTTCGACTAGCGTCTCAAGGCTGACAGCCGACCATCCTTCAACGTCGGCAAAGATATTTGTTCCTCCCGCTTTTTCAATCAAGTCATTGGCGAAGGTGCCTTCCCCGGCAGTCCATATAGGGTCGTGCCAGACGATGTAGAATACCCTGGGTTTTTCCTCTGGGGAAAGCCCCGCGGTTTTATCTGTTACTCTGTCAATCCTGTTTTGCATCTTGTCTGTAAGTGAAGCTGCCTCCGCTTCTTTATCTGTTATCTGTCCTACGGTGTTGATATCATCAAGTAAGTCTTCTAAATCGGTGGCTTCTATACCAAATACTGTAATCCCCAATCCCTCCAGGGTAGTAATAACTTCCTCAGGGTTAATCTCTTCAGCCATTACAAGGTCGGGTTCGAGGGCAACTATACTCTCTATACTTGGAGTCCAGGGACCTCCTATCTTTTCCTTTTCCAGAGCTGCCGCTGGATAATCGCAGTAGTCCGTCACTCCTACTATTCTATCTGCTAGGTCCAAGGCAAATAGTATCTCGGTATTGGAGGGGGCTAAAGAGATAATGCGCTCCGGCAGTGCCTCGATAGTAACCTCGCGCCCCAGGTCGTCGGTGACAGTTATGGGGTAGGTAGTGGCTAAACTCGGCTTGGGGAGTATAGTCATCGCTACCAGCGTGGACGCTAGCAGCAAACCACTGAAGATAAAGAGTTTCTTCTTGATGCTGGGCATTTTACCCCCTTTGTCTCTTCATTGCACAAATTAACTTGTTTATAAACAAGGATACTTGCATTGTAGCACCCTTTTTGAGGGGTGTCAATGCCCTTTGCATGCTTTTTGTGAGGAATTAAAAACTGGTGTGATGGTAGAATCCATCACACCAGCGGGGCCTTTGCTCTTTCTCGGACCGTGGGTTTTTAATCAGGGTCTGGGGTTTCGTCCCTCCCCTGCTACAGTCTCACCAGTTTGGCAGTATGAATATCGGGGATAGCGCGAATTTGCTGTAAGTGTTCCTCGGTCAGGGGTTCGTCCAGGGCTAATACCATTAGTGCCTTCCCTCTGGGTTTAAGGCGGCTCACGTGCATGAAACTGATGTCTACGTCAGCGTCGCCGGTTACCTTGCTCACGGCGCTGATGAGGCCGGGGCGGTCTATGTGGTCACTGAACAAGAAATAACCTCCGGTGGGTACAACATCAAGCCAGTAGTTATTCACCCGGACAATATGTGGCGCACCGCGCATTACGGTTCCAGCCACGGTAATAACACCGGCAGTGGTGGTGGCGGTAACATCGATAAGGCTGGCATAATTTTCACAGGTGGTTTCCTTCCCCTCTACCACGGCTAGGCCGCGCCGAGTAGCTACCACATTGGCATTGATTAGGTTAACTCGTTCTTCGCTTATCTCATCGAGCAATCCCCTGAGGACAGAGGCTTTGAGCACATCGGTCTCATACTCGGCAATCTCGCCCTCATATTTAACCTGGATGGCATTCATTTGCCCCTCAGTTAGTTGGCTGACCAGCTTGCCTATTGCGTAAGCCAACTCAATAAAGGGGGCTAGTGTTACCAGGGTTTCGGGAGGGATAAAGGGGGCATTGACCGCATATCTGGCGGGCTGTCCGCTGAATACGGTGATAATCTGTTCCGCAGCATCCTTTGCCACCATGGCTTGAGCTTCAGTTGTGGAGGCTCCTAAATGGGGGGTAACAATGACGTTATTATTTTCAAAAAGGGCACTCTTGGTAGTCGGTTCTTTAGAGAAGACGTCAATGGCGGCCCCGGCCACTCTCTTCTCCTTTATTGCCTGAGCCAATGCCTCCTCGTCAATTAAGCCACCCCGGGCAGTGTTGATAATACGAACTGTCGGTTTGACTAAAGCCAGCTCCTTGGCTCCAATGATTTCCTTGGTTGATGCTGTCAATGGGAGGTGGAGGGTAATAAAATCTGATTCTTTAAGCAGCTGTTCTAGAGAGACAAGCTCTACTTTCAGGTGGTGGGCGTGGTCGACGGAGATGAAGGGGTCGTGGGCGATGAGATTCATTTCCAGACCTCGCGCCCGTCTGGCTACCTCCGAACCCACATTGCCTAAGCCTATAATGCCTAAGGTTTTATTTCTGATCTCGGTCCCCATGAAATCGCCGCGCCGCCATATCCCCGATTTTAGCACGGCGTTAGCCTGGGGGACATTGCGGGCTAGGGCGAACATGAGGGCGACAGTGTGCTCTGCCGCTGAGGTAACATTGCCGCTGGGGGCGTTAACTACAACAATACCGCGTCGAGTCGCTTCTTCTACGTCGATGTTGTCTACACCGATGCCGGCACGGGCGATAATCTGTAGCTTTTCTCCGGCTTGTATCACCTCGGCTGAGACCTGCGTCTGACTGCGCACCAACAGCGCCTCATAATCGCCGATTATGGGGATTAGTTCCTCTGGTTTTAAGCCTAACTTGATATCTACTTCGGCGTGGCTGCGCAGAATGTCTATCCCTTCGTCGGAAATAGGTTCGGTGATTAAGACCTTCATTTCGGCTGACCCCTGAATCCAGCCTGGGGCAACGCTACTTTCAACGCTGATATCACCTGTTCAATATCATCTTCAGTTACCCGGCCCAGGTGTCCGATGCGGAATATCTTACCGTTCAGTTTCTGCTGCCCCCCAGAGAGCTCAATCTGGTGTTTCTCTCTTAGAATCTTGCGCATCTTGTTGACATCAAGTCCGTCCGAAGCCGCTACGGCAGTAACCGTGTTGGAGGCGTAGTTTTCATCAGCAAAGAGGGATAGCCCCAGCGATTTTGCTCCCGCCCGTGCCGCTTGGCCTACGCGGATATGCCGGGCTATGATGTTGGGCAGGCCTTCTTTTAGCATCATTTCCAGTGATACCTGCAGGGCAAATATTGCCGGAATGACCGGCGTCCATGGTGTTTGCCCCTTCTCCAGATAACTCTTCGCCTGGGAGAAGTCCCAGTAGAAGCGAGGCATCCTGGCCTTGGCATGGGCTTGCCATGCCTCGGGGCTGACGCTAACCATTGCCAGACCCGGAGGAGCCATCCACCCTTTCTGCGAGCCGGTAACGACGACATCGCAGCGCCAGTTATCCACCGGCAGATTGATTGAGCCCAGACTGCTGATGGCATCAACCAGTAATAATTTATCGAATTCCTTGACAGCAGAGCTGATTGAGGCCAGGTCGTTGGTAACGCCAGTGGAGGTTTCATTATGGGTGACCAGCACTGCTTTGATTTTGGGTTCAGCGTGGAGGGCTTGTCGCACCGCATCGGCCTCGGCTGCTTGCCCCCACTCAAAGCGGAGCGGGATTACCTCAGCCCCGAATTGTTGGGCGATGGTGGCGAAGCGTTCCCCGAAAACGCCGATGGATGCCGATAGTACCTTGTCTCCTGGTGACAGGGTGTTAACGATAGCTGCCTCCAGACCACCCGTCCCCGAACCAGTGAGCAGAAAAACATCATTCTCGGTCTGGAACAGCTGCTTTAGATTGGCTGTCGCTTTATCTATTATCTGCCCGAATTCCTCACCCCGATGGTTTATCATCTGCCTGGACATCGCCTTTAGCACCTCATCGGGGACCGGCGTGGGTCCGGGGATGCGTAATTGTTCCACTATTTATCTCCTTTATTTTGCGGTTTATCAGCGTCTATCACTCGGGCAAAACGTCGCTTACCTACTTTGATAATGCTGCCGTTTTTTACTGTGACTCTATTACCTGAGATTTTCTTATTGTCTATGATGACTGCTCCCTGAGCAATCAGCCTGTTAGCCTCGCTTCTACTTTTAGCCAGATTCGTTACTACTAATAGGCTGCTAGTATCAACTTCGATTCCCTGTTCGCTAAAGTCAAAAACCTTAAATGCATCTGCAAGCTTAGCTATGGGTTTTTTTAGCGATTGGGCGATTTCTTTAAACGCTGCACTCAGTGGGAGTGTAGCAGCTGCCATTGGGTTCATAGGTAGTGCAAATTCCTTTATCTCTTTAGGCAATTCCTTCCTCTGAACTACTTTGGCGAAATGCCCCTCCGCTTCAGTGGCTGCCTTTTGGTCGTAGAGCTGGGTGACAATCTCCCTTGCCAGCCGTTTCTTGAGCTCCATCGGATTAACGGTGGCCTGTTCAAGCGCTTGCCTGAACTCCCTCAACTCCTCATCAGGGACGTCTGTTACCAGCTCAAAGTAGTCCATGATTAGGCTGTCGGGGATGGACATCACCTTGCCGTATATCTCATGGGGTGGCTCGGCAACGCCGATGTAGTTTCCTAGGCTCTTGCTCATCTTCTGGCTGCCGTCAGTCCCCACCAACAGCGGGGTCATAAAGCATTGCTGGGGTGGTTGTCCTGCCGTCGCCTGCAGTTCCCTGCCTACTAGGAGGTTGAACTTCTGGTCAATCCCACCGAATTCAACATCGGACTTGATAGCTACGGAGTCGTAGGCTTGGAGCAATGGATACAGCAGTTCGGTTATGGCGATGGGTTGCCCCTCGCTATATCGCTTGCTGAAGTCCTCTCGCGCCATTAGCTGGGCTATAGTGAACTTGCTGGTAAGCTTGATGATATCGGCGAGGGTAAATTTACCGAACCACTCGCTCTGCCACCTTACCTCGGTTCTTTTTCTATCCACCACCTTGAAGAACTGCTCCATGTAGGTTTCAGCGTTAGCCTCCACCTGTTTCTTAGACAGCATAGGTCGGGTGGCGGAGACGCCGCTGGGGTCGCCGATCTGGGCTGTCCAGTCGCCAACGATAAGGATGACCTGATGCCCCCAATCCTGAAATTGGCGCAGCTTCTTCAGGGCTACCATGTGACCCAGGTGGATATCGGGGAAACTGGGGTCGAAGCCCTCCTTCAGTCGCAGTTTCTTGCCCGAGCGGAGTAGCTTTGTCATCTCGTCTTCGACTATGATTTCAGCCACCCCCCGCCTCAGCAGGCGCTTGATATCTTGTTTGCTCATGGCTTTTTTGTTGGTGTTCATGGTTTAGCCTCTATCTTTTGTTGTTAATATAGCCCTTCCCTGTTTTATGTCCTCGGCTATTTGTTTCTTTAATTCATCAGCAGTGCCAAACCGCTTCTCGCTGCGGAGCCGTTCCACGAGGTCAATGGTGAGTTCGCGCCCGTATAGGTCGCCGTGGTAATCGAGGATGTAGACCTCTATGGTGCGCTGGCTGCCCTCGAAGGTAGGCTGTTTGCCGATGTTAGTCATTGATTGATAGGTTTGACCATCAATGTGGGCCCAGGTGGCGTAAACTCCGTCAGCGGGGATAGCCTGCCTCGGGTCTATATCCATATTGGCGGTGGGAGAACCTAACCCCGTGCCTCGTCCCGTCCCTTTGGTTACTCGTCCATTGAGGCTAAAGGGACGGCCGATTAGCTGGAGCACCTTTTTCATATCTCCATTGCCCAAAGCATTCCTGATAGTGGTGCTACTTACCACTTCGCCGTTTATCATTACGGGTGGTATTACTGTCACGCTGAAGTTCATATCTTTTCCTGCTGTGTCGAGGGTGGTGGTGTTGCCCTCCCGATTTCTGCCCAGGGCAAAGTCGGGCCCGATTACCAGTCCGCGCATTCTGAGGTGTTCCTTGAGCAGGTTTAGGAACTGGCGGGCATCGAGCCGTGCCAGCTCGCTGGTGAAGGAGAGGACAACGATAACTTCAACGCCTTCATTTTTTATCAGGTGGACTCTCTGGGCAAGGTCGGTTAAGAATGGCAGCTTGGCCTGAGGTGACAGCACTTCCTGGGGGTGCTGGTTGAAGGTTACCACTCCACTGAGCAAATTCTGCCCTCTAGCCTGCTCCGTTAGCTGTGAGAGCAGGTATTTATGCCCAAGATGGACCCCGTCAAAGACACCGATGGTTAGCAGTGTATCTTTCTCAGGTCTCGACTTGGCTAACTCTTCCTCTATTTGCATAATGTTTGCCTTTGAGAGCGGGAGTATTAAGAAGACATGGCGTTGGATAGGGGATAAAAACGCCTATAATAGAATCCCAGCAATTATCATAGTCGGAGTTTTTAAAAATACTATCATAAGCCACTCGGGGGGTCAATGAGGTGTGCTGGGGGTGTAAGCGAATTATTCAGCGGTGACATAGCTTTGTGATATACTTAGCTAACGCCAGCGTAGCTCAGGGGTAGAGCAGCGGTTTCGTAAACCGCCGGTCGTCAGTTCGAATCTGACCGCTGGCTGTACCTGTTT
>CAZCAS010000065.1:0-6910 GCA_964496725.1 uncultured Dehalococcoidales bacterium
TTCCACTGGTGGTAGCCTGATAGTATTTCCAGGGTTTGCTGATGTCAAGTAACTGAGTAGATAGATTTGGATTATTATATTGACACTGTCTTTGGTTGGTAATAATATTGCCACAGTTCCTGATGGAAGGAGGAGCAAAATGCACCATATTGCTGTTATGACGGATACTGTAAGCTACATGCCGGAAGAGGTAGCGAATAAATACAATATAACTCTAATTCCCACATATATCATTATTGACGGTGAATCACATCCTGAAAATCAGTTGAATTTAGTAAAATTCTACGCGAATATGCCGAAGTGGAAAGAGAAAAACAATCTGCCCACGACTTCGTCTCCCTCCCCTGATGATTTTGTGCGTGCGTATCGCAAATTAAGTAAGGATTACGCCTCTATCGTATATATTGGGTACAGTGAACATCTGGGTATGACAGTAAAGGCAGCTTCACTTGCTAAGGACTTGGTTAAAGATGAATTGGCTAAGACCAATATTGAAGTGCTTGACTCAAGGAGTTGGGGTGGAGCACAAATGATGGTAACGCTAGAAAGTGCCAGGGCAGCTAATGCCGGGAGTGACCTCAAAGAGGTATTAGAGATAGCTAATGGTATGATAAAAAAGGTAAACCTGATTATTTTATCGGATGATCTGTATTATTTGGCAAAAGGTGGGAGGATACATCAGGCACGTCCATGGGCAGATTCCAAAATTAGCAATACAGCGCTCTTGAAGCTGGATGCCTCCACAGAAGGGAAGACCACTCCTCTCGCAAGGTGCAAGACCAAAGGTATAGCGCTTAATACATTATTCGATGTGGTGAAAGGCTATCCCTCCGATAGCAAATTACATGTCGCCATTAATCATGCTGACGTTTTGGTTGAAGCTGAACAGCTTAAAGAAAAGGCCTTATCACAGTTCCAGTGTGAAGAGGTATTTATAAGCAATATTGGGCCGCTGGTTACAATCCATGTAGGACTAGGAACCCGTGTTTTCAGTTGGTGGGCGGAATAAAATCTTGCCTGAAATATAAATGACTCCGGCTGAATAGAGTCCCTTTTTGCTTATGGATATATCCTCAAGTCGTAATTCAAGGCAAAGGTCTATCAAACAGGTGCTCACTTTAGCTTCCGTTGGGCAATACAAGTACTGGTAATCTGCTGTCTGTGCGTAAGTATTGGGCAGATTAGAGTTGACACTCATATCGCTTACCAGCTACAATTATCTTTGCGCCGAGGTAGCTCAGTCGGTAGAGCAGCGGACTGAAAATCCGCGTGTCCCCAGTTCAATTCTGGGCCTCGGCACCAGGGCATTGCGGAAGTAGTTCAGCGGTAGAACGCCTCCTTGCCAAGGAGGAGGTCGCGAGTTCGAATCTCGTCTTCCGCTCCAGCGAAGCTAAACCGGCTTCAAAGCCGGACTGGCACGGCGACAAAGCTGGTTTCAGATAACATCCTTGTGGGGTTACATCCTCAGCCTAAGGGCATCACGGTATTCACACGGCTACATTGCTTCAATTGAGGCACTCAAGACTCTCATCTCTGGCTGGATGAACATGGCTGTCCTATAGTTGGCTGGGGCGTTTACATGTCTCTCAAACGTTTAGGGATTCTTCTTCTCATATATTCTTTCCCGCCGACGCTCAATGAGGTCCTCAATCATGGTAATGAGGTCCTCATCTAGTTCGTTCGGATACTTCCGGCGGGCATACTCACGGAACTCAGGCCACTCAGGAGGCCCCTTCTCAGCTATTCTAGGCAGGTGACCAACGAGGGAAAGAATCTTCTCCTGAGGTACACCGCTATATTCAGCCAGCTTCTGACAGGAGCGGGTATTGGGGATATCCTCACTGGAAAGCCAGCGGCTAACGGTAGCATGGCTAACACCTAAATTAGCCGCCAGTTGACTCGGTAAACTTTTACGACGGCGCAATAGTTCCCTAAGAAATGAGATTATCGGGGCATCCTTTGTGCGCATGCGCACATTCTACAATGTCATTTCGCCATTTGTCAAACAGTTGGCATAGTCATTTGTCGGAGGTGGCTTCTCCTATCCTTTATGGGGTAGGGGGGTGGTAACCGTGCCCTAAGAATTAAGCGGCAACCTATTGACAAACGGCAGCTGCAGTGCTATTTTTGTCCGTATAGGAACAATATATGACCGTAAAGGTAATAAAAGGAACAGCCTAACTACCTTATTTTTCGCTGAGTATTTCGCCTCTCTACTTTAGAAGGAGGTGCCAGGATAGATGGGGACACTTAACTTTTGGCTGATTCTATTGATTGGGGTAGCTATAGGCATGCTGATTAGTATGTTGCTCAGGTGGGCAGGTAGAAAATATCTTGGTGGACATCATCAAAAAGGAGGTGGTGCTAATAGAGGATAGATTAAGGGTCCGATCTCAGGTAGAAGGAGGCAAAGAAGTTGAAACGAAAAATCTTTAGTGTATTGCTTGTATTGGCGTTGGTGCTGGGCTTTAGCCTGGTAACAGCATTGCCAGCGGCAGCATCACCTGGTACGCTCAATGTTCGTCCATACACACTTCAGACGGGTACGAATGCAGCGTCGTGGTCGGATGTGCAAAAAGGCACCGGAAGCTACTCGGTACTGCTTGACTATGCTTCAGGGGATAACTCCTACGTACAATTCACTCCACTCACGGGAACAACGGTCGATGACATGGCTGCTATTAGCGATGGGTGGAGCTGGTGGTACTATACAGATGCCGCCAACGGCCCGTTAATGGAGTTGCGCTTCACCTCTGCTGATAATGTTGACCCTGATGGCGCCGGGCACGTAGACGTAACGGTTAACACAGCCGAGGCGTCGCCCACCCTAAGCTCAGGGACAACGGAGGAGGTGACTAGCGCGTCAACCTGCATATACTTCGGTAACGACCCTACTGACGGAACCTCGTTTTATGACAATACCGGGAGTGTTACTCTTGCTGGAGTTCTGGCTGCGATTAACGCTGAGCCGGAGATGACAGCGGGTAGTGATACGGCTACTGCCTGGGAACTGACCAGGGTTCGACTTGAGATAGGCTGGGTCGGTAGCGCGAGGACCTGCTACATTGACGATATCGAGGTAAACGGCACCACCTACTACGGCATGATCGATGATGCCGTTGACTCTGCCAGTGCCAGCGACACCATCACGGTTTATCCGGGCACATATGTGGAAGACATCAGCGTCGGCACAGCAAGCCTTACCCTTGAGTCCACGGCGGGTAAGGCTACCACTTTCATAGAAGGTGCTATGACCCTTAATTCCGATGCCGATAACTTTGTGCTCGGTGGTGCGACAGGTAAGGGTTTCACCTTGCAGGAAGCCGCCGTTCTTATCGCGCTTACCGGTCCGACGGATGTTGAAATTTCATATAATACGCTCGATACCGGAGACGGTACTACTGCTGGAGACGCGATAAGGATATGGAATGCCGCTCTTACCAGTGGTCTGACAGTAACGCAAAATACCTTTTTAGTCACCGACCAGTACGACATGGGAGTCAGGGGTCATCTTAGTGGCCCTGTCGCTGGGTTAACCGTAAGCAACAACACCTTTACCGGAACCGATAATACTCTGGAAACCTCCGCCGTAGAGATTAACGAGCTCGACATCAGTTCAACAGGCTCCACCATCAGTGGGAACACAATTACTAGCGTTGGGAATGGTGTTGTCATAGGGTCTGATAGCGGTGGGGGTCTGGTATGCGGCACTGGTACGCTTGAAATCAGCAGCAATACCTTTAGCGGTTGTAACTACGGTATTGATTTGGTTAATGCGTCGGCAACAGGGGTAGACCAGAACATAGTCATTGAGCAGAATACCTTCTCCAACAACACCTACGGCCTTGCCATTGACTATGGTACCTTTCCCGCTGCCACCGACAATTGGGAGCCTGGTGACTTCACCGTAAAGTACAACGACTTCAGCGGTAACACCACCTACGGGGTGTACAATAACGTTGCCGCAACTTTGACTGCCGAGTACAACTACTGGGGGAAGGCGACGGGAGCATATCATGCTACCACCAACCCCGGTGTCTCTGGCTATAGAGGCGACACTGTAAGCAATAATGTTGACTACGACCCGTGGCTATACCTGACAACTACGGCTAACGATGGAGATACTGTAGCCAACATCGTAGCCAATGAGGTGCCGGCTTATGCCCTTCCCAGACCTCTGATTGCTGGCTGGAATACCTTCTCCGCACCTATTGGGCTGGATGGCCAGTATAATACCTGGGCAGAGCTTTATACCTTAACCCACCTGGATTACAGCATGGCTTACCGCTTTGATACGGCCAGCCAGACTTTTGTGTCGCTCGGGACTACCAGCGGGTATGCCATAAAGCCAGGCGAGGGCTTTTACATTAAGATGGATTCTGCTGGTAGCGTACCTTTTTGCGCCAGTACCCTCTTCTCAATGCCAAGCCGAGATTTAAACGATGGCTGGAACTTTATCGGTGGAGGCATGACAGCGAGGTCAGAGGTAGATAGCTGCATATCCATTGCCACCGCTGGTTCTACTGCCGGCTACACCCACATAATCAGCCCGTCGGGAAATCAGAACTCATGGGTTTACATCGCTGGGGCAGCTAGTGCTAACAATTTCGACGTCGGCGAGGGCTACTGGGTATTCCTGCCAATAGACCGGACACTGGGCTTATTTGACCCGACCCCGCTTGGCTGGGTAGCGCCATAAAAGGAACTGAAACTTTAGTTTAGCGGGAGGGGGATAGCCTCTCCTGCTAAACTAATAGAGTTTGGGGTGTGAATATGAAAAGAAAAATAAGGCTAGTTGTGTGCGGTTTTTTGGCGTTAACCCTGCTTTTATGGGCAACTCCAGTTCTAGCTGTGCCACCTATTCCCCATGCCTTTTATGGCACGGTAAAGATAAACGGCGTGAGTGCTCCAGCGGGCACAGTAGTTAGTGCCAAGATTAACGGGGAAGATGCTGGTAGCTATACCACCACGGTTGTTGGTCAGTATGGGGATGTGACCACTCGTGACTACCTTGCTGTTTCATGTGACGATGCTAGTGATGGGGATACCATAACCTTCTATGTAAAAGGCCATTCTACCGGTCAGACGGCCGCCTTTGAGGTTGGTGGCGGGCCAACTGAAATGGACCTGAGAATTTCTATCCCATCGGGTGGGGGTGGAATAGTCCTCGCCCCCAACATAGAGTCCACCCTGTTTGGCGAGGAGGCTGAATTTTCCATCAGTGCGGATGGTGAGATTTTAGAGACAATAGAAGCCACCTCTGAGGATGGCAACTTAACCCTCACTATTGAGGAGGGTACCATTGCCCTGGATGAAGATGGCAACCCGCTGGAGACTCTGGAGGCGGAGGTTGATGAAAATCCGCCCGACCCACCTGAGGGCGCACATATTCTCGGTGCGTATAACTTTGGTCCTGACGGGGCTACCTTTGACCCGCCGATAACCTTAACCTGGGGCTATGACCCTGAGGATTGGCCTGAGGGAACAGACTTGGTTGTAGCCTACTGGGATGGTGACGAGTGGGTAGTGCTGGATGAGGAGGACTTTGACATTGATACCGAAAACGACACCATCACTGTTGAGGTTGACCACTTCACCACCTTTGCCATTGTTGCTATGCCACCACCCGCAGCTCCACCTGTGCTGGCACCAGCTGTTATCACTACCAGCTCACTGGCTATCTCTCCCCGTACGGTGGATATTGGCGAAGCAGTGAGCATCAGCCTTTTGATGAGCAATACTGGCGAGGAGCAAGGCGACTATACTGTGATTCTTAAGATTAATGGGGTAGTGAGACAAACGAAAGAGGTGACCCTTGCCGGTGGTGCCAGTGAAACAGTGACCTTTAGTGTAGTTGAGGATGAGGCTGGTACTTACTTGGTGGATGTTGATGGTCTTACTGGTTCATTTACAGTCAGCGAGGCAGTAGTTGCTCCCCTAGCCCCACCCACGGCGGTGCCTCCTTTAAAGACTAACTGGGCTATGGTGGGGCCAATTATTGGTGTTGTGGTCTTTTTGGCCATTTTCTTGCCGATTAGGCTGAGGAGAAGAAAGAGATTAGGGTAAAACAAGCGAGATGGGTTTGAAAAATGCGGTTGCTGACATCCTGATAATTGGTTTGAGTGCTGCTCTGCTGTGGCATTTCTCGAACATTTGGCGCTACGGTGAATATTTAATAACGGAGCCTAATATCGTAATTAGGGGCGTGGAGACGGGAGGGTTATTAGTCGTTTTTGTCTTTGGCATCGCTAAATTCGCAAGCGACATGAAACGGGGGTCGAAGAGATAGAGAAATTAAAACGGCGTTTGGCAGGAAGAGCCGGGGCCATATTGGCGAAGTGCTGAAAAATTCACCACTGAAGCAATAGGAGAGACGGAGTAACTCTTGAGTTAGCTCATAGTCTGTGCGGACTATCCACTCCTGAGGTTTCGGATAATCTCTCCAATTCCAGGTCTTTTCCCATACATGAGCAAGTACGTTCTGAAAATCTTGGTAGTTAACAGCAAACCCCCAATGATGGAGAGTCCCAGCACCGCTATGCTAGCGACCAATTGCCAGACAGGGATATCACTCACGCCCATTCTTACTATCACTTCCACGGGAGCTGTGAGAGGGAAGATAGTAAGAACTACCCAAATTGGGTTATCCGGAACTAACATAAGCAGCGACATGGTCCAGAGCGGTATAAGTGCCGGAACTGTAATAAGCCCGACCAGTTGTTGTCCTTCCCGCGAACTGGAGCTGATGGCGCCGATACCTGCCGAAAGCACGGCGAACAACAGGTAGCCCAGGGTGAAATACACTACCGCCAGGACGAAAAAATTGGGTGGTATTTGTATCGTACTGATAAAGCCACCGATGGATGATGAAGCCAGGTTCAGCAGGAGTGGAATTGAGACTGCCCAGACT
>CAZCAS010000066.1:0-6892 GCA_964496725.1 uncultured Dehalococcoidales bacterium
GAGAGTAGGCTTGTGCTAAGAGTTAACAATATAAATGTCTTTTATGGGACAGCTCAGGCTTTATGGAACGTTTCTTTCAAAGTTGATGAGAAGGAGATAGTGGCTTTAGTTGGCGCTAACGCAGCTGGTAAAACTACCATACTTAACACTATATCTGGTCTGCTACATCCAGTTTCAGGCACTGTAGAATTTCTGGGTAGGCGAATAAATGAAATACAGGCTCATCTTATTGTTGAAGCTGGTATTTCCCATATCCCCGAGGGCAGAAAACTTTTCGTAGACATGACGGTGCGTGAAAACTTGGAGGTGGGCTCTTATATTGGCAAACTGTGGAAGAAACGGGAGGAAACAATTGAGCAGGTTTATCAGCTTTTTCCTATACTTAAGGAGAGGGCAGGACAATTAGCTCGAACTTTAAGCGGTGGTGAGCAGCAAATGTTGGCTATAGGTCGAGGTTTAATGTCAAGACCAAAACTGTGCCTGTTTGATGAGCCATCACACGGGCTATCGCCATTATTAGTGCGGGAAGTCTTTGAGGCTATAAAGATGCTGCGTGAGCAAGGAACTACCATCTTGCTGGTCGAGCAAAATGTTCAGCGTACTCTTGAGATGGCTGATCGAGCTTACGTGTTAGAAAACGGAGCCATCGTTCTGGAGGGAAAGAGCAAAGACCTTCTACAAGATAATCATGTAAAAGAGGCATATTTGGGTCTTTAAGATTGAAGGGTTACTTTCTTTATGGGGCTGAAGACCAAAGAACACATAATTTCATATCAGAGGAGGAGTTTTTGACAGATGATAAACGATCTAGAGCTCAAAGTGCTTACTGGGGAGCAGGTAAGCATTATCTATGATAAGTGCTTAAAGTTTCTATCAAGCAAGGGGGTGAGAGTAACTCATCCTGAGGGCTTAAGAATCTTTGACAAGGCAGGTGCATGGGTTGATTTTGATAATCACCAAGTCCGGTTTCCTAAAGATATAGTAGAGATGGCATTGCGCAGTGTTCCACATAGTTTTATGCTGGCAAGTAGCAATGGGCGTAATGATGCTATTCTTCCTCACCCAGACGGATTTTTTTATAGATTGGGTAACACTGGTGAACCGGAGTATCTGGAACCAGAATCTAATACTGTCCGCCCTTTAACACAGGCTGATGTAGTAGAATGGGCTCAACTCTTGGAGGTCTTGGACGATATACCCCTGGCTGCCACTCCCTTCGTTACCGATGTGCCTGAAGAAATTGCCGATATATGTGGGATAAAGACCCTCTTTGAGAATACTTCGAAGCACGTAATGATACACCCCTATAGTTTTGGCAGCCTGGAATATTTAATTGAGTTAGGTAAAGTGGTAGCTGGAGGCACCGAGGCTTTGAAAGAGAGGCCTGTAGTCAGCATGATTATTTGTGCGCTATCGCCTTTTAGCTTCAAGGATATGGATATAGAGGCAATTATCCTGTCAGCTCGTCATGGAGTGCCTATGCACATTTTTTCTCTACCTTTGGTAGGGGCAACCTCCCCGGTTACTATCGCTGGCACAGTTCTTCAAATGGGCATCGAAATCTTAGCTCAGTTAGTAATGAGTCAGTTGATAGTGACTGGAGCCAAGGTCATCGGTGCTCCTTTTGCTTTTGCCCTCGACATGGCAACGGGGAGAAACCTTCAGGAAAGCATTGAGGCTATGGTAATTGCTGCAGCTAGCGTTCAATTCATCAAGGAGGCTTTCCATATACCAGCACATTATGAACCTGGAGCGGATTCTCATATTCCTGACGGGCACGCCCAGATTGAAAAGAGTCTCAGTGGACTAATGGTTGCCAGGACTGGCTGTGATATTTTAGGTGGAGCTGGCCAGTTAGATGTTATTAGAGTAAGCAGCCCGATTCAGTTAATAATTGATAATGACTTGGTTAGTGTCTTCAAACGACTTTGCTCACCGGTGAAGGTGGATGATGATTACTTAGCATGGAAAGCTATATTGGAAATTGCTCCTGGTGGCACCTATTTGGAACGACCTCATACCTTACAACATTGCCGTGAGGCCTTACGACCTAAATTTCTTGCCACGCTGTCAAGGGAAACCTGGATTTCAGAGGGCAGCAAGGACCTCTATACTCGTACTTTGGATAAGTATAGAGAGATTAAAAAGAGATTAAAGCCCATTCAACTGCCTGAGGAGGTACGAAGGGAAATGAACCGAATAGAAAAACAAGCCCGTGAACACTTGGTGAAATAACTAGGTGCTTGATGCTTGTGAAACAGGGTTGAGCACTGTAAGAATTAATTTAATGCAGGAAGGTGAATATGCGTATTGGAGCATGTGGTATGGCATGCGAAATTTGCGTTTTCTACACCAAGAAAGTATGTACAGGCTGCCTTCCAGGAACTGATGGAGCTGCCCCTGCCAAGTTTGAGGAGTTTAAGAAGGACGGATTCACTTGCCCAGCTATGGAATGTGCTATAAAAAACAAGGTAGCCTACTGTTTAGGATGCGATAAGATACCTTGCGACGTTCTCTACCAAGGGGAAAAACCATATAGCCGGAAGCTGCTGAGAGAGGGCTTGGGGCTACTAAGAAGTCGTTTAAACCAGCGAGAGGGGAAGTAATTAGTAGCCCAAATTGCTACTGCATCTCGAGACAATATCACTACATAGTATATAGAAGGAGGTATTACCAATGGCAGAGTACAAAGAGCTAAAGGAGAGCATTATTGCTGGGGATATGGATAAGGTAGAAGAACTGGTTCAAAACCTAGTCGATAAAGGTAATAGCCCCACAGAAATTATTTCTGAAGGACTTACTGCTGGCATGGCAGTGGTAGGGGAGAAAATGAAGTCCGGGGAGATGTTTATACCTGAAGTGCTAGCCTCTGCTCAGGCCATGAGCAGAGGCATGGAGCTATTAAAGCCTTTAATCGTGGGGGGAGTTACTTACACAGGTAGAGTGGTAATGGGTCAGGTTGAGGGGGATGTTCACAGTATCGGGAGGAAGTTCGTCGGTATGATACTGGAGAGCGGGGGCTTTGAGGTAGTAGACCTCGGAGAGGACGTACCAGCCAACAAGTTTATTGAAGCGGTAGGGCGAGAGCAGCCGAATATACTAGGGCTATCGGCACTCTTAACCACCACTATGCCGCACATGAAGGATGTTATTGAGGCTCTCAAGCGTAGCAATTTAAGAGATAAAATCCACGTAATAGTTGGAGGTGCACCGGTTACACAGGCCTTTGCTGACTCCATCGGGGCAGATGGATACGCTCCAGACGCGATCACCGCAGTTGATAAAGCTAAGCAACTACTGAGCAAACGCTAATATGAAAACGGTTCAAATTGGAGGAGAAAAATATCCGTGTTAATCGTGGGCGAACTCTTTAATACCAGCCGCAAGATAATCATGGAAAATGTGGAGAGACAAAATAGCGAATACATTCGTGACATTGCAAAGAGACAGGTGGAAGCCGGTGCCGATTATCTGGATGTCAACTGCAGCCACCCGCTAGGTAACGAGCTAGAAGTAACGAAGTGGTTGATAGAAAACATAGAGGCAGCGGTGAAAGTGCCGCTATGCATTGACACCCCTGATCCTGCTGCCATGGAAGTCGGCCTCTCCCTTGCCCACAACGGCCAGCCGATGGTTAACTCTATCACCGGAGAAGAAGAACGCTATAGGGCGATGTTGCCTCTGGTGGTGAAATACAAAGCGCGGGTGGTTGCTCTGTGCATGGATGACCAGGGGATACCACAAACCGCTGAAGATAGATTGCGGGTCGCTCGCGAACTAGTAAAGAAACTTGCTGAATCGGGCGTAGCTGCGGATGACATTTACCTGGACTTGGTGGTGCAACCGTTAGCTACTGGCGACTGCGCTGGTTTGGAAGTACTGGACGCCATCAGGTTAGTCAAACAGGAATACCCAGGGGTTCACCTAATCTGCGGACTCAGCAATATATCTTATGGTCTGCCCAACCGTATGGTCCTAAACAGGATTTTTACGCTCCAGACCTTGACCGTGGGAATGGATGCCTATATCTTAGACCCGCTTGATAGGATATTGATGGGGTATCTTTACGCTGCTCAGGCGCTGTTAGGACAGGACGCATTCTGTGCAAAGTACCTAGCAGCTCATAGAAAAGGACTCTATCAGGAGTGATATCAGGGTGCCTGGGGTGAAAACCATAACCGCGGTCAATATAGATAAGAATGAAGTCTGCCGATGCTTGGGCTACAAAGATCACAGTCCTCCAGCATCTATCTCATCATTGGTAAACTGTCAGATAGCGAGGGCATATAAGCTTATCAAGCCTACCTATACCTATGAGCTGAGGGCAATTGATCATATCCAAGGAGATGAAGTTTTTTTGGAGGGCTCCTTGGTATTCACCAGCAAAATTATCAGTTATGGGCTCTCCGATTGTGAATGGGTGGTCGTATTCCTAGTTACTATTGGCAACGGTTTGGAGGAGGAGAGCTCTAAGCTGATGGAAAAAGGCGAGATGCTGAAAGCCGCTATTTTGGATGCAATAGGGTCAGAAGCAGTGGAAAGGACAGCGTACAAGCTTCAAGATGCTATAGAAGGGATAGCCGAAATGATGGGACGTCAGGCAACTTTGAGATATAGCCCTGGTCACTGCGATTGGGATATTAATCAACAGAAGGTTATTTTTCAGGCAATAGGTTCGACTTCACTCGGTGTTAGGTTAACTGAGAGCTGTTTGATGGTGCCTTTGAAATCAATCTCTGGGATTATCGGCATCGGGACATTCGACAAAACTAAACCTTCGCCATGTCTTATGTGTAGCCGAAGAGGATCTTGTCCGTACAAGAGAACAAGGTTGTAAGTTAAGAAGAATTAAACATGGGCGGGCTCTGCTAGGGGAAATCAGGGTGCTGGAGGTTCTTTTTAATTTTTTCCGCCTGACAGCTTAAATTCACCTCGCTCCTCCGGTTAGGAGAGCCCTGACTGAAATCCGGCAAGTAGCATCCCGCCTTTTTAATTATGTGTTTCATCTCAACATTGCACAATTGTTTGCTTTGTTCAACATAGTGAGTTATCAGATATAACAAAAGAGGCAATTGTGCAGCCACAGAGGTTAAAAAAAGAGGGTCGAGATTTCTCTCGACCCTCTTATACCTGGTTAACCACTAGAAGCTGATTTCGGGCATAGTAGTCCGTTCAATACCGGCAGTTTTTAGATTAGCGATTGCTGTCTGCCATACTCCAAAGCCTTGCGTTCCTCCTCCAGTGCCTCTTTGGGTATGAGGTTGCGGATGCGCTCGATGTAGCCCTTTATATAGCTGTTGAAGTTATCCACCTTAGAGGTCATCGTGACAGTAGGCTGGTCAATATACCCTGGCAGGTTGGGTATCCGTCTCAGCTCTTCCGCTTTCTCACGCATCCGCCACAAGGTCGGTCTGATGGAGTTCATAAGCTCCTCAATCTCGTCCACCGTCTCGCTCACCCTGACCGTGCTCCACTTGATAGGCATTGTCTCCCTCCCTTTTTATTCTTTCGGCTCTGGCTACGGATAGGTAATCAGGGCACTTTGGAGAGCACCGGTGGGTGTGCCCTTTAAGACAATCCTGGCAAAGCCAGTAGCACTTGTGCCTGTTGGTGCGGCGGTAAATTATATCCATATTTCTTCCTTTCCAGCCACAAAAAGAGGGGGTATCCGCTCCCACGCTTGGGGAACGAATACCCCCTGAAAAAGGCAAAAAGGCAGGGTCTCCCCCGCCTCTTTGCGTGGCTGTTCTATTTGGGCTATAAGCGTCTATCAGGCTGTTACTGGCTGTTTAGCTCGGCTACGCTTTGCCTTTTTGGGCTTCTCGGTTGGCTCGGTAGCCTCTGGCTCGGTAGTGGTAGCCTCTGCCTCTGCCTTTGCCTCTCTATCGGCTTTGGCTGGCTCGGTTTTAGCCTTTGCCTCCTTTTTCTGCGCCTTTATAGCCTCATCGGTTAGCATTGGCATTACTACCAGTTGATAACCATCAGAGGTAAAAAGAGCTGGTTTAGAGGCATTGGTGAGCTTAAGCTCCACCATACCCCCGCAAGCCTTGAGCGCATTGGCAAGGTAACCGCCGTCTACCCTAGCAAAGCCTTGACCATCGGTGTCGGCTGATAATTCAGCATACCCCTTATCATCGGGATTAGCCATAACGAGCTTGCCATCGCCAATGGTGAGGTCTATCGGGTAGGCTTTGCTGTCGGCTAGGACTTTGAGCGAATTGATAGCCTTGATTGCCTCTACCGTGTCAAAGTGGGCAAAGGTGTTAAACTCGGTAGGGATTAGCTTCTGCCATTCGGGATAGTCACCACCATAGCTAGTCCACTTATAGCGGATTAGCTCGGTATCAAGTATCAGGCTTGACGGTTTGGTAACATCCTCACCCTCAAAACTAACCCTTGCCCGCTTTGCCCGCTTAAGGGCGTTTACCATACCCTTAAGCTCATCACGGCTGACTAGGGCTTGCCCCTCTCCTTCATAGTCAAGGCTAACTACCGCCAGCCTGAAGCCATCGGCACTAACCAGAGTTAGCTTACCATCTTTAGCGGTAAAGAGGACACAGGTTAAAGCAGGGCGGTCATCGCCAAAGTCGGTAAACGGTAGCACTCTATTGAGTGCCTCTGATAGCTCGCTAGCTCCGATATTGGGCTTGACGGAGTTATTAGGGCTTACCCTGACTTCACAGAGGGTAAGAGGCGTTTTCTCGCCAATCCACTCATTGTCGGCTAGGTAGCTGGTATTAGCTCCGCAGGTTACCTTAAGCCTCTTATGTCCGTTAGCCTGCTCTCCGCTAGCACTAGCGTTAGACGGTATCACCTTGACGACGTTACTACCGCCCAAAGCCTTAAGGTATCCGAGTAAGCCTTTGCGCCCGATGGTAAAGTCCATAAGCAT
>CAZCAS010000067.1:0-6797 GCA_964496725.1 uncultured Dehalococcoidales bacterium
AGCGCCGCGTTCGCATCGCGGAGGTCGGGGGTTCGAATCCCCCTATCTCCACCATTTGACTGTAGAGATTTATTCTAGCCCTACTCCAATTGCTCCGGCGCTTCCTCCGGTGATTTTCTGCCGAAAATGGGAATGCCCAGGGCGGCGATTATGACGGTGGCGACAATGACAACCATTATTATGTTTGGATAGATAGAGGCGTTTGGAATGCCGGCGGCGACTACTATCTCAGCCACCACGGCGGCGGATAGCCCCCTGGGGAGCATGGTGGCTAAAAAGCCGGTGTTCGACAGTAAGGTGTGGCTGCCGATAGAGGTGAGAAGCACTACGATGTACCTCACAAAGAGAAGGACAAGAGATAGAACAACACCCAGTACAATCACACTGGGTTCGTCAAAGGTTATCATCAGCCCCAGATAGACGAAGAAGAAGGTCTTTATCAGGAAGGACATCTGGGAGTGGAATTTCCTCATCACATCATGTATCTCCACCGTCCTCTTAATCCGTAGGAATTTGGCAACCTCAACACCGTTGCCCAGCATTATGCCGAAGGCGAGAGCGAAGATTACCCCGCTGCCATTTATGCTCTCCACCCCGAAATAGACCAGAAAGACGATAGCCAGGGTTAATATATCGTCAAAGACCTCTCCCTCTAGAAGGGTCAGCACCCAGAGCCAGATAAATCCGGCGGCGACGCCTATCGCCGCCCCGACGGAAAACCTTATGGCAATAGCCTGACCGACCATGGAAGCCTCGTTGCCAGTCCTCCCGCCGGTCATAAGTTGCAGGACAACCAGGGCGATGACGATAACCAGGGCGCCATCAAAGGCCGACTCCAGATTTAATACCGAGGATACTTTACCAGGGACCTTGGCTCGGCTTACCAGAGGCATCACTATTGAGGGGCTGGTGCCGCCCACAATGGCGCCAAGTAGCAGGCTGTCCATCAGCTCCCAATCTAGGATGTAGTAGGTTAAGGCGGCTGTCGCTGCCATGCTGGCGGCAATGCCAAGCACAACCAGACCTACCACCCTGGGGGCGCTTGATAGGACGGAGGAGAACTTGAGGTCAAGCCCGCCATTGAACAGGATGACGACTAAAGCCAGGCTGGCGATTATTTGCGAGGCTGGAGCTATCTGGCAGGGGTCAATGATTTTGAAAACAGGTCCTATCAGGTAGCCTAAGGCAAGTAGGATCAGTATGTCGGGAAAGCTCACTTTGCGGAAGAGGTAATCCGCCAGGAAGCCAATAATGAGGAGGATTCCGATAAACCCCAGTATCTGTACTGCCGTCATCTGTTGCCTATCTCTTCTCTATGACAATATTAGTAGTATTCTAGCAATAATCATTACAAAAGCCAATAGTAGGACTAATGGCTAGCTATAAGTATTGACAAAACTCAGAATTGGTGGTATCATATAGTTTTATAATTATGCCATTTAAGGTTTCACCTTATTATGCCTTCCCAATAACCACTAGTTTGACTTAGGTTAGTGATGCCTTGGTGCAAATTTTTATCCACTTCTTAAGGGTGAGTAAAAGATAGCTTCTATGTTGCCGACAAATAGGGAACAAAATGTGCCTCCTGTCCCCAGAAGGTCTTATGCCAAGCTGCCTGAGGTACTTGAGGTACCAGACCTGCTCAAGGTCCAGACTGATTCATTCCGCTGGTTCCAGGAACACGGGCTGAGGCAATTGCTGGAGGAGATATCTCCTATTGAGGACTTCACCGGCAATAGGCTGGCGCTCAGCTTTATAGACTATGAGTTCCGCGAGCCACATTATAGCGAGCAGGAGTGCCGCTCAAGAGACCTGACCTATTCCGCCCCCCTCTATGTTAGGACGCAACTGCTGGTTAAAGAGACCGGGGAAATCAAGGAACAGGACCTCTTTTTCGGTGACATCCCCCTGATGACCGCCAAGGGCACCTTTATTACCAGTGGTGCGGAGAGGGTGGCCGTAAGCCAGCTACTCCGTTCCCCGGGCGTATATTTCTCGGTTGAGGAAGACCCCGCCACCGGTCGTCGCTTGTGCCATGCCAAACTGATTCCTACCCGTGGGGCCTGGCTTGAATTTGAGACCAGCAATCGGGATGTAATCTCGGCTAAGATAGACGGTAAGCGCAAGATATCCATCACCACCCTGCTCCGGGCTATCGGCTATAGCAGTGAGCAAGAGCTGCTTGGCTTATTTGCCAATGAGGATAGCTCCCCCGAGCACCAGTATATCCGCTCAACTCTAGAGCGCGAGCCTCAGGTCAAGGATGAGCCTGAGGCACTGCTTGATATCTATAGAAAGCTGCGTCCCGGCGACCCGCCTAACATTGAAAACGCCAAGAAACTGCTCAAAAGCCTGTTCTTTGACCCGGTGCGCTATGACCTTGGGGAGGTGGGGCGCTATAAGCTTAATAAGCGACTCAGGCTTGATATCCCGGAAGACCAGCTGGCTCTGAGCAGAGAGGACATCGCTGAGATAGTAAGGCACATTATTATGGTTAATAATGGCGCTGATACCCCCGACGATGTTGACCATCTGGGAAATCGGCGGGTGCGCACTGTCGGCGAGCTGATTCAAAACCAGTTCCGCATCGGCTTGCTGCGCCTGGAGCGAGTGGTCAGGGAGCGCATGAGTATCCTCGCCACCGAGGCACTAACCCCCAGCGCCCTGGTCAACATTCGCCCGGTAATGGCCGCCACCAGGGAGTTCTTCGGCGGCTCGCAACTTTCGCAGTTTATGGACCAGACCAACCCCCTGGCGGAGCTAACTCATAAGCGACGCTTGTCAGCCATGGGACCGGGAGGGTTGTCCCGGGAGCGGGCTGGTTTTGAGGTCAGAGACGTCCACTTCTCTCACTACGGTAGAATCTGTCCCATTGAGACGCCGGAGGGACCTAACATCGGTCTTATCGGCTCCCTGGCTACCTATGGACGGATTAACCGCTACGGCTTCATTGAGGCGCCGTACCGCCGGGTTATCTCTGAGGTGGACAATACCTCGGCTGAGCTGGTGGGGAGGACAACCACGGAGGCAGTGCTTAATAGTAAAGGCACTACCGTAGTCGGAGCCAAGACTATCATTACCCAGAAGCTTGCCGCCAGGCTGGCCAAACTATCTCCCAGAAAGATAAAGGTGGTGCCCTTCGTCTCTAGTGAGGTCGTTTACCTATCGGCCGATAAAGAGGACGAATACACCATAGCCCAGGCTAATGCCCGTCTTGACGAAAATAACCAATTTGTCGATGAAAAGGTTGAAACAAGATACGCTGACCGCTACTTGCTACTAGCACCCGCTGAGATTCAGTTTATGGATGTTTCACCCAAGCAGATAGTCAGTGTGGCTACATCACTAATACCATTTCTGGAGCATAATGATGCTAATCGCGCCCTGATGGGGTCTAACATGCAGCGCCAGGCGGTGCCCCTGCTTTGCCCCGAGGCACCGGTGGTAGCTACCGGTATGGAGGTAGAGGTTGCCAAGCATAGCGGGCAGGTCATCTTTGCTCGAAATGCGGGGAAGGTCACTTCGGCGACCAGCTCCGAGATTGTGGTTACCAGTGATAGCGGTGACAAGGACGTATACCCGTTAATGAAGTTTGTCCGCACCAATCAGGGAACGTGCATCAGCCAGCAACCCATAGTCGGCAAGGGGGAACGGGTGGAGGTGGGGCAGGTTCTGGCTGATAGCTCATCTACTGAAGACGGAGAACTGGCTCTGGGGCAGAATGTGGTCTGCGCCTTTATGAGCTGGGAAGGCTATAACTTTGAGGACGCTATTATCATCAGCAGCCGCCTGGTGGAGCAGGATAAGTTTACCTCGGTTCATATTGAGAAGCATGAGATAGAAGCCCGGGATACCAAGCTGGGACCGGAAGAGATTACCCGCGATATACCCAACGTCGGTGAGGAAAGCCTGCGCGAGCTTGATGAGGAGGGCATTGTCCGCATCGGCGCTGAGGTTGGTCCCGACGATATACTGGTCGGTAAGATTACCCCCAAGGGGGAGACCGAGCTATCGGCTGAGGAGAAATTGCTGCGGGCTATCTTTGGCGAGAAAGCCCGCGAGGTGAAGGATACCTCGCTGCGGGTGCCTCACGGTGAGTGGGGCAGGGTGATTAATGTCCGCGTCTTCTCTCGTCATGAAGGTGATGACCTGCCTGCCGGCGTCAACCAGTGGGTGCAGGTCTGGATTGCCCAGAAGCGGAAGGTCTCGGTGGGGGATAAGTTGGCCGGGCGCCACGGCAATAAAGGGGTTATTTCCCTCATTGCCCCGGCTGAGGATATGCCCTTCCTCCCCGATGGCACGCCGGTGGATATTATCTTAAATCCAATAGGCGTCCCATCGCGGATGAATCTGGGGCAGGTCCTGGAGACCCACCTCGGCTGGGCGGCACAGGCCCTCGGTTTCAAGGCGCTTACCCCCGTTTTTGATGGCGCCAGTGACAGAGAGATTGAGGATGCTTTAGCTAGAGCCTGGATTGCCCAGAGGGCGGAGGCGATTGACCTTGCCCCTGCTGATGACCACCCCAGCGTGAACCTGGAAAAGGCTCATGCCTGGCTTAAAGGAAAGGGCTACAAGGGGGATAGGGTATTCGGTGATGGCTCCCCTGGGGAGGCGAGGGATGTCTGCCTGCGCCTGTGGCTTGGAGAAATGGGCATAGACAGCCGAGATCTCGACCAGAGCCAGCTGAAAGAGGCAGTGAATAAGGTAAGAGCCGAGCGTAACCTTCCCCCGCCGATTGTGGGCAAGGTGCTACTCCGCGATGGGCGGACCGGTCAGCCCTTTGACCAGGCGGTAACGGTGGGGAGCATCTACATGATGAAGCTAATCCACCTGGTTGAGGATAAGGTCCATGCTCGCTCCACCGGACCCTACTCCCTGATTACTCAACAGCCCCTGGGGGGTAAGGCTCAATTCGGTGGTCAGCGCTTTGGTGAGATGGAGGTATGGGCGCTGGAAGCCTATGGTGCTGCCCATATCCTTCAGGAAATACTGACCATAAAATCCGATGATGTTACCGGTCGAGCCAAGACCTATGAGGGTATAGTTAAGAATGAGGATATCCTCCAGCCCGGAGTGCCGGAATCGTTCAAGGTTCTGGTTAAGGAGCTGGAGAGCCTGGGGCTTGCCATTGAGGTGATTAACGAAGAGGAAAAGGCAACATTTGCCACCGAGGTTGAGGCTGAGGGTGAAGAAGCCCCCAAATCAGAGGCGGAGGTTGAGGCTGCCGAGAGTCCAGCTGAGCAGGCCGAGACCCCAGCTGAAGAAGTGACCGAAGCCCCTAAATCAGAGGCGGAGGTTGAGGCTGCCGAGAGTCCAACTGAGCAGGCAGCGACCCCTGCTGAGGAAGTGACCGAAGCTCCCAAATCAGAGGCGGGGGTTGAGGTTGCCGAGAGTCCCGCTGAAGCGGAAGAGGTAGAGGAGAAAGATGCTTGAGGTTAATGATTTTGATGCTATTCGCATTTCGCTAGCTTCACCGGAGCAGGTCAGGAGCTGGTCATACGGAGAGGTGACCAAGCCGGAGACTATCAACTACCGCACCCTGAAGCCAGAGAGGGACGGACTTTTCTGCGAGAGAATCTTCGGTCCAACCAAGGACTTTGAGTGCTACTGTGGTAAGTATAAGCGGATACGCTACAAGGGGATTATCTGCGATAAGTGCGGTGTTGAGGTCGCCAGGGCTAAGGTTAGAAGAGAGCGCATGGGGCACATTGAGCTGGCAAGCCCGGTGAGCCATATCTGGTTTGCCAAGGGGATACCCAGCCGAATAGGACTGCTGCTTGACCTATCGCCGCGGAGCCTGGAGCGTGTCCTTTATTTCTCCCACTATATTATTACCTCCATAGACGAAGAGGCACGCCAGGAGACAATTGAGCAACTGAAGCAGAGTACCTTACAGCAATTAGACGAGCTCCAGGGCGCCCTGGAGGCTAAGATTAAAGAGGGTGAGAAGGCGAAGGCAACCGTAGAGGAGATAAACCACCTCCGGCAGAGCTTTGAGGAGGGAAAGCTGGAGATTGAGGAGAGGCTTTCGGCGACGGTGGAACAGCTAAAGGACTTGAGGAAGGGCGTCCTGCTCACCGAGAATCAATATTATGAGCTAAGACAGAGGTACGGGCAGGTCTTTACCGCCGGCATAGGGGCTGAGGCTATCCTCCAGTTACTTAAGGACCTGAATCTGGATGAGATGCGAAATCGGCTGCTCCAGGAGACCCGCTCAACCTCGGGACAACGCCGGAGGCGAGCGGCTAAGCAATTGCAGGTAGTGGAGGCTTTCCGCCGCAGCGGCAATAAGCCGGAGTGGATGGTTTTAACCGTATTACCGGTGCTACCACCCGACCTCCGCCCCATGGTTCAGCTAGACGGTGGTAGATTTGCCACCAGCGACCTTAATGACCTTTATCGGCGGGTCATCAACCGCAATAACCGCCTGCGCCACCTCTTGGAAATAGGGGCGCCGGAGATTATCATCCGCAACGAGAAAAGGATGCTCCAGGAGGCGGTTGATTCCCTTATTGATAACGGGAGGAGGGGACGGGCGGTTGCCATTGGCGGCAATCATAAACTGAAGTCCCTCTCCGATATGCTCCGCGGCAAGCAGGGGCGCTTTCGCCAGAATCTGCTGGGCAAGCGGGTTGACTATAGCGGGCGCTCGGTCATTGTTGTTGGACCTGAGCTTAAGCTTCACCAGTGTGGCTTGCCAAGGCGAATGGCGGTGGAACTATTTAAGCCGTTTATTATGCGGCGGCTGGTAGAACAAGGGCTTGCTCACAATATCAAGAGTGCCCGCCGCCTGGTGG
>CAZCAS010000068.1:0-6781 GCA_964496725.1 uncultured Dehalococcoidales bacterium
TGTCAGATGTGGACTCTTGGTTAGTACTTGGCTGATAAAACTGATATAAATAGTATCTGGTGAATATACATGATGTATGATAAGCTAACGTTTGGATTCCTTTTAATTCGGAGAGTGGCAATTGTATGACGTTGCGGTTATCGGTGGCGGGCCGGTTGGGAGCCATGTGGCTTATAAACTAGCTGGCAGGGGGTATGGGGTGGTGGTGTTGGAGAAGAAAGAGCGGTTGGGGGAACGGGTTTGCTGCGCTGGCATTATTGGTAAGGAGTGTGTTGACTCCTTTGCCGTTGGTGAAAGTGTTATTTTGCGGTGGGTAAGCAGTGCTAACTTGTTTTCTCCTTCGGGGAAATCGCTCAGGCTTTGGCGACAGGAGGCTCAGGCTTGTGTTTTAGATCGGGCAGCATTTGATGTTGCTATGGCTGTTCAGGCTCAGGGTAGGGGGGTGGAATATGTGTTCAATAGTCCCGTAAGGCGTATAGAGGTTGGAGATGGTGGGGTTAAGATTGAGGTGGCTAGGCAGGGGCAGAGAGCGGACTTTGAGGCAAAGGTGGTGGTTATTGCTGCTGGCTCTGGGTCAAGATTGACCGAGGGATTGGGTAAAATCGGCCGTTTCGTTGTTGGAGCTCAGGTTGAGGTGGAAGCGGATGTAGGTGAGGTGGAGGTTTATTTTGGGCAAAAGATAGCTCCTGATTTTTTTGCCTGGTTGGTGCCAACCTCGCCACACAGAGCTCTGGTGGGCTTACTCTCGCGTCGCAGCCCAGGGCTCTATCTGGAAAGGTTAATGGCATCCCTGTCGGCTCAGGGTAAGATAGCTTCCGCTGAGGCTAGGCTGAGCTATGGAGGGGTTTTACTAAAACCGCTATCCAGAACCTATAGTGAGAGGCTATTGGTGGTAGGGGGTGCGGCAGGACAGGTAAAGCCCAGTACTGGTGGCGGCATCTACTACGGCTTGCTGTGTGCCGACTTAGCTGCCGACAATCTGCACCGGGCGCTGGAAACCAATTCTCTGTCAGCCGGGAGCTTGGCTAATTATGAGCGAGAGTGGAAGAGGAAGATAGGACGTGAGTTGAAGATGGGGTACTGGCTTCGGAGGTTTTATGAGCACCTGAGCGATAAGCAGATCGACAAGATATTTGACATAATGAAAGATAGGGGCAGTATTGATACCTTGCTTAAAGCAGATGATTTGTCTTTCGACTGGCATGGCGAGGCGATGGTGAAGATACTGGGGGGTGGGCCGATAGCTAAAGTCATTAAGGTGATGAAACTCCCGTATTTATTATTTAAGTAGTTAATGCTTATAATAGGGCTGAGCACACAATTATTTAAAGGAGGGCATCCGTAGAGTGAGTAGTGGCAACCAGAGTCTGAGCTTGGGTGAGGCAGCCAGTCGTTTTCTGGTTAGCTTGTCCGCTGAAGCTAGGGAAATAAGTCAGCAGGAGGTATATAGATTTGCTCGCTGGTATGGCTGGGAGAGACCTTTTGCTGGGCTTACTGCTCCAGAAATAGCTAAATATGCTGAACAGATATCGCTATCGGATGCTGACTACACCAAAAAGCTCGAATTAATACGGGCCTTCCTCATTTATGCCAAAAAGGAAGGGTGGAGTAAAAGTAATCTTGCCGTTCATCTTAAGACTAGGAAGGGGAAAACTTCGCCTCAGCCTTTGCCTAGGCGAGCCCCTTCAGAAACCGTCTTCTTAACTCGGCAGGGATATACCGAGCTGGAAGCCGAGCTTGTCGTCCTTAAGGATAAGCGCTCTGAGGCTATTGATGAAATGCGTAAGGCGGCGGCAGATAAGGACTTCCGTGAGAATGCTCCGCTGGAGGCAGCTAGGGAGCAGCACGGACAATTGGAGGGGCGGATTAGAGAGCTAGAGGAGACTCTGAAATCGGCTACCATTATTGAAGATAGCCAAAGGGGTGCCTCAAAGGTGGGTATCGGTGACAGTGTTATCCTGCGTGACTTGGCAACGGGTGAGGAACTGCACTACATGCTGGTCGGTCCTAAGGAGGTAGACCCAGCTAAGGGCAAAATCTCTAGTATCTCACCTATCGGTAAAGCTATTGTAGGACGGCGTCAGGGGCAGATAGCAGAGGTGACAGCGCCAGCAGGCAAGCTACGTTACCGGATTGAACAAATTGAGCATTAGCAGTTTTTTTCTCGCCTGCTTGACAAGGTAGGGTGTTTATGCCATACTACGCTCAAGCGTACTATCTTTCCCACTAGGAGGTGAGACATTGTTACTTCAATTAAAGGATATCAGTGTTTACTATCACAAAGTTGCTGCTGTTGAGGACATCTCTCTCGAGGTGGATGAAGGTGGTATTATTACCCTCATCGGTGCTAACGGTGCTGGTAAAACCACTACATTGCGGGCTATCTGTGGTTTGAAACATCCTGCCGCCGGAGAGATCTGGTTTGACGGTCGAAGGATAGATCATTTGCCGCCTGAAAAAATTAATGAGGCAGGTGTGGCTATGGTCCCCGAGGGCAGAAGGGTTTTCCCCCAGATGACGGTAATGGAGAACCTCTCTATGGGTGCCTTTTTGAGGAAGGATAAAAGTGGCATAGAGAAGGACCTGGAAGGAACTTTTGTCCACTTCCCAGTTCTGAAGGAAAGGGAAAAGCAGATGGCTGGCACCTTGAGCGGTGGCGAACAGCAGATGCTGGCTATGGCACGTGCTCTGATGTCTCATCCCAAGTTGCTTCTCTTGGACGAGCCCTCGCTTGGGTTATCGCCGCTACTGGTTATGGAGATTGCCAAAATCATAAAGGACATTCACGGGGAGGGCAGAACTATACTTCTCGTAGAGCAGAATGCTCGTCTTGCTCTTAGTCTGGCTGACCATGGCTATGTTTTGGAGACAGGCAAAATTGTCATACAGGACGAGGCCAAAGCGTTACTTACCAACGAAGAGGTAAAGAGAGCCTATTTGGGCGGCTGATAGCCGTTTTGGTGATCCGAAGCTAAATACAAAGTAACCTGAGTAACGATAGTTACTCAGGTTATATTTTTTGTCTTACTAATTTGTGCCCTCCCGATGCTGGCGTCTTTGATGCTGATTATCGGATAGCTCGAAACTAACCGGGCATAGTAACCAATCACTTCCTCAGCGCTCTACTCATTGAATATGCCGGGGAATATACTATTGTCAGTGAATCGATCGTGATACGGTAGCCCAGATTCTGGTATCCAATCACTCCGCTTGCAATGAGGACATCTCTTTGGTTTTGCTTTCTTTGGCACCCAAGTGTGATTACAATGCTTACAGGTATATCTAGTTTTCTCCATATTGTCACCCCCTTATAACTTGGCTCTTGGTCTAGCCC
This sequence comes from uncultured Dehalococcoidales bacterium, assembly GCA_964496725.1. Lineage (GTDB taxonomy): Bacteria > Chloroflexota > Dehalococcoidia > Dehalococcoidales > E44-bin46 > JAZGHN01. Next base: position 3,335 of record CAZCAS010000068.1, read on the forward strand.
AATCGCCCTCTTGGAAGTAGATGTATGCCCTGTACATCACTATCATTCTTCAGGTGTCTTAAAGTCTGGAACCCTGGACTGTTCCTTGCCCGATTCCACAAATAGATGTAGCGGTCTCTATCAGACATAACGAGCCATCTTGCGTGAAACCATATATTCCTCATGTAATCAGCTATGCCATTGTTCATAATAATATCGCCTCCTCTGCTACCACCACAATATGTTTCAATCCATATATACTAAATCCACAAAATCTTCATCTTAGGCTAATCCCGTGTCCAGAACAGATCTGAGCCTTGTGGGGCCGGCGCTAATATTTACTCATGTCGGCCCTCATTACCCTGAACTCCTGGGGCTGATGCTTCAGCCCCAGGAGTCTTTCCTTAACGCACAATCTCTAAGCCAGTCTGCTTGTATTACTCGCCCAGTGCGTCTTCTGCCTCAGTGCCTTCTTGATCTACATTGGCCTGCTCAGTATGTAGGATTGTGCCATTACCGGCATCCACTTTTACCTCAAGGCCGTTATTTAGCTCGACGCTATAGACCAGCGCACCGTTCTCGTTATCGAGTTCCGTCTTGACGACAGTGGCTCCTGGATTAGCAGCGAGAGCAGCCGCTTCAACCTGAGCGCTGGTGATGGTAGCCTTAGTCTGCAGCGCAGCCGCTTCATCAGCCTCACTCATGCCTTCGTATTGACTATCGTCTATTTGAATAGAACCTGCGTACTGGGGCTGCTGCTCATCGAGTTCGCTCTGGTCGCCTACCTGCTCTTCAACAGCATCCGTATCCGGGCCTTCCGCTAGGGCTTCTGCCGCGTCATCATCGTCGACGTTTTGTACAACAGCCTGAGGCACATTGGTGCTGGGCGATGATTGGGCGAAGACAGGCATCAAGCCAAGGCTCCCTAAGATGAAGAACACAGCAGCTGTCGCAGCTATGCCAGCCCCGGTCAGTATCTTCTTCTTCGGCATCACATTTCACCCCCTTTCTATTGTTATTAGCGAGAGGCTTTTTTCTCGCTTCAGCATGAGTCTAGCACGCCAACATGAAGCTGCTATGAAACAAACATGAACGTTAGATTAAACTGTTGCCCGTTCATCTTCTATTCATCTTGTTGTAATATAATGATAATATATCAGTAACTAAGCCGGAGGATTGACCGTGAGAATTCTGGTTGTCGAGGATGAAAGGCGACTTTGTAGCATCATCAAGCGTGGCCTATTGGAAGAGAGGTATGCGGTTGACACCGCCTACGACGGCGAGGATGGTGAATACCTTGCTGAGACCACCCCCTATGACCTTATCATCCTCGACATCATGTTGCCCAAGAAGAACGGCATCGATGTCTGCCAGGAGCTACGATTGAAAAGGGTGAATACACCAATTCTGATGTTAACCGCCAAAGATACCGTAGAGGACAGGGTCAAGGGGCTTGACTCTGGAGCCGACGACTATCTCGTCAAACCTTTCGCTTTTAATGAGTTGCTGGCCAGGGTGCGGGCGCTCCTGCGACGGGAAGGGCTTTCCAAATCGCCAAGGCTACAGGTGGGAGACTTAGTCATGGATACACTGACCAGGGAGGTGTGGCGAGGGCAGACAAAGGTGGAGCTAACCAGCAAGGAGTATGTCATACTGGAGTACTTTATGTGCCACCCTAACATGGTGATTACCCGGACAATGCTGGAGGAGCATGCCTGGGATTACGAGTTCGACAGCATGTCTAACCTGATAGACGTCTATATTCGCAGGCTGCGGCGCAAGATTGACGAAAGGGGACAGGCTAGTCTGATTCAGACAGTACGGGGGGCTGGCTATCGTCTGAGAGAACTATGAGGTTTGTCAAGAGTATCAAATTTCGGCTGACCATGTGGTACCTAGCTATTTTGGGCGCGTTACTCCTTGCATTTGGCGCGACGGCATATTTCGCACTATCACGTAGCCTGTATCAGAGCCTAGACGACTCTCTAAAGCTAGGGACAGTCGATTTAGAGGATTCTCTGGATGTAGAGGACGGTAACCTCGTCTTGAATTATGAGGACCAGCTTGGTCTCAGTGAGCAACCAGTCGACATGATACTGCTTTACAATGACAAAGGACAGCTGATATGGAGCTGGGGCCGAAAATGGGAAATCCCCCAGATTGACACTTTGACAGACGAGGCCCTTGGGGGTGAGAGCTTATATACCACTAGCGAAGCAGCCAGTGGCCAGGAGATTCGTCTTTATGTTACCCCAGTTGAAGCTGAGCCGGCCATTCATGCCGTTGCGGTAGTCGGCCGCTCAATGGACGAATTAAAGAGTGTGTTGAGAGGGTTCAGACGTAACCTTATTTTCGCAGCTCTTGCAATGATAGGTCTGGCAAGCGCCGGTGGGCTGTTTCTAGCCAAGCGTGCCTTCAAGCCTGTAGAGCAGATCACTCGAACGGCGCAGGGGATAGAAGAAAGCGACTTGAGTAGAAGGATAGAGGTAAATAGTGAAGATGAGCTGGGAAGGCTAGCGTCAACCCTGAATCAGATGATTGGGCGACTAGAGAGGGCTTTCAGTCGCCAGCGTCAGTTCACGGCTGATGCTTCTCACGAGTTACGTACACCCCTCTCTGTTATTAAAGCCGAGTCCACGCTGGCACTGCGAAAGAAACGAGCGGAGAGTGATTACCGAAAGTCACTTGAATTGATTTCCCGTGAGGTATCACGTATGTCTACACTGGTTGACAGACTACTGTTTCTGGCTCGCAGTGATGCTGGCAGAGGACAACTCAATTTTGAGGAGGTCAATCTCAAGGAGCTTCTCAGTGATTTAGCTCAAGAAGTGGAAGTGCTTTGCCAGGAAAAGAGACTTCAGTTCAAGCTTGGACCGCTGGAAAATCTGATTGTAAGGGGAGATAAATTAGAGCTCAAGCAGCTTTTCTTTAACCTACTGGATAATGCCATAAAATATACCCCGAGCGGCGGCATTGTATCGGTTTCCGCTGTGAGAAAAGGAGAAAGCGCAGTAATAGCTATCAGGGATTCAGGCATTGGCATACCTGAGGAGCATATACCGCATATCTTCGAGCGTTTCTATCGGGTGGACAAGGCTCGCTCCCGAGCTGAGGGGGGCGCTGGGCTGGGGTTGTCAATCTGTCAGCAAGTTGCTCAGGTTCAGGGTGGCAAGATTGAAGTAGACAGCCGGGTAGGGGAAGGGAGCACCTTCTCAGTGTTTTTACCCCTTGTCAAGAACAACTAGCTGAAGCCATATGCGCATTATAGACGTAAGTATTAAACAACCCGCCCAATTGTATATCGGCACTCGCTACGTGGCAGTGGGTCTGGACTATATCTGATTCAACGTCCACCCGCGCTTTTTTAACCCCGGGTGTGACCCCTTCGTTAGCGGTGATCCCGGTCAGGCACTAAGTATCATCACCACCTTGGTATAGACTATAGCCACAAAGATGATGAGCAATATC
>CAZCAS010000069.1:0-6585 GCA_964496725.1 uncultured Dehalococcoidales bacterium
CATACGCAGCGTGGCGGATTGGCATTGGTTTTTTGCGGGTAGGGACGCCGTTCTTATTCGGCTTGCAGGAGGCTCAAATTATCTCTGTAGTGATATTAGCTGTCACCATCCCGGCGTTGGCGATAAGGATGCGGAGGGCGAAGACGGCAGTTTAGCGTTGTGCTGAGGGGGCGAAGTCGAGGATATTGAGCCTTAGCTTTTCTCCTCCACCCCATCGGTCTACTTCCAGATTGTAGACGATGTCAAGGGGCGAGGCGACCTCTGCCAGATAATCGCCAAATCCGAAGGCTACCGCATCCCAGATACTGTTGCCCTGTTTTAGTGTCAGCTTCAGGTGTTTTCCGTTGTTGCCTATGGTACGGCAGTTGACGACTTCCACTCTGCGACTAACGAAGGTGGGTGGAGGATTACCGCAGCCAAAGGGGGCGAGCTGTTGTATTGATTGGAAGGTATTCCCGCCGAGCTCAGTGAGGGCAGCCTCAGCATCGATATCCAGCCGGGGGCGAAGGTCAACCTCGGCTAACTGTTCCGTGGCTAGCTGGGAGAGATGCTGCTTCAGGGTAGCAAGATTCTTGGTGGGCAGGATGAAGCCGGCTGCCTGGGAGTGTCCGCCAAATTGGGTCAATAGACCGCTATACTGGTCTAGGGCGCGGATAATATTAAATTCCGGGATGCTGCGGCAGCTCCCGCTACTCGTCCGGTCGCCGGTTTTGATAACAATGGCGGGGCGATAGAATTCCTCTGACAGCCTGCTGGCTATCAGCCCGGCGATGCCGGCAGGATAGTCCCTGTCGCTGGCTATCAGCATGGGTGAAATCCCAGCCGCGAGTATCTGTCCTCTAGCCTTGGCTAGGGCGGTGGTGGTTAGGTTTTGTCGCTCAGCATTCTTCTTGTCCAGCCATATGCTCAGCTCGTATGCCTCCTGGGGCGAATCGGTCATCAGTAATTTATAGCTGCTCATGGCATGGGCTAATCTGCCCGCGGCGTTCAACCGTGGGGCTAAAGTCCAGGAGATACTTCCGGAGTCAATGCTGCCGACTTTTAGTCCGCTCTGTATTATCAGTGCTTCTACACCGGGGCGGGGGGTGGTGTTAATTATCTTCAGCCCCTCCTTGACCAGATACCGGTTTTCTCCCAGCAGTGAGGACATATCGGCGATAGTTCCCAGGGCAACAAGGTCCATTATTTGGTCCAGCTGTTTTTCTTTCCCCATGCCTTCGAGCAGGGCTTGAAGGAGCTTGAGGGCTACCCCGACGCCGCTTAGTTCGGAGAAGGGGTAATCTGAGCCGGGGAGTTTGGGGTTAACAATAGCCCGGGCGGGTGGGATTTCAGACAGGAGGGTGTGGTGGTCGGTGATTACTATGTCGAGCCCTTTCCTCTGTGCCTTCTTTACCTCGGCGAGGGCGGTAATTCCGCAGTCGACGGAGATAACCAGGCTGATACCCTGCTGATGAAGGTTCTCTAGGGTGACTGTTTTAAGTCCGTAACCTTCAGTCAATCGGTGGGGGATGTAGGGGATGACCTTGCCACCGAGGTTTGATAATCCCTGCACGAGCAGGGCAGTCCCGGCGATGCCGTCAACATCAAAGTCCCCATAGACGGCGACCTTTTCCCCTGAAAGCAGGGCCTGATAAACCCTGGCTACTGCCTGGTGCATACCGGACAGCAGTAAGGGGTCGCCCGATAGTGAGCTGTCGGCGTCGATGAATGATGCTAATCGGGATGGCTCGGTGGCACCGCGGTTATACAGCAGCTGAGCTACCAGCGGTGGAAAGCCCGAAGCGCCAGCCAGGTATTGGGCTGGGGCTGGTGGTAGGAGATTCCAACGACTATGATTCAAATCATCTCGCCTTTGGGGTCGTTTTTGTTTGGCTGGCATTCTTCAGTTTGACCGCCGAAGCTTATCAAAATTATAATGCCTTTATAGGGAGGTGGTCAATCAGTTGATGGGCGAAGGGAATAAGCCAAAGATTGCCCTGGATAGCCTGGGATGTAAGCTGAATCAGGCTGAGATAGAGCTTCTCGCCCGGCAGTTTGCCGATGCCGGCTATCGGCTGGTGTCTGCGGATGATAACGCTGATGTCTATATCCTTAATACCTGCACCGTTACCCATATGGCTGACAGCAAGTCCCGACATCGGCTGCGAATGGTTCATCGTCACCATCCCGATGCTGTGCTGGTGGCTATCGGTTGTTATGCCCAGCGCGCCCCTGAGGATTTGGCTCAGATTGAAGGGGTTGGCCTTGTTGTGGGCAATGAGGAGAAGCCGCTCCTCCTGCGATTACTGGGGGAGGCTGGTTATCTCATCGGTGCGGTTAAGCAGGGTTCGTCCACCGACCATTATCCCGGCTTGAGGACTCGTGCGTTGGTTAAGGTTCAGGATGGTTGCGACCGCTTTTGCGCCTATTGCATCGTCCCCCTGGTGAGGGGTGGGGAGAAGAGCCTGCCCGCTGACGATGTGGTGGCTGAGGTGAGACATCTGGAGGCTCAGGGTTACCGGGAGGTGGTGATAACCGGGGTGGAGATAGGTTCCTATAAATATGACGGGGTTGGGCTAAAGGGTTTGCTGGAGCATGTCCTGGATTATACCGAGGTGGATAGATTAAGGATATCGTCCCTCCAGCCCCCGGAGATCCCCCCCGAGCTTGTCGCACTGTGGCATAACCCGAGGCTGTGTCCCCACTTCCACCTCTCCCTCCAGAGCGGCAGCGATGGCGTGCTCCATCGGATGAAGCGACTTTATTCCACCGCCGACTACGAACAGGTGGTCTCTCTGATTCGGGGGATGGTGCCTGGGGTGGCTATCACCACCGATGTTATGGTGGGCTTCCCCGGGGAGACGGATGCGGAGTTTGAGGAGAGCTATCGTTTCTGTCAGGAGATAGGTTTTGCTCGCATCCATGTCTTCTCCTTCTCACTGCGTGACGGCACCGAAGCTGCACGGATGCCCAATCAGGTCAGCGATAAGGTTAAGAAAGAGCGCAGTCAGAGAATGCTGGCTCTTGCCGAGGGTAGCGCCCGGAAGTTCCATGAGCGCTTCCTGAGTGAGAAACTGGCGGTTTTATTCGAGCAGCAATACAATGGGATATGGTCGGGTCTCACCGGCAACTATATCAGGGTGTATACTAAGAGTAGGGAGGACTTAACCAATAAGCTCCTGCCGGCGAAGCTGGAGAAGATTTATAAGGATGGGGTGTGGGGGGAGACTGTATGAATAATCGATTAATCAGCAAAAGGAACTTTCTCAAGGCGTTACCTTATCTTGCTTCTATAGGGGCTGGTTCCCTGTTTTATTTTATTGGTCTAGAATTGGGTGAAGATATTAGAGTGCTTTTCACAGGCATTTCCGCTGTCTTTTTTGCGATACCATTTGTATATCTATTTTATCAGAGGGCATATAATGCTTCTCAAAAAAATCTAAATAAAGAGATATTGGATTATGCCACAATGCAAATTGATAGGAGCGTACTATCAATAGTCAATCAATTACAAAAACTTGTCTATCCTTTCGAAGAAAAGGATTTCTCACCAAAAGGAGTAAGCAAGCTTCTATCTCTTAGGGCGGATGAACTTAAGGAGGTCTTATCTAAGAATGAGTATTTAGGTTTTCAAATATTCAAGAGCTGGGAGGTTGCTGAGGACAACCTGCACGAGACCCTAAAGAGCCCTTTTATTATTAAGGGATTAGAAGATGACCAGATAATATCTATAATATCGATAATTAGGAGTTTAAGGCATTTAGAAATTATTCAAAAAGAGGAAGAATTATATGCCAGCACAAGCAAGAAAGCAAGTTCATACAAAATTGTACATGGTAAAGAATTAAATAAAGGGAATGTTAGGTTTCCCAATAGATATCTATTGTTGAAAGATTTGGGCGACAATAAATCTTTGGTAGCGGATTTTGGTGATTTCCCACTATATAATGTGGATAAGCTTTTGCAGCTTTTTACGGTGAATGAACGGTATTTAGAAATCTATAGTGGTATCATCCTTGATTTGCTAGAAGATATTAATAACTGGGTCGATTTGACGGGTGGGGACTTCGTTATTGATACTAAAATGTTTCGATTGCAACATAAAGTAACAATCAATGATTAATTAGTGACTGCTTTATATGTTTTTAACACTAATCCCCACCGTCCTTCACATAAATTCCTCTCGTCTTGGTCTCGCACTTAAACCGCAGTTATTGTATACTATACGGGTGATAATTTAGCTGGCTTATTATTGTAAGGAGGGTGTAACGGATATGACATCAGGTGCCAAATATCTGGATATGTTCAAACCCAGGGGGATAATCAATAACCCCTCTGATAAAGAGCTCAGGGAATGGGCACTGGAGAAGGGGGGGGTGATAACCGAGTTCGGCAACCTTGCCGTGACTACCAAGGTGCGCAATCGGATTGCCAAGTTCACCGAGGTGGTGATGGGCGATGTCAAACCAGAGGATGACCGACTTATCCGCAAGGCTATGGAATACCTCAAGAGCAAAGAGGTGATACAGCTTGACCGGGTGATGTGTAATACCCCTCCTTATAAAAGGAATTGCCGGGTATATGTTGTCGCTGATTGTCCGCGGATACCACTGATGTGGGGCAATACCCTGTTCCCCTCGGAGGGAGGAGAGCCTGACTTCATCACCATTACTGTTCCTGACTGGCTGGAGAAGAGGACCATTGTCTTCCCTGAGACAGGGCTGACTATTGTCGTCGGCAGCGATTATAAGGGCGAGAACAAGAAGGCGATGCTTCGCCAGGTGATGTATTGGGCGAAGAAGAATGGCAACCTGGGTCTTCATGCCGCCAGTAAGATTGTGCGGGTATTCCGGGATGGGGAATTGAAGGACTTCGGCTTCCTTCTCTTTGGCCTCAGTGCTACCGGGAAGACCACCCTATCCTGCCACTCCCACTGGCTGCGCCCCCCGGAGAGGGTGGTAATCCGCCAGGATGACGTGGTGATACTCAGGTCTGATGGCAGTGCTATCGGCACCGAGGAATCCTTCTACTTGAAGACAGACGGACTTGAGCCTGACTCACAGCCTCTATTATATGCTGCGGCGATAAGCCCCCGGGCGATACTGGAGAATGTCTGTGTTGACCCGCAGACGGGCAAGATTGATTTCTTTGACACCACCCTGACCTCTAACGGTCGAGCTATGGTGAAGAGAGGCGATATTGCTTATACCGATGACACCATTAACCTGGATAAGGTTCACTATATGGTATTCATTACCAGGCGGGGTGATGTTGTGCCGCCGGTAATGAGGCTTTCACCGGAGTGGGCGGCAGCTGCCTTTATGTTGGGGGAGTCGGTGGAGACCTCGGCCGGTGACCCTGCTCAGGCAGGTAAGTCGCTGAGGGTTGTCGGCACCAATCCCTTTATCGTCGGCTCGGAAGAGGAGGAGGGTAATATGTTCCTCAATTTCTTAAGGGACAACCCTGATATCCAGTGTTTCATCATGAACACAGGCAGGGTGGGGGGCGATGGGGGGCAGAAGATAACGGTGAAGGACTCGGTGAAGGTAATAGAAATGATAGCCCGTGACGAGATTGAATGGCGGGAGGACGAGTTCTGGGGCTATGAAGTTCCGGTACACATCCCCGGCATTGACCTGGGCCGATTTGAACTGAGTAACTTCTATTCTGAAGAGCAGATACAGGAGCTTTCAGGGAACTTAAAGAGGGAGAGACTGGAGTGGCTCTCTCAGTTCAAGGGGCTGGATAAAGATATTCTCAGCGCTATTATGTCCTGAAAGCGGGTATAAGCTATCCTTGATTCTGAGGTACCGCAGGCGGTGGGTCCTTTCCCGGCAGGGTCCATTCCTCCTGCGGGGAATCATTCCTTCTTTTCAAACTTACGTTTTAATGCTTGAATTTCCTGCTGTTCCTCGAATTCTTGTTGAGTCATGGGCTGGCACGCACAAAGCTTGTCCTTTTCTATCGTGATGTTGTAGAGTTCCCTGCATTTCCAGCACCGGTACGGCCCCTCATATCTCTTATCAGCAAGGGATAAACTGCCCTCTGTTCCACATTTAGGACACTTTATATTGACTGTCACTGTTTATCCTCCCCATCTATTCTCTATGCAATATGGTTATACTTTTTCAGCGGTCGTGTCAAGCTGGAATTTTTCTTGCTTGCCATCCATATTCTTATGAGGCAACAAGCTAATGAAGGTTTTAGGAATCCAAGTGCTGAGGTCGCGGATGATTATATGGTATGGTTCCTGGGCCGTGGTCGGCAAAATGTTGGCAAAAGAAGATAACCCAAATGCGCGCCTAGAGGGATTCGAACCCACGACCCTCGGTTCCGAAGACCGATGCTCTATCCGCTGAGCTATAGGCGCACTTATTCGAGTTAAATTATAGCACAAGATAAAACAAATGAGCATCGGTTTCCGCTAGAGCAGGCTGTTGTGGGCTATCTATTATCCTGTAGAGTTGAGGGTAAATCACCTTCCACCTCTTTTTCTCGCTAGGCATAAATTTTAAAACTTTGATTTTATGCTCAACCATTTAGATGGTATGAAACCTTGTCATTTGATATTGGCAAAATGTGCTCCTTGCCTATTATAGGCTGGCA
>CAZCAS010000070.1:0-6535 GCA_964496725.1 uncultured Dehalococcoidales bacterium
ATACTGCGGCTGCCCTGCGAGCTATAGAGGTAGAGGCAGAGGTCCTGCTGATGACAAAGAACAATGTTGATGGTGTTTATAGTGCCGACCCTACCAAAAATCGCAACGCCAAAAAGTTTGACAAACTCACTCACCTGGAGGCATTAAATCTGCGCTTGCAGGTGATGGATGCTACTGCCCTCTCCCTTTGCTTAGAAAACGGGTTACCCATAATCGTCTTTGACCTCCAGGTTCCTCACAGTATTGAGCGTGTTATAGTCGGCGAATCCATTGGCACGCTGGTGTGCAGTAGTTAGGGAAATGATTGACGAAACTTTAAAAACTGTTAACCAAAAAATGCAGACTTCGATTAAGGTTCTGCAGGGAGAATTGGCTACCATCCGCACCGGACATGCCACCCCTGGTCTGGTAGACCATATCAAGGTAGATTATGCCGGTGTTCCCACCCCTCTTAATCATCTTGCCAGCGTTTCTGCACCCCAGGTGAGGCTGCTTGTCATCCAACCCTGGGATAAAAGTAGCATACGCAGCATTGAGAAAGCCATCCAAAAATCTGACCTCGGGCTGAACCCCGTCAGTGATGGGAATATGATCCGGATAAATATCCCACCCTTGAGTGAAGAGCGGAGACAAGAGCTAATCAGAGTAGCACGAGGGAAAGTGGAGAAGGAAAAAATAGTGATGCGTAACATAAGGCGCGATGCTATGGATGAGCTGAAGAAGTTGGAGAAAGACAAGGATATTTCACAAGACGACCTCAAGCGTGCCTTAGACCAGCTACAGAAGATCACTGATAGCTTCACCGCTGATGCCGATAAGGTTGGACAAGACAAAGAAGCAGAGCTTGCCGAAGTGTAACCATGGTAGAGAGTCCCAGCATCCCAATATTCAGGTGGCATAATGGAAGCTGCTGCGTCAGCTAAAGAGAGAACGGACGGCCTTCCCAATCACATAGCTATTATCATGGATGGTAATGGTAGATGGGCAGAACAACATGGGTTGCCCAGATTTAAGGGACATGTGGCTGGAGTGGAAAGTGCCCGTTCCACAATTAGATACCTCAACAATAAATACCATATAAAGTATCTGACATTTTATGGCTTCTCCACCGAAAACTGGAATCGCCCCGAATTTGAGGTGAGCGGCATATTTAACCTTTTTGAAAGTATCCTGAATAAAGAAGCTCAGGAACTTCACGCAGAGGGGGTTAAACTTCGCCACCTCGGCCGCCTTGAGGAACTCCCCCAGGGCCTTCGTAAGACTATCGAGAGGGCTCTGGAGCTGACCAGGAACAACACCGGAATGACCCTTGGTTTCGCTTTCAACTACGGAGGGCGCACTGAAATTTTGGATGCGGTACGCCGTATTATATCTGAAGGCATCCCCCCTCAAAATATAGACGAGGAGCTATTTGGTGATTATCTTTACACTGCTGGTTTGCCTGATGTTGACCTGCTCATTCGCACCGGCGGTGAGCTGCGTATAAGTAATTTCCTGATATGGCAGGCAGCCTATAGTGAGTATTACTTCACCGATGTCCTATGGCCAGATTTCGATGAGAAAGAGATTGAGAAAGCGCTGCTTTCTTACAGACAGAGGGAAAGGCGCTTCGGTGGATTATAATCAAAAAGTCGATTAGTATTATTTCCCAATGCTTAAACAAAGAATTATAACCTCCGTCTGGTTCGTTTCCCTTCTGGTGATTGTTGTCTGGTTTGGCAGGGGGCCGGGATTTACGGCACTGATGATGATTTTCGGTACCCTGGCTGCCCTCGAATTCTATGGGATGGTAGCCACGGTAAAAATACCACCACTCACCTACTTCGGACTAACCTGGACAGCATTACTCATCCTCAGTCGCAATTCGGAGCTACTATCAGCCCTTCAGTCTTATTTTAACCCTGGTCTATTTACGCCATTTCTATTAACCCTGGCTGTGGTACCACCACTAATCTGGCTACTATCACGACGGCAGAAAGGGGGGGCTTTTGCCACCTGGGCATGGACTATCGCTGGGATTATCTACATAGGGTGGATGTTAAGCCATCTGGTGGCGCTGAGGGGTCTCGAGTTGGGCAGAAACTGGGTGTTCTTTGTCCTGTTTGTCACCTGGGCATCTGATACTGCCGCCTTCTTCATTGGTCGGAAACTGGGCAAGCATAAGCTCGCTCCTAACATCAGCCCCGGCAAAACCTGGGAGGGGACTATAGGCGGGATATGTGCTGCCATAGCCATGAGCGCATTATTCTTTACCCCTACACCCTTCCAGCTCCCTCTCGTCTACTGGCAGGCAATACCCCTGAGCATAGCGGTCAGCATCCTCGGCCAACTTGGCGACCTGGTAGAATCCCTGCTTAAGCGCAATATGGGGGCAAAAGACTCGGGCAGGCTTATGCCAGGGCACGGAGGTCTCCTTGACCGTATGGATAGCATCATCTTCGCCGGTGTGGTGGTATACTATTTCGCCTCATTCGCAGGGCTTGGTTAACGGTGCTTGCCCACCCTCATATAGATTAAAACCTGGGAATCGATTTGCAACATGACCAAAATCATTCTGATAAGACACGGTGAAACCGAGTGGAATGTGGAGGAGGTATTTCGGGGAAGGATTGACGTTGAGCTAAATGAAACCGGGATAAGAGAGGCAAGTTTGCTAGCCCAATACCTGAGCGATTCCGAGATAACCGCTATTTATTCCAGCCCTTTGAAACGTGCCCTGCAGACAGCCGAAATAATTGCTGGATACCATAAAATCAAGGTTGAAATCGCCCCTGAATTAGTCGATTTCGACTTCGGAGAGTGGCAGGGTCTATCCTGCCGGACAGTGGCGGATAAATATAAGCAACTTTACGCTCAGTGGCTCGAGAACCCCCTGGTGAAAATACCGGGTGCCGAAACCTTAGACGATGTCAGGAGCAGAGCCATGCGTCTGGTAAATAGCCTTGTCACCAAGTATGAAGGCGCCACTGTAGCATTAGTATCTCACCGAGTGGTAAACAAGGTGTTAATATGCGCCCTGCTGTCATTGGATAATTCATATTTTTGGAACATAAGAATAGATACCGCCGGAATCAGTATATTCACCTATGAGAACGGCAGGGTTGTCCTGATTAAGCACAATGACACCTCTTTTTTGGAGCCTATTCGGAAAGTTCCACTAAACGACTTTTAATTTGTTCTCTATTTTTCTTCCCTTATCGCAGTGTTTAGCTTGACAGCTATTACACGATGGGTAGTACAATTTCACCAGCACAACAAAAGGAGTATGAGAATGGAAGTTTGGCAGCTTACGCCGTGGCATGAGCTGGACCTAGTGCTCCGACTTATCATGGCTAGCAGCATAGGCGCTCTGATAGGGTACGAGAGGGAACGCGCCGCAAAACCGGCGGGCTTCCGCACGCTTCTACTGGTTTGCCTGGGAGCCACCCTGTTCACCATCGCCTCTGGCTCTGGCTTCGGTCCACTAAGTGACCCGTCGAGAGTTGCCGCCGGTATAGTGGTTGGCATCGGCTTTCTGGGAGCTGGCACCATTATTCGAGGGGAGGAGCATGTAGTAGGACTGACCACCGCTGCTGCTATCTGGACGGTGGCAGCTATCGGTCTTGCCATTGGAGCAGGGCTCTATCTCATAGCATGGGTGACTACCGGTATAGTGTTCTTTGTGTTGCGTTTCCCGGGACTCCGACATCACAAGGGTTGAAGAAAACCATAATCCGCCCGTAAAGGAGATGTATGCAGCTCACAGTCTATGACGGGGCAGACACCATCGGCGGCAACAAGATTCTGCTTGAAGACAACGGCGTTAATATTTTCTTCGATTTTGGCATTAACTTTCACCTTCGCAACCAGTACTTCGAGGAGTATTTGACTCCGCGTTCCCGACGGGGACTCCTCGACCTGTTCCATATGGGACTTCTACCACCTCTCCGTGGCATATACCGGCCAGACATGGAAGTACCCGATGTGGACATCTGGAGCAGAGTCCGTGCCCCCTACCCCACCCGACAAATTGAGGTTCACGGCGTACTATTATCCCATGCCCACCTTGACCATAGCGGGCACATCTCCTTCCTCCGCCAGGATATCCCCGTGGTATCCAGTCTGACCACCGCCTATATCGCCAAGGCTATCCAGGACTCGACGAAGTCAGACTTTGAGAAAGAGGTGTGCTATCTGATACCGAAGGTGGAAAAAGATGGTCTGCTTGAGGCAGATAAAAATTGGAGAAAGGTTCCCGCAGAACAGCGCTCCTTCGGGATATACGACTGTGACCCTTCGCAGAAAGCGGGAGCCGAATTCTGGCAAACGATACCCGGCAGCAGAGAGATTGTTTCTCACCGCTTAAACAAGATAGAATCCATCCAAGGCTTGCCCATTAAGGCTTTCCCTGTGGACCACTCTATATTCGGCGCTACCGCCTTTGCTGTGGAAACGAGCCAGGGATGGGTAGTCTATACCGGTGACCTGAGGATGCATGGCAAACATGGCTCACTCACCAAGGCATTTGCCAAAGCGGCCAGGGCTCTCCATCCAGCGGCGCTAATTTGTGAGGGAACTCATGTTGATGCCGATAGTGCTATTGGCGAAGCTACGGTACATGCCAAGGCGCTGGAAGTTACTCGCCGTTGCCATTGCCTGGTAATAGCCGATTTTGGTCCCCGAAATCTGGAACGATTACTGACCTTCCGGGATATTGCCCATGATTGCGGTCGAAAGCTGGTGGTTACCACTAAGGACATCTACCTGCTGGAGGCTGCCTCACTGGCTACGGACCTGATGACACCACCTGAACAAGATGAGGTGATATACCTCTACGGGAAACCTAAGAAATTGGAGAAATGGGAAGAGCAGATATATGACAGATATTCCGATAGGTGTATTGAACCTGACGAATTGAAAAAGAACGGTGCCGACTATATCCTATGTTTCAGTTTCTGGGATATCAACGAGCTTATCGAAATTGACCCTGAACCCGGGGCGGTTTATCTCTACTCTTCCAGCGAAGCCTTCGATGAGGAGCAGAAGCTGGACATAGTAAGGCTCAGCAACTGGCTAAACCGATTTCAGATACAGCCGGTAGGAGTCCCGGATGCCGACACGGGGAAGCCACTCGAAGATGAAAAATGGTTTCACGCCTCTGGACACATCACCGGCCCTGACCTGCTCAAGCTGATTGAAACCGTCGACCCGGGGGTGGTTATTCCAGTCCACACTGAGAACCAGGAATTCTTCAGAAGTAACATCAACTCGAAGAAGCTACGCATTCCAGATAAAGGCATCCCTATCACACTATAAACCTCGGATACTGGATAGGAAGGAGATATTTCAATGGCACCAGCCATTCTCCTCATTAATACCAATATGGCGCGGCCTCCGGTCAGCCCGGTAGGTTTGGAGTATCTGGGTGAAGCCCTTATTGAAGCCGGGGTGCCAGTGCGAGTCCTAGACCTCCCCTTTGAGACTGACTGGGAAGACTCTTTGGCACGAGAGCTTAAGAGTGCCGAACTGCTCGCCGTAGGACTAACAGTACGTAACACCGATGACTGCTGCTTCGCTTCCAGAAAGTCTTTCCTACCCTGGATTCGTGAGGTTGTCGCTGAATCCAAAAAGCTTACCGAAGCGCCTGTTTTCCTGGGTGGGGTTGGGTTCTCCACAATGCCTGAGGCTGTGCTCAGGGCTGTGGGAGCTGATGGTGGCATTGACGGTGACGGCGAGGAGGCTACGCTGGCTTTAGTCCACTGCCTTATGAAAGGGGAGGACTTTACCCACCTACCCAACCTGGTTTATCGGCATAACGGGAATATATTTCGCAATCCCAGGGCTGAGGTTGACCTGCAGCGTCTGCCTCCACCACGTCGAAGAATCTTTGACAACAGACGATATGAGCAGTTGGGGGCGATGGTGGGCATAGAGACCAAGCGAGGCTGTCCGCAAAAATGCATCTTCTGTGCTGACCCTGTTGCCAAGGGTGCGAGAATACGCCTCAGACCGCCAGAGGTTGTGGTCCAGGAATTGGAAGACCTCCAGCAACAGAGAGTGTCATGGTTTCACCTTTGTGATAGCGAGTTTAACATCCCTCTGAAGCATGCTAAAGATGTATGCCGGGCCATCATCGGCAAGGGGCTGGGAGACAAGATAAGGTGGTATTGCTACTGCTCTCCACTTCCCTTTGACCGGGAGTTGGCCCATCTTATGAAGGTTGCCGGTTGCGCTGGCATAAATTTCGGTGTCGATTCTCTATGTGATGAACAGCTTCAAAGACTGGGCAAAGCACATTCAGCAGAGGATGTCCGGCAGCTGGTTCGTCTCCTCAATGTCGAAGAGCTTAATTATATGTTTGACTTGCTGATAGGCGGTCCGGGGGAAACGGCAGAGGCAGTACAAATAACCATCAATAAAGCAAGAGAATTCAATGTCCCCCTTGTAGGAATAGCCGTCGGCGTCAGGGTATATCCGCATACCCCCCTGGGGAAGGCGATAGCTGACGGGGTAATCGAGGGAGGGCTACATCCCAATAATGGAGGAGGTCCCGAGC
>CAZCAS010000071.1:0-6388 GCA_964496725.1 uncultured Dehalococcoidales bacterium
AACGAAATAACCCTCCCCATCCAGGCTACCGGGTGAAAGGCATCGGACGGTTCACCCAGGGCAAGGTCAAAAATTAGCGCTAGCGCCAGTAGCCACAGAATATCCATTACTTAATTTACCCTCGACTTTTTACTATCGCCCACCCTCGGCAATACGACGGGCAGACCGGTTAGGGGATGGGGGATAACATAGTTCCCCGTCCCATATACCTCTTCAAGGTTTTTGGCAGTAATGACCTCTGTCGGTGTGCCCTCGGCGTGAATCCTGCCTTCATTTATCAGAAGCAGCCGGTCGCAATAATGGGCAGCAAGGTTAAGGTCGTGCAGGGCAACCACTACGGCAAGCTTATTTTTCTGACACAAACCTTTTATCAGGTCGAGAATCTCAATCTGGCGGCTTATGTCCAGATTGGCTGTGGGTTCATCGAGAAGAATAGCCTCTGTTTCCTGAGCCAGGGCGCGGGCGATAACCACACACTGTATCTCACCTCCAGAGAGTTCGCCGATTCTTCTTTCGGCAAGACGCTGAGTGGATGTTTGCTTCATAGCCCGCCAGGTAATCTCTATATCAATCGGCCTTTCATACTGGAAGAGACCGAGGTGGGGGTTTCTCCCCATGAGCACAATCTCAAAGGCGTTAAAGGCGCTGGGCAGAAGTGGGGTCTGGGGTACGACGCTTACCAGGAGGGACAGTTCCTTTCTTGGTATCCGGGAGATATCCCGGTCGTTAATGATAATCCTGCCGGTGTGAGGGGTGATAACGCGACTTAGAGCTTTGATAATGGTCGATTTGCCTGAACCGTTGGGTCCGACGATGCCGACTATCTCGCCAGGCAGCACCTGGAAGCTTACATCTTCTATCACATTTTTGTCCCCATAGGTCAGGGTTATTCCCTGCGTTTCCAGTTTAACCATGCCAACCTCAGAACAATATCTTGGTTCGCTGTCTGAGTAAGTAGAGGAAGAAGGGGGCGCCACAGGCAGCGGTGAATATTCCTACTGGTATCTCGGTGGGTGCCATCAGTGTACGGGCAATGACGTCGGCGATAATGAGGAACACTCCGCCAGATAGAACAGAGAGAGGCAGGAGAAAGCGGTAATCTGGCCCCCATATCAGACGCACCATGTGTGGGATGATGATGCCGAGGAAACCGATGATGCCAACAAAGGAAACAGCAGCAGCGGTAATCATGGTAGCTGCACCGAGAAGAATAATCTTTAGTTTTTCCACGCTGATTCCCAGTTGTTGAGCCTGCTCCTCGCCAAGCTGTATCAGATTTAGAGAGCGGGAGTAAATCATGATTATGATAACTCCGGCAGCCACGGCTGGTAGAGCAATCCTTACCTCCGACCACTGGCTTAGGGAGAAACTGCCCATGAGCCAGAATACGATGCCGTGTAGTTTATCGCCGCTGGTGGTGATAAGATAGGAGGCAATGGCTGCCAGAAAGGCACCCAGAGCCACACCAGCCAGTATAAGCCTGGTTACCTCTAGCATTCTGCCCACCCGGGCTAGGGCATAGACGACACTGACGCTAGCGATTGCTCCGATAAAGGCAAATAGTGGCACGGTGCCGAAACCAAGCACCCGCCAGCCCATTGGTTGCAGAAAGCCGATAACGGCTCCCAGTGCTGCCCCTTGAGCCACACCGAGAAGATAAGGGTCAGCCAGTGGGTTGCGGAACAGGCCCTGATAAGTGGCTCCAGCCACTGATAGCGCAGCACCGACGATGCCAGCCAGAATAACCCTGGGCAGGCGTATATCTAGAATTATGGTCTCCATAGTGCTCGGCCAGGTATGTTCTACGTTGACTAAAGGCAGCCTGGAAAGGATGATACTTGCCGTGGTCGAAAATGGGATTTTAGCGCTGCCGATGGCGGTGGCGAGGGGTATCATTACACCGAGGAGAATGGAAAGCCCGATAATGGCGTAGATATAATAGCGCCAGCGTGGGTATGGTACGGCTGGTATTACCCGGCCGACTTTAGATATTTCAAGCTGTTTCAAGGCCATATTGCCAAGCCCTTTGCTTAGTCGGAGCTATTACCCCTTTTCTTGATGGCACACATTGTGGCTGAGGTAACTGCCCGAGCTATCAGTTCGCCTATCTTGGAATGTCCACCAACATAGGTGCATCGGCCGCCTCTGCCTGATATCACCACAATCTGGTCGGTGCCGGTGCCTGTTGCCTGCCAGGCAGGAGTATAGGAGCTTCTTATATCCAGCTCTTGCAAGGCTATATTTTTGGCTTCGGTTATGGTGATGAATGACGCAGCTAAGGAAGCTGGGTCTAGCGAGGCGCTGGTGAGTAGAATGGTGTTTATGGTTCCTATCTTCTCAAATTGCCCATCCCTCTCAATACCGCTTGCCCTATCTATTCCTATCCTCATTGCGTTGGACCCAACCCCGGCAGTGACGAAAGCAAACACCCAAAGCTCATCAAAGGTTTCTTCCTTCCAGGCCAAATGATCCATTTCCACCCCGGTGGATAGGTCGGTAACTTCATCTGGCAGTAGGTTAACCCTGCCGAGGACTTCTTCTAAGTAGGTCTTCCAGCTTTGGGGTTGGTCGTGAAACACCTTTTGGAGGGGCTTGGGAATATAGCAATTACAAACTGCTTTTACCTGTTTGAATCCGTGTCGACTGCTTAGTACATTGCTGGGTTCGGGAAGGCGAAGAATGAAAATATTAGCCGGTGTTCCCCACACTCTGTGCTCGACGATTTCGCCCTTGATTCCACGCCGTATCTCTAAGTCCCTTCTTTTTATGTCCTTTACCTCTTTTATTAGTTACTCCCTGGCGAAAAGCTCTGGGTGTATCATCTCGGCCAATTGCTCCAGTCCGTCAATCATTCTCGGCCCAGGTCGGCCAACAAGGTCGGTGTTTATCTCATATGTCCGGTTGTTAACGCGGGCATCTACATCTTTGAGTCGTTCCTCGGTTAAAGCGAATTCGTAGGGCAATCTGGCGCCCTCTCCCATCCCGCTGCCAGCAATAATAATCTGGGGGTTGGCTGTGATAACTGCTTCCAGGCTTATGGTCGGGTACTCCTCACTGAGGTTTTGGGCAATATTAGTCCCGCCTGCCAACTCGATTAATTCATTAATGCGGGTATCTGGGCCGACAGTCATCAGCGGGTCGTGCCACACAATGTAGAGTACCCTTGGTCTTTCATCGGGCGTCAGATTTCTCGTCTTATCGGTTACTGCCCTGATGCGGTTTTCCATCTCGGCGACCAGTTGGGCAGCCTTTTCTGGTACACCGGCACAATCGCCCACTAGGGTGATGGCATCCAGCACTTCGTCGAGGGTCTTTGGTGCCAGCGCCAGCACAGTTAGGCCAAGCCCATCCAGTCGTGGAATAACCTCATCCTCATGTATATTAGCCGCCAATATCAGGTCGGGCTGGCTCTCAACTACCTTTTCAATATCAATGGTGCTGAAGCCACCTACTTTTGGCTTGTCTTTAGCTGCCTCGGGATAGTCACAAAACTCTGTTACCCCCACCAGCTTATCCTCCAAGCCCAGGGCATATATGATTTCGGTGTTGCTGGGGGATAGAGAAACGATTCTCTCCGGTACTTTCTCTATGGTTACCTGCCTGCCCATCTGGTCGGTCACGCTGAGAGGAAAAGTTGTCCCGTTTTGCACTGCTGGTGCCCGTTCTTCCGGAGTTGAAGCGCAGGCGACGAGGAAACTCGCCAGCAATGCTATAACTATAAAAAATATGCTTGCCTTAGCTGTTAGCCCCATGTGTGTCCTCTTTTTGATGGTAAATCAGATGGTCCGGATTCTTATTCATCTTGCTCAGCTATAGCTTGAATACAGGTTTAATGGCATGCTGCTACTTCTTGGGAGTGAGTCTATACTGACTAATGTCTAGTATCCAGTGCGTGTTTCTTTGGTAAGTTCGACCTGGTGTGACCTCTATCCTGTTCCTGAAGATGGGCCCATTGACCACCACCGTGTGGTATTCGCCACCCTCACCGCAGGGGTCTATGCCCGAATCGATTAGGTATTTGACAAAGTCCCTGTCCACACGGTGCCCAATCCACTCTTTAGCAATGAGTTCGGATTTGGCACTGACTACGATGGCTTCAAAACCGACGTCGATGAGCTCAGAAACAATCTCCGTGGTCTTCCTCCCCCAGAGTGGCTCCACGGCTTCGATACCGAGCTCGCCGCATACCCTTTCCACCCAGTCCAGATGTTCCTGCAAATATATATCACCAAAGACCATCCCCTTTATGCCATTGGGAATCAGGCTTCTTACTGCCTCCTTGAATTCCCTCTCGTACCCTTCTGGGGTGGTCTCCTTCTGCAGGATGGGTATGCCCAGAGCCTGACTCTGCATTTGAATCAGCTTGGCTTGGGTGCCATGAAACCTTACTTTGTGGGATTCTTGAGCGATGAAGTTTACCAGGTGGGAGACTTTGTATCCCTGGCGCATCGCCTCATAGCAGGCGAGGCAACCATCCTTCCCACCGCTCCAGGATGCCAGATAACTCATAAGCTTCCTCCTCAATATTGAACTGAATCATAGAGATTCATTGTTTTAGAAGTATAACGCGCTTTAAAATACTAAACTTTAGTTTAGTATTTGTTCTCGGGGTTGTCAATAGTCCACAGGGGGGCTATTTTCGCCGGGTCTTGCCTCGTAGCATTGAGATGACTATGCCTGCGGAACAGATGGCGGTGAAGATGATAAAGGCTATTTTGACACTGCTCAAAAATTGCGGATAGTATTGGGGCGTTATTTCTGTTCTTCCGATATGTAGGGCGAATAGTATCATGGTGATGCCCATGCTGAATGTCATGCCAATCTGTCGCATGGTGGCAAAGGTGGCTGAGGCCACACCGTAAACCCTCTGCTTAACCGAAGCCATGATGGCATTGGTATTAGGGGCTACGAAGAGGGCACTGCCGAAACCGATTAGCATCAGGTTGGCGATGATGACTGTTAAGCTGGTGTTCTCAGCGAGAAGGATAAAGCGGGATAGCCCTATTGCGTTTAATCCCAGCCCTATGGAGACAAGTATTCGGGGCGCGATCCGGTCGGAAAGCCTGCCGGCGATAGGGGAAAAACCGGACTGGACGCCAGCCATGGCGACGAGAACTAGGCCGGCGCTTTGAGGGCTGAGCCCTTTGATGTATTGCAGGTAAAGGCTTAGCAGGAAGGCTATGGAGAAGGTTGAGATATAACTGATGAGATGCGTCACGTTGGAGAAAACGAACATCCTGTTATTGCTAAAGAGTTTTATATCCAGCAGGGGACTTTCCACCTTCATCTCCCGCCTGACGAAGGCGAAAATCCCCGAAGTACCTGCCGTGATGAGCACTATCCCCGGCGTTTCTGGGAGCAGGGAAAAGCCATATATTATCCCAACAAGGGCGAGGCCATAGATTACCGCGCCAGCAAGGTCGAACCCCTCTCCTCTTGCCTCAGCCCATTCTCCCTTTATTTTGAGCATGACGAGGGGAATGATAGTGGCTCCCAGAGGTATGGTGGCCAGGAATATGCTTCTCCAACCGAAGTGCTGGGTTAAAATGCCGCCTAAAATTGGTCCCAAGGACAGCCCTAAATAGGTGGCAGCAGCACTTATTCCTAATGCCCTGCCCCTTTCTCTGGCCGGAAATACCGAGGTTATGATGGCTACCCCGGTAGCGGCGATCATGGCGCCTCCGATTCCCTGGGCAACCCGTAAGGCAATGAGGGCGCTGGCAATCGAGCTAAACGAGACAAGAATTGTGGCGATGGTGAAGACAAATATACCGCAGGTGAGAATCCGTTTCCTACCGTGTATATCAGCCAGTCGACCAAAGGGGAGAAGGGAGGTTGCCGTAGCCAGCAGATATGCGGTGGGTATCCAGTTTACTACGACGGCGTCTATGCGGAGTTCGCTGCTAATGGAGGGGAGGGCGATGTTGATTGAAGAACCCATAAAGGTGACAAGGAAGGTGCTCAGTCCCGCAACGACTAAGACGGTTCTTTTAGGCGTATTATTATTCATGCTCGCTCTGCTACTATTGTTTTCCATAGTGGGGACTCGTTGGGTTCTTGGAAGGATTGGCGAATATGCCATAGGCGATAATGGGATATCTATCGGGCTATGGCATCAGTCTCTTCCCACCTTTAGCATCTTATCTACAGTTGCCTTCGCCCTGAGGCGAATCTCTTCCGCAACCTTCACCTCGGGAGCCATTTCCTCCAGAGACCATAGCACCTTTTCCAGGGTGATTAGCTTCATATTGGGGCAGATTGCCTGCTCGGTGAGGGGGATGAATTTTTTATCCGGGTTTTCCTTTCTCAACCGGTGCAGAATCCCAATCTCCGTCCCCACGATTATCTCCCTGACATCTGTTTCTCTGGCGAAACGGCACATGCCACC
>CAZCAS010000072.1:0-6379 GCA_964496725.1 uncultured Dehalococcoidales bacterium
GGAGGAGATAGGCAAGTTTGCCAATACAACGCTTATTCTTAACCTCCTGCCCATTTTTGATGACCTGGAACGAGCCTTCGCCGCCATTCCATCTCGTCTGGCCAAGGCAGACTGGGTAGAGGGCATCAAGCTCATCGAGCGCAAGCTTTGGGCAAGCCTGGAGACACAAGGGTTGTCCCGGATAAAGGCACTGGGTGAGCCGTTTGACCCAAACTTCCATGAGGCAGTTAGGGAGGATAGGGGCGAAGAAGGGATAGTGGTTGAGGAAATACAACGGGGCTACAAATTACATGATAGAGTTATTCGTCCAGCCAAAGTAGTGGTTGGCAATGGCGAAGAAAAGGAGGAGTAAACGATGGGAAAGGTTATAGGTATTGACTTAGGTACAACTTTTTCGTGTGTGGCAGTGATGGAGGCAGGAGAACCAAAGGTCATTCCAAATGCTGAGGGTGGTCGCACCACCCCATCAGTAGTAGCGATAAGCAAGACCGGCGAGCGCCTGGTGGGCCAAGTAGCTAGACGCCAAGCTATCACTAACCCCGACAATACCATATTCAGTATCAAGCGCCTGATGGGGCGCAAGTTTGACGAGCCCACAGTAGAATACGACAGGAAGCTCCTGCCCTTTAAGATAACCAAAGCGGCTAACAGCGATGCCTGGGTGAAAATGGGTGATAAGGAGTATAGCCCCCCGGAAATCTCAGCCATGATTCTACAAAAACTCAAGGCAGATGCTGAGGCTTACCTCGGCGAGAAGGTTACCGAAGCCGTAATCACCGTTCCTGCCTACTTCAATGATAGCCAGCGGCAGGCAACCAAGGATGCCGGCAAGATAGCCGGGCTCAAAGTACTGCGAATAATCAATGAGCCCACAGCCGCCTCCCTGGCCTACGGGCTGGACAAGAAGGGGGAGGAGACAATCGCCGTCTATGACCTTGGTGGCGGTACTTTTGACATCTCCATTCTAGAACTGGGGGAAGGCACCTTCCAGGTCAAATCAACCAACGGTGATACCCACCTTGGCGGCGACGATTTTGACCAGAGAATTATGGACTGGCTATGCGATGAGTTCAAGCGGGAGCAGGGGATAGATCTAAGACAGGATAAGATGGCTCTACAACGACTGAAGGAGGCGGCGGAAAAGGCCAAGTGTGAGCTTTCCACCGTCCAGCAGACCGAAGTAAACCTTCCCTTTATCACCGCTGACGCCAGCGATCCCAAGCATCTTAGCATTACCCTCACCCGGTCTAAACTAGAACAACTGGTAATGGACCTGGTAGAGAAGAGTATAGAGCCCTGCCGCCAGGCACTGGCTGATGCCGAAAAAACCCCCGGTCAAATTGATGAGGTGATTATGGTTGGCGGTCAAACGAGGATGCCTCTGGTCCACGGGAAGGTAAAACAATTTTTTAACAAAGAACCTCATAAGGGGGTCAACCCTGATGAGGTAGTCGCTGTCGGCGCCGCTATTCAGGCAGGGGTACTCAAAGGAGATGTCAAGGATGTCCTGCTCCTTGATGTTACCCCCCTTACTCTGGGCATCGAGACCCTTGGTGGCGTGGCAACCCCCCTCATCCCCCGCAATACCACCATACCCACCGCCAAGAGCCAGATTTTCAGCACGGCTGCTGATAACCAGCCCAGTGTCGAAATCCACGTTCTCCAGGGCGAGAGACCTATGGCAACCGATAATAGAACCCTAGGACGGTTTATGCTCGATGGTATCCTGCCGGCACCACGAGGGGTGCCCCAGATTGAGGTCACCTTTGACATTGATGCCAATGGCATCCTCAACGTTAAGGCTCACGATAAAGGCACCGGCAAGGAGCAGAAGATAACCATCACTGCTTCCAGCGGACTGGCTAAAGAAGAGGTAGAAAAAATGCAGCGGGAGGCAGAGATACATGCTGCCGAGGATACCAAGCGGCGTGAAGAGATCGAGGCACGCAACGCCGCTGATACCCTAGCCTATACCGCTGAGAAGACCCTAAGAGACCAGAAAGATAAGATACCCGCAGACCTGAACAAGGAAGTAGAGGAGAAGATACAGGCGGTGAAATCGGCGCTTCAAGGCAACGACATTGAGGCTATACGCCGAACGACACAGGAGCTATCCAGTGTCATGCAAAAAATAGGCGCCGCCGTCTACCAGCAACAGCAGCCACCACCCCCCAGTAAAGGAGGAGATGGAGAAGGCGGTGACGAAGGTACCGTAGAGGGCGAGTTCCACGAGGTCTAAGGTATAAATGCAAGCAAAACGAGATTACTATGAAATCCTCGGCATCCCCAGAACCGCTACCGACGAGGAGATAAGGAGAGCCTTCCGCAAGCTCGCCTTTAAATACCACCCTGACCATAACCACGAGGATAACTCAGGGGAAAAATTTAAAGAGGTAAACGAGGCCTACGAGGTGCTCTCTGACCCGGATAAACGCACCGCCTATGACCGCTTTGGGCATGGTGGAGCCGAAGGTCTTTTCGGGCGGGGCTTTGAGGGCTTTGAATTTGGTGGTTTCGGCGATATCTTTGATGCCTTCTTCGGCGGCCCAACCACGGCTGCCCGTCAAGCCCCCCAGCGCGGTGCTGACCTCCACTATAATATCGGCATCACCCTTGAGGAAGCAGCGCTCGGTTGCCAGAAGGAGGTAAATATCCTGCGCACCGGGCATTGCTCCATGTGTCAGGGCATCGGCAGCAAGCCGGGTAGTAAGCCTGCTCGATGCCCCAACTGTAATGGCACCGGGCAGGTACACCGTGTGCAGCAGAGTATCTTTGGTCGCTTCACCAATATCACCGTTTGCTCGCAGTGCAATGGCGAAGGCAACATTATAACTGACCCCTGCACTCAGTGCCACGGCACAGGTAAAGAGAAGCAAAAGCGCAGCATCTCAGTCAAAATCCCACCCGGGGTGGATAATAACTCCCAGATGCGCCTCAGGGGTGAAGGCCACGCCGGAACAAGGGGGGGCTCTTCAGGCGACCTCTACATCACTTTAGCAGTGGAAAAACATGAATTTTTCCAGCGGGATGGCGATGACATCACTTACGAACTGCCAATCAATTTTGCTCAAGCCGCCCTCGGCACCGAGGTAGAAGTGCCTACCATAGACGGCAAAAAAGCCAAGCTCAAGATTCCAGCGGGCAGCCAAACAGGCAAGGTATTCCGACTAAAAAATAAGGGGATATCTCATCTCCACCGGAGGGGGTGTGGCGACCAGTTGGTTGCCCTGCGGGTAGTTACCCCCGACTCTCTAACTAAAAAACAGCGCAAGCTATTCCAAGAATTGGCTGATACCTTAGGATCAGATGAAAGCCCGGAGTAAGTTAACAGGCTCAGGAACGCTTTTCATTCTTGAAAAGGGAAGACAGCTCCCATTTCTGACCAGCTAATTCATGCCTAGACCCAGCTGCCATTGACTCCACTATTGTCTGGCGGGGGTCGGCACCCCTAAATAGCACCTGATAAATCTTTTCCGTAATGGGCATCTCCAGACCGAGCTGTTGAGCCAGCTCGCAGGCAGCAATAGTAGTATTCACACCCTCAGCCACGCCAGTCATTGAAGCCGTTATCTCTTTTAACGAGCGCCCCTTGGTTAGCTCTACCCCTACATAGTGATTGCGACTCAACGGGCTGGCACAGGTAGTGATTACATCGCCCACACCAGCTAGACCAGCAAAGGTGAGAGGATTCGCTCCGAGAGCCAGGCCCAGAGCCGCCATCTCAATCAGACCACGGGTGATAAAGGCTGCCTTGGCATTATCGCCATAGCCCAGCCCATCAACCATGCCAGCGCCCAGGGCAATGATATTTTTTAATGCCCCACCCAACTCCACACCCACGACATCGGTATTGGTATACACACAGAATTTAGGTGTGGTCAGCAGTTTCTGTGCTTTCCCGGCTACAACTTCATCCTCAGCAGCCACCACTGTAGCCGCCGGCAACTCGCGAATAATCTCCCTTGAAAGATTAGGCCCGGAAAGGACGCAAATATTAGAGTGAAAGCGAGGGTCTATCTCATCAGCAATTACCTGTGACATACGCTTGCAGCTACCTAACTCCAGACCCTTGGCCGCACTCACCACCATCATCGACTCATCAAGATAACCCTGAACCAATCTTATATTCTGCCGCATAGTCTGGGAAGGCACAACCAGAATTACTGCCTCCACCCCAGTCAATGCTTCATCCAGCGAGCTGGTGATAGATAGCTGGGGCGGGAAGGTGGCACCGGGAAGCAGGCCCGCATTGGGCCCAGCCTTTATCAATTCAGCAACTTCCTGCTTTGTCCGCGCCCACAACCTGACCCCCAACCCTTTATGTGCTAACACCACCCCAAGGGTTTTACCCCATGTAGTGGTGCCAATAATAGCAATACTAGGCATATACTATTTCACGCTCCTGGCTGAATGTCCTCTGAGCTTAGCGCTCTCGCCTAGCCTACGCTCCTTGCCCGCCAGTAAACGGGCAATATTACCCCGATGCATAACAATAATCACTATGTTGCCGATCAGAGCATAAATCAGATACTCGACGGGGAATCCATTGAAAATAGTGAGGGGGGCTAAAACGGCATAGGTACTTACCGCCGCACAAATAGAGCCCAGGGAGACAAACTTGGTTAAGCCGACTCCAATAATAAAAACCTCGCCACCGAAGATCGCTGCTGGAGGGTACAATGCCGCCAGTCCGCCAAAGAAGGTGGCAACACCCCTGCCCCCTCCACGAAACTTAAGAAATATTGAGCGTGTATGCCCAGCCATTGCCGCTAGAGCAGCTATAACCTGAGCAATCAGCACCCCAAAGCTAAAACCACCCACCACCAACTGCTCTCTACCAACTATTAACCCGGCGATTATGACTGCCAATACTCCCTTCATCAAGTCTAAGCTGAAGACCATAGCCGCTGTTTTAGTGCCAGCTGTTCGCAACACATTAGTAGCCCCCATCCTGCCACTGCCATACTGCCTGACATCTACGTTAGCCCTCCGCTTGCTTATCAACACGCCAAAGGGAATAGAACCCAGAAGATAACCAATTACCCCCACCATAATCAACTTTGTTATCACTGCTCACCCCTGGTTTTAAAGACGAGACGGATTGGTGTACCAGCAAAGCCAAATACCTGACGCAGTTTATTCTCCAGGTAACGCTGATAGGAAAAATGCACCAGCCTAGCATCGTTAACGACGAAGACAAAGGTTGGTGGGCTTACTTCAGCCTGAGTAGCATAGCGAATCTTTAGCTGCTTGCTACCCTTTCGGGGCAAGCTGTGAGCCGCTACTGCCTGCTGAACTATGCTATTGACGGCAGCGGTAGGCAATCGCTTAAGCCTCTCCTGATAGACCTGAGCCACCTGAGGCATAATCTTATCTACCCCCTGCCCAAACTTAGCTGAGATATATAGCAGTGGCGCATAAGGGATGAACCTGAATTGGCTCTGGATATATCTGCTACACCCATCTATGTCCTTAGCTTCAGCCAGGTCCCATTTATTAACCACCAGTATAATCCCTTTAGCCGCCTGCTGAATATAACCGGCGATGTGCGTATCCTGGGCCGTAACCAGTTCAGTGGCATCAAGAATAAGTAAGGCTACATCAGCCTGGTCGATAGCACGCAGGGCACGGATAACACTATACCACCCCACTCCCGTCCCCAACCGTCCCCGCCGCTTAATACCACTTGTATCAATAAGTAGCACACGTTGCCCGCCAAAGTCAACCGGGGTATCTATGGCATCGCGAGTAGTGCCTGGGGTATCAGAAACAATGACTCGCTCTTCGCCCAAAAGGGCATTTAGCAGGGTTGACTTACCCACATTAGGCCTACCAACGATAGCCACCTTCATAACCTCCGCCTCCGCCTCAACCGGCGATGGCTCCGGGAGTAGGGAGATAACCCTGTCCAGCAGTTTATCCACCCCCCGACCATGATGGGCACTAATGGCGAGCGGCTCACCGAGCCCTAATTCATAAAATTCCACCGCTTGGGTTTCCAACTGCTCGTTATCTGCTTTGTTAGCCACTAACACCAAGGGTTTGCTCACCCGACGAAGCATATCAACTATCTCCAAGTCAGAGGGCGTTATCCCATCCCTGACATCCACTAAAAAAATAATGGCATCGGCCTCACCGATAGCCACCTCTGCCTGCTCTTTAACTCCCTGACCGATAGCAGAGTCGGGGGTCATTTCCAGCCCACCAGTATCAACTAAAGTAAACTCGTGCCCTGCCCACGAAACACAAGCCATTACCCGGTCACGGGTCGTCCCCGGCAAGTCTTCCACAATAGCTATCCGCTTACCTGCCATCCGATTCAGAAGGGTAGATTTGCCTACATTCTGCCTGCCAATAATAGCCACCACCGGTTTGCTCA
>CAZCAS010000073.1:0-6353 GCA_964496725.1 uncultured Dehalococcoidales bacterium
ACCCCTGATCTCCACCGTGACAGGGTGGCATGTTAGACCGCTACACCACGGGGCCGTCTGGTTAAGTAAGGCGTCTGCTATTGTGCGTCGCTAAAGTTTATCAGGAGTGGTGCGTTGTGTCAAACCGATTATCGGAGTATCGTTTAGTCTCGTTTTCCTCTGGCTTTAATGGGCGGCTATTATCTTGGCAGGATATGTGATATATTATATTGTTTGTGTTTCTTGTAGTATGTTGATATAATAAATCAAAAATTTTTGGAAGCAGATGGTACCTAGAAAAGCAACTAAGCGAGAGTCAAGGGTGGAGGAGGTGGAGTCGCGCAACTACGAGCTGGTGGTAATTATTAGCCCGGAGGTTGAGGGCGAGAAATTAGACACCGTGATAGATAATATCGGCCAGTTTATCACCGGTAAGGGTGGTGTGGTCTCCGGCGTGGACCGATGGGGAAGAAGGAAGTTGGCTTATCCCATAAAACATTTTATGGAAGGCAATTATGTGTTAGCTCAGTTTAGTTTGGTTCCCACACTGAGCAAAGAGCTCGAGGCGAAGTTACACATCTCCGAGGAAATACTACGTCATTTGTTGATAAAAGTTAATTAGGGAAATAAGCATCTCACTGAGATATTGAGAAGGAGTTTTGAGACAATGGCGAGTGTGAATAAAATAATAATTATCGGTAATCTTGGCAGCGAACCAGAGATGCGCTTTACCCCGAATGGTAATCCGGTCACTTCGTTTCGCGTTGCTACTAATTGGCGGTATACTACCGCCCAGGGTGAGCGTAAGGAGGAGACGCAGTGGTTTACTGTGGTCACTTGGAACAGGCTGGCTGAGCAATGTAACCAGTTCCTGACCAAGGGGCGTCTGGTGTATGCTGAGGGTAGGTTGCGTACGCGCAGTTGGGATGGGCAGGATGGGCAAAAGCATTTTCAAAATGAGATAATAGCTAACAAGGTGACGTTCCTCGATAAACAGGCGGCAGCCCCTCTTCCTGAGGAGAGGGCTGAAGCTGCTGAAGAAGGTGGAGCCGCCGAACTGGAGCCGGACGAGGTTCCATTTTTAGGGGAAGAGTGAAACATCTAGTAGGGAAGTTATGATGAGAGTGGTTATTCCTCGAAGACAAGCGCATCGGTTGAATAGTGGAGCTGGAGAGGGGGCAGCCTATGGTACCCAGGCGTAAAGTTTGCCCCTTCTGTGCTGATAAGGATGCGGCCGAGGCTCTGGATTATAAAGACCCGGCGAAATTACGCCGCTATGTATCTGATAGAGGGAAGATGGAACCGCGTCGCAGAACTGGTGTTTGTGCTAAGCATCAACGGGTTTTGGCGACGGCTATAAAGAGAGCTCGGCACTTAGCTTTGCTGCCATATGTGCCGGCTCATATCTATAAGACTGGGGGCGTTGGCACACGCGGGTAGCGTGTCCAGCGTTTCCAATATTTCAGAGTTGTTGCGGGATTAAAAGTGCCTAAACGGACTTATCAACCAAAGAAGATTCCAAGGAAACGTGAGCATGGCTTTCTGGCGCGAATGAGCACACGGGGTGGCCGAGCTGTTTTAAAAGCGAGGCGGCTCAAGGGTCGTAAAAGATTAGTTGTGGTATGAGGTAATAAGCAATCCCTTTACCCGAGTATTTATCAGTTCCCTCTTTCCTTTTTCCTTGATTAAGTAGCGTCTTTACTGGTAAATTGGTTAGAGGTTATGCGAGGGACACAGCATCTTACGAAGCGGCGACAATATACGCTGGTTTATCGCGAGGGTAGGTCGTGGGGGGGTAGCTTGGTGGTAATGAAAGCTTTGCCTAACGGCCTTACTCTATCCAGGTATGGCTTCTCGGTTACTCGGCGGGTAGGTAATGCGGTTGCCAGGAATAGGGTAAAGCGTTTGCTCCGTGAAATCTTACGGCAAGCATCACTTGAGGTGGGGTGGGATATTGTATTTATTGTTCGCCCTGTAGCGGCGACTGCCAGCTATGCCAAGCTTGAAGAATCGGTTATGAAGTTGTTATCGCACGCGGCTTTACTGAAAGCCGCGGGAAACAAACCTGGGGGGTTTGGGGTTGGTGCTGGCGGAGGGCTGGGTCTAATCAGCTGGATAGTATGAAGAAGTTAGCTTTAAAATTAATAAAGATTTATCAGTTGACCATCTCGCAAGTTAGGCCGTCAACCTGTCGTTATTTTCCCACCTGTTCCCAGTATACTTATGAGGCTGTGGAAAGGTTTGGTTTTTTCAAGGGGGTGTGGTTGGGAATGAAGCGGCTGGCTCGTTGCCGGCCTCGCTATCCGGGTGGCTATGACCCGGTGCCTGATAAATGGCATTTTAGGGGGAGTAAGTGCGGATGAAGCATAATAAAAGGCTGTGGGGTAAAATATCGCTTCTGCTGGCTATCCTTATCTTATTCGGGGTAGGCGTTTCAGGGTGCTATGGTAGACAGCAACCAAAAGGATGGTCGGGGGCAACAGTAGTTGATGGCACACTGTTTGTCGCTTCTATTGAGGGTAAGATTGTTGCCTTGAATACTTCGGACGGTAGTCGGCTATGGCCTGATAGTGTTCTGGGGGGGGGCGAATCGAAATCAAAGTCAGTCGTTTATGGCACTCCGGTGGTAGAAGGAGAGCTGGTTTATGTCGGTGGCTATAATGGTAAAGTCTATGCCATCAATGCTGGCTCAGGCGCGGTGCGGTGGGTATATCCCCGCGAGAGCAATCTTGAGCCTATAGTTGGTGGGGTGGTGGTATCCCAGGGCAAGGTCTACTTTGGCTGCTCTGATGGGAAGATCTATACCCTGGATGCAGCTACTGGCGATCAGGTGCAAGGGCCGTTTCAGACCGGGGATAGAATTTGGTCTACGCCAACTATTGATAATGGGATACTATACGTTGGCTCCTTGGATAAAAGGCTTTACGCCCTGAATACTGCCGATGGCAGCGAAAGATGGCAGTTTGAAGCTGGTGGAGCTATTATTTCCGCACCTCTGGTCTATAATAACACCGTTTATGTTGGTGCCTTTGACGGGCATCTTTACGCCCTGGACGCTGCTGATGGTAGCCTGAGATGGCGTTCTGAGCTTGAAGTCACGCACTGGTTCTGGGCTAAACCTGTAGTTTATAACGATGTTATCTATGCCCCCTGCCTTGATGGCAAGGTTTATATCCTGGATGCGCAAAGCGGTCAGGAGGTCGGAGAAGCTGTTGACCTGGGAAGTCCGATTAGCTCGGGGCCGGTGGTAGTTGAGGACAAGGTCATTATTGCTTCCCAGGAGGGCAATGTGTACTCTCTGGACACCACTAATAATCAGGCCAATTTGCTATTTAGCGTGGGGGATAATGGACAGGAGATATATGCTCCCCTTTGTGTCGGCGGAGGGGTCATTTATATCCATGCCCAGACCCCGAAGCAGGATACTCTTTATGCCGTGGAGGCAGACACGAGGCTGGAAGTTTGGAACGCCGTTTCTTTAAGTATGGAGTGAGGTAGATTACATTGGGTTTTGGCGAACTGTGGAGCGCGGGTCCTGTGGCGCTGATGATAAACTCTCTCATCGCGCTGTCCTCCTATTTAGGCGGTAGCTTTGGGCTAGCTGTCATTGTTTTGACTGTCATTATCCGAGCCGCTATGTATCCCCTTACCGCAAAGCAGCTGCATGCTACCAGGTCCATGCAAGAGCTTCAGCCGAAGATTGCCGAGCTTCAGAAGAAGTATGCCAAGGATAAGCAGAAGCTGGCTCAGGAGCAGATGAGGCTGTATAAGGAATACGGTATAAGCCCGTCTGGTTGCGCCGTACCTATGCTGGTCCAGATGCCAATCTGGATAGCCCTTTACCAGTCAATTATAAGGGTTCTGGTGATAACTCCTGAGGACTTATTGGTTCTGTCACGGCATCTTTGGTCTTGGCCATCGGTGTATTCTGTATTGCCCTTGTACAGCCATTTCCTCTGGTTTGACCTGGCTAGATCTGATGTGCCCATAGCTATCATCGTCGGGGCGACCATGTGGATACAGCAGAAGATGGTGACGCCAACCACTGCCGACCCCCAGCAGCGTGCTCAGGGGGAGATGATGCTGTGGATGATGCCGCTAATGTTCGGCTTTTTGGCCATGAGCTTCCCCAGCGGTTTGGCTCTCTATTGGGCGATATCGAATGTTATCAGCATTGTCATGCAATACTTGATTATTGGTGGCTGGGGTAGCCTGGTTAGGTCAGGAGCTGGGGCAGCAGCTGGTAGGGGTGGGACTCTGAAGGAGCGCATTGCTCAGGTAGAGCAGTCGTCTACTCAGATAACGGCTATGGAGGCTGATATTGTTGACTCAGATTCTACCGGAGAGGAGTCTAAATTCGGTAGGGGAGGCTATTCCACAGACATTAGCAGGGTTAAGCACCAGCGGAGGGGTAAAAGTCACCGTCATAAGAGAAAATAGGCGTGGCATACTGGCTGGTGGTCGAGAGATAGACCAGGTTTAGAGCAATGTCTAGAGCTAAGAAAGATAGTGATATAGCTGAGGTAGCCCGGGGTGTCCTGGAAGGGCTGCTATCTCGGCTGGAAGTGGTTGCCTCAGTTGTGGCTGAGGCTGGGCCGGTGACTGAGGATGAGGAGACTGTTCCTGTTACCCTTGAGATTCAGGGTGACGACCTCGGCATCTTGATTGGGAGACGGGGGCAGACCCTTGCTTCTCTCCAATATATCGTCAGGCTTATTGTCGGTCATCAAACGCAAGCCTGGTTGCCGATAACTGTTGATGTTGAGGGGTATAAGCAGCGTCGTTATGAAAGACTGCAAGCTCTAGCTTGGCGCCTGGCGGAGCAGGTGAAGACGAGAAGGATCCCATTTACATTAGAGCCGATGTTGGCTTATGAGAGGCGTATTATCCATCTTGCTTTGGTTGACCATCCTGATGTTACCACCGAGAGCATAGGTGAGGGTGAGTCTCGTAGAGTAGTTATCCGACTGAAATGATAGCGAAACTCTAGATTGAGTTGTTTTTGATATGTTCCGTCCAGTAGGCAGCAAGGTGAGTTTCCCCCAGGTTGAGGAAGGCGTGCTCGGTCTGTGGAGGAAACATAATGTCTTTGAACGGAGTGTAAAAGCTCATCAGGGCAGTTCCCAGTTTGTCTTCTATGAGGGACCTCCTACAGCTAATGGTCGCCCGGGCATTCATCACGTGCTGGCTCGTGTCTTCAAGGATGTTATCCCCCGCTACAGGGTGATGAAAGGCGATTATGTCCCGCGTATTGCCGGCTGGGATACACATGGGTTGCCTGTGGAGTTGGAGGTGGAGAGGGAGCTGGGTCTTTCCAGTAAGAAGGAGATTGAAGACTTCGGCATTGACAGGTTTAATGCCCGCTGTCGGGAGAGTGTCTGCGGTTACCTCAAAGAGTGGGAGGCGATGACCGAGCGCATCGGCTTCTGGGTTGACCTGAAAAATGCCTATGTAACCATGGACAATAGATATATTGAGACCGTGTGGTGGGCGATAAAGCAGATGTGGGATAAGGGCTTAATATATCAGGGCTACCGGGTAACTCCCCACTGCCCCCGCTGCGGCACCTCTCTGAGTTCCCACGAGGTTGCCCTGGGCTATCAGGATGACGTTGAAGACCCCTCGGTCTATGTGAAGTTTCAAGTTGTTCCTTCAATAGCACTAGAAACCAAGGGACAAGCGAAGCTCAATGAATTTCTTCTAGATAAGCATAAACCAACTTACCTACTCGCTTGGACAACAACGCCGTGGACTCTGCCGGGAAATACAGCCTTAGCTGTGGATGCTGATGCTGAGTATGCCGTTGTAGATGCTGGCGATGAGTACCTTATTCTGGCTTCTGCTCGCCTGAATCATGTAGGGCTTGATGATTGCGAGGTGCTACTGAGGTTGAAGGGGAGTGATTTAGCCACGATAAATGGAGTAAATTATAAGCCGTTATTTAATCCCCATGATTTCGCGGTAGAGCGTTGGCGTTTAGAGTTTATTAACGAAGCTGGAGTATCAGGAGCGCCGCGGTTAATATTGCAAAAACCAAGAAAAAAGTTAACCTATAAAGTAGTCGCTGCCGATTTTGTGTCTATGGAAGACGGCACTGGTATAGTGCATGTTGCCCCTGCCTATGGCGTGGTTGATTTTGAAATTGGAATGCATCCCGATTATTGCCTTGATTTTGTCCATCCAGTAGATTTACAGGGGGTAATGACGGGTACCTATCCCTTCTCTGGCAAATTCGTCAAGGACGCCGACCCTCTTATTTTAGAAGACCTTGAGTCGAGGGGGCTTCTCTTCCGCAGTGAAAAGATTCATCATACCTATCCCTTCTGCTGGCGCTGTGAGGCGCCCCTTCTCTATTATGCCAAGCAGACGTGGTA
>CAZCAS010000074.1:0-5352 GCA_964496725.1 uncultured Dehalococcoidales bacterium
CCACCTGGGCTGCGCCCTCCTTATCGATAAGCATTGATGCCCGCTGGGTAGCCGCCTTTTTCTCCGCCATCTGGGTCAGCCTGGCAATCTTCCTCCGCAGGTCAGCCTTGAGATGGTCGGTTCCCTTGTGCTTGGGCATAATTGCCAGCATCTCTTCCAGAGCTACTATCTTCTCGGCGGGGTCTTTCGCCACGCGGTATCTCTTTTCCGCATCAAAGTATTGTGGTGGTAGATTAGCTGGCATAGCCTATCTCAGATACTCCTTTACTTTCTTAGCCAAACCTTTAGTCATCCCCTTAGTGGCAGCTATCTCCCCTTCAGAAGCCTCCCTGATGCCCTGGGCCGAGCCAAACTGCTTCAGCAGGGCGCGTTTACGCCCTGGCCCGATGCCGGGGACAACATCGAGAGCTGAGGCAAAGGTTTCCCTTTTATGTACCTTCTTATGATAGCCCAGAGCGAAGCGGTGTGCCTCATCCCTGAGGCGTTGTAGCAATTGAAGACCGGGTGAACTGCGGGGCAGAATAACGGGCTCCGCCTTCTGAGGAATGAAAATCTCCTCATTTTCCTTGGCCAGACTGGCGACAGGCACAGAGTTCACCCCGGATTCACGCATCGCTGACAGGGCAGCATTGAGCTGTCCCCTTCCGCCATCAACCAGGATAAGGTCGGGCAGGATTGCCCAGCTCTCCGCCGAGGCATCGCTGCTCCGCCTGAATCGCCGCTTGAGCACCTCGCGGAGCATGGCATAATCATCAGCCCCCGACACCGTCCTTATCCTGAAGCGCCGATAGTGGGCAGGCTTTGGCCTTCCCCTGTCAAAGACGACCATGCTGCCTACCGCTGCTACCCCCCGTATGTTGGAGATATCATAGCCCTCCATACGAGAGGGAAGGCGGGGTAGCTGAAGCTCCCGCTTAACTTCGGCCAGTGCCGCCGTCAGCGTTGTCGGAGCAGCCAGCTGCTTAATTTTGAGCTGTTCTAAGCCCTGCCGAGCATTCTCGGCAACAATATCAACCAGTTGTTTCTTCTTGCCCCGACGAGGCACCTGAATACGCACCTTACCTCCCTTTTTGCCCTGAAGCCAGTTTTCGATAACAACGGCATCCTCCACCGGATACTGAAGCAGCAATAACGGGGGCATATAAGGGCTGGAGCTGTAAAACTGCTTGATAAAGCTGGCCATAATCTGATGCGGCTCCTCGGAACGAGTCCCCCTCAAAACAAAGCTCTCCCTGCCAATCAGCTTCCCGCCACGAATAAAGAAGACCTGAACATATGCCTGGTCTTTATCACCGGCGAAGGCAATGACATCCTGCTCACCTTTTACCGTAGCGGCAATCCTCTGCCCCTCGATAACTCTGTTTATCGCCTGGATTTGGTCTCTGATTAAGGCAGCCCGCTCAAAATCCAGAGCCTCGGCGGTCTGATTCATCTTGTTCTCAAGCTGTTGAACGATTACCTCCTGCTTCCCTTCCAGGAAGAGGATTACCTGCTTTATGACCTCGGCGTATTCCTCCTTGCCCACGACACCGATGCAGGGACCGGCACAACGGTTGATATAATAATCGAGGCAAGGGCGGGGGTCGTTGCCGGTGATATTCCTGGCACAGGAGCGAAAGGGAAATATCCCTTTTATCACCTTTAGCGTCTGGCGCACCGACTTGGCGCTGGCAAACGGGCCGAAGTAACGCCCCCCGTTCTCCTCCAGGCATCTGGTGATGTGCACTCCAGGCCAGTCATCATCAAGGTCTATCTTGAGATAAGGGAAGGTTTTATCGTCCTTGAGGCGGACATTGTACCGGGGACGGTGTCTCTTTATCAGGTTGCACTCAAGGATAAGAGCCTCCTGCTCCGAACCGGTAATAAAGAAATCCAGCTCACTGACTCGGGCTGCCAGCCGCTGCAATTTCGGCGTAAGCTTCTGTCCCCCACCGAAATACGACCTCACCCGATGACGAAGGCTAGCCGCCTTACCCACATACAGAATATTCCCCGCAGCGTCTTTCAGAAGATAGACGCCGGGACCAGTAGGCAGTCGTTTCAATTGCTCTGCGATAACACTATTGGCCAACCCCACCCTCCATCTATCAGGGAGATTCCTGGCTACTCCAGCACCACAGCGGTGCCGTAGGCTAACACCTCAGAAGCTGACCGCATTATCATTGAGGTTGAGAACCTCATACCGATAATGGCATTAGCCCCCTTCTTCTCCGCATCCTCCACCATCCTCTGAATAGCTTCCTCCCTGGCATCGGTCATCATCTTGGTGTAGGTACCTATCTCGCCGCCGACTAAACTCTTCAGCCCGGCCTGAATATCCCTCCCCAGGTGCCTCGCCCTGATGGTGTTGCCCTTAACCAAACCTATAGTCTTGACAATCCTTTTGCCCTCTACCTGCTCTGCTGTGGTAATAATCATTCTTCTTCCCCCTCCTTAGATTTGCCCGATTTAGCCCTGGTTCGTCTGGCTCTCGCCAGTTTCACCACAAGGAACAGCACCCCTCCCCCGACAGCACCGACTGCCACCCTGATACCCAGGTGGATATCGGCGTCGGCGAAAAAACTTCTCAGCCCCCAGCCCATCAAGCCCAGTATAGCCGTGCCCAGTATGATAATGCCTAAATCGTTCCTCATCGGTTACTACCCTGAATGCTCTTGGAGTACTCTTTTTTAATCTTACGTTTTTGTAGAAAACCCACGTATTTCCCTAAAATCCTTATGTCAGTTTTCAATAAGTTCAAACTTTCGTCTAAATTTGCAACCAGAGTGTCTATTTCCTCATCAAATTTCCGTAATGAACTCAATATTTGCGGGGTATAATGCCGAGGATAGAGTCGAATGAGAGAGTCAAAAGAGTCGAAAGAAAGAAGAGTCGTCCGTAGTAAAAAATCATAGATCTCTTTCAATTTTGCTTCATTCCTTCTTATTACTGCCGTGAATTTGTCGGTATAATCAAGCCGGTGAAATAGAACGATTTTAGACCCGTCTTCCTTTCTAATTCTTTTATTCCGGTTTTTATCAAGATGCTCAAGAAACTTATTAAATAGAAAGGCTTCTTTTTTATAAGAAGAGATTTGCCTCCCATGAGTAGCTAGTTTTTCAAGAACTTTTTTCTCTAAACTGTTAGTCTCTTCCCAGATTTCACCTATTTTATTATAAGCAGAATAAAACTGTATATCTGAGAAGTATCCATAGGTCGCTGTGGCTGTTTTCTCGTAGATACCATTTTGTCTAGTTTCCTCTATCTTGCGACCTTTTTTCATGACTTCTGAAAAGCCCAAAAGCATAACTGTAAGCTCAGTATAAAATTCGTTATCCTTCTCTTTACACCATAAGGAATGCAAAACAATATGTGAAAGTTCATGCGCCATAGCAGCCAGAAATGTGAGGGGATAATTTTTGCAGTTATGGCTAACCTTTACAGTTATAGGAAATCCCTTTAACTCCGGCGTACCATACAGGGGAAGATAGCTTGGAATAGAGACTTGAGCAGTAACCCCTCCTACGCCCCGACCATTGCGATCCGTAGTGGCTAAAGCACTACTCTCAAATTTGTCGCTAAACAAAAGATTAATCGCGACAGGTAAGCCCAAGTAGCTTGCTATGTTTTCTATACAACCCTTTACGTTTCCAGCATAGAGAGGTTTTAATAAGAACTCTATATGAACCCCTTCTTTTATCCCCACAAGATTAATCAACTCATTGATGGCAGTACCAATGTAGTCACTATCTACATTATCCATGACTTTAACTCGTTAATTTCTCCTACGTCGCCACACCGTCCCCTTGGCGGTATCCTCCAAGGCTATGTCAAGCTCCACTAGTCTATCACGAATTTTATCGGCATACTGCCATAGCTCCTTATCCCGAAGACCGCCTCTTGTTGAAGTTATAAGCTCCATTAAAGCCTCAACATCATCAGGCAGCTCGGCAACGGGTATTTCTTTCAAATCGGCTTCCAAACGCCATTTATTGATTGAAAGCAGTAGCTGCTGCAACACCTCAATATCAATTGGAGGCTTTTCCATTTCTTTAAGGGTGAGACCTAATACACCGCTTAACTCTTTCAGCGCCTGTTGCGCAGCAGCGACATTATAATCCTCGTCGCTGGCTCGGTTGACATCTCTGGCTAAATCAAACACGGCGGCCATAGCCTGAGGGGTATTGAAATCATCATCCATAGCCTGGATGAACCTCTGGTGGTAGGATTCAATATCCATACCGGAAGTCTTTTCCCCACCACTCTCGCTCCGAACCGCCTGCCTCAGCCTATCGGCTCCCCCCTCCGCTGCCTCCAGCACCAGCTCAGAATAGGTAAGGGGGCTGCGATAATGAGAGCCGAGGACAAAGATACGAACAGCATCAGCGCTATACTTCTCCAACGCCTCCCGTATCGTTATCAGGTTGCCTATAGATTTACTCATCTTATCGGCGCCAAACTGCAGCAGCCCGTTATGAAGCCAGTATTTAACGAAGGGTTTAGCCCCGGTAAAGCCCTCCGACTGCGCAATCTCATTTTCATGGTGGGGGAAAATCAAATCCTGCCCCCCGCCGTGGATGTCAATCATGTCACCCAGATACTTCAGGGACATAGCACTGCACTCAATATGCCAGCCCGGCCTGCCCTTCCCCCAGGGGCTCTCCCATGATGGCTCACCCGGCTTGGCCGCCTTCCACAGGGCAAAATCCATAGGGTGCTCCTTCTCCTCCCCCACCCCAACTTTCGCCTCGGACACCATAGATTCCAGGCTGCGATGGGCCAGCTTGCCGTAATCGGCGACACTGCCCACCCTGAAATATACGCTTCCCTCTGCCGGATAGGCATGCCCTTTATCTATCAAGCCCTGTATCACCTCAATTATCTTGGGTATCTCCTCAGTAGCCCGGGGATAGACATCAGCTCTGGCAATATTGAGGGCATCCATATCCTCAAAATGGCTCTCGGCGAATTTACCTGCCAGCTCGCTGGCGGGAATGCCGAGCTTGTTGGCTCGGTCGATAATCTTATCGTCGATGTCGGTAACATTCTGGACATACTTCACCCTGTAGCCACGAAACTGGAGGTAACGCTTGATGACATCAAAAATGATATAGCTCATGGCGTGGCCGATATGAGACTGGTCGTAGGGGGTAACCCCGCAGACATACATCTTAACCTCATCGCCATAGGGGAGGAACTCCTCCTTCTTGCCGGAAAGGGTGTTATATACCTTCAATATCCGCGTCCTTTCCCTCCGTATCTATCTTTATATCCAAAATGCTTCTCCAGCTCTCTGAGCCGTCTATCCAGCGATGCCAGCTTCTCCCCTACCGGGTCGGGCAATTTTTCCACAGTATCGGTATCGGGGTTCCG
>CAZCAS010000074.1:5362-6288 GCA_964496725.1 uncultured Dehalococcoidales bacterium
TCTCGTCCTGGCACCCCCACCACGGTAGCATTAGCCGGCACCGACTTTACCACCACCGACCCGGCACCGACCTTGGAGTTATCACCGATGGTGATACTGCCGATAATCTGCGCCCCCACCCCAACGACGACATTGTTGCCCAGGGTAGGATGGCGCTTTGTTCGCTGCTGGCTGGTGCCGCCCAGAGTCACCCCCTGGTGCAGGGTAACATTGTCACCAATCTCCGAGGTCTCGCCGATAACCAGTCCCATACCATGGTCAATAAAGCAGCCTTCGCCAATCTTGGCTCCGGGGTGAATCTCTATCCCGGTAACAAATCGGCTGAAATGGGATACCAGCCGGGGTAGCAGGGGAACACCCCACCGGAATAAAGTGTGAGCCACGCGGTGAAACTGGCGGGCATGAAATCCGGGGTAAGCCAGCAATACCTGCAAGGTGCTGACCGCCGCCGGGTCACGCTCACGGGCTGCCTGAATATCTCTTTTAATGCTAGCAATAAGTGACATAGAACACACCTCCTCGCCAAACTAAGCCCTGTTGCCTAGTTGCCCCGATGAACGGGGCGAAGGACAAATGCAGTTCATTATCCTGGGAGGGCAAACTACAATTATCGGGTTTAACACATAGCCAAACATGGTCGAATCTCACCGTATATTTCTTATTAACGCCACAGCATGAGCGGCTATCCCCTCCCCCCGCCCAACAAACCCCAGCTTCTCCGACGTGCTAGCCTTGACGCTAACCTGCTCAGGGGCAACGCCCAGCGCCCGGCTGAGCTGTTTCCTCATACCGACAATGCAATCCCCCAGCCTGGGCTCCTCCGCCACAATAGTAGCATCAATATTATCCACCATCCAACCATTCTCCGCCAGCTTATCCCTTACCCTCTCCAGTAGCGTCATGCTGGAGACATCCTTATATTGCGG
>CAZCAS010000075.1:0-6120 GCA_964496725.1 uncultured Dehalococcoidales bacterium
ATATACAGGGGCTTATATTCCCTGCCCAATTGCAGTACCTCTCTCACCTGTTCATCGTTAAAGGCACCGATGGCTACCGTAGCCAGTCCAAGGGCGGCAGCTTGGAGGTAAATATTTTGCCCGGCGTGTCCTACCTCTATGTGGATGTATCTTTCCCCTCGGCTGCCGTAGGTGAGGGTGGTGCGCTGGTATAGAGCGCAGA
The DNA here is from genome assembly GCA_964496725.1 of uncultured Dehalococcoidales bacterium. Classification (GTDB taxonomy): domain Bacteria; phylum Chloroflexota; class Dehalococcoidia; order Dehalococcoidales; family E44-bin46; genus JAZGHN01. The sequence goes on from CAZCAS010000075.1 coordinate 203, forward strand.
TAACTATATCCAGGGGGGCTTCACGGATAAATTCCTGGTTTAATGCTGCTCTGGCCAGGTCCGCTCGCACATCCCCTTCACGGTGCAGAGTGAGAGAGTGGTTAGCTGTATTATAGTGATATGTGCCGTCGTCTACTCCTTCGATGCTGTTCTCACCACAAGCAACAAGGATTTCAGCGGGTAGGTAGCCCCGGCGCTGGGGACAGTGCGGTGTTGCCATCGTGTATCGTTAATACCCTGCGCCGCCCACAGTATCTGGGCTAGCTGTGATTGAGAGACAGGCTCTGGGGAGAATTCTCTTATTGACTTTCTTCTGGCGATAGCTTCTTCCAGCGATACCTCACCCTTTTCGCTTGGTGAGGGCAGATGAATGGTTTGCCTGCCTGTGCTCATATCTACTTGGCTTTGTTCCAGAAGTCCAGACTGAGATATTTCCACCCCCCGTCAGGCAATATCGCCACTATATTGCCTTCGTCCATCTCCCTGGCGACCTTGATAGCCTGGTAAACCACGGCTCCTGAGGATAACCCGGCGAAAATTCCCTCCTTATCCAGTAGCTGCTTGGTGGCTTTGGCTGCCTGCTTGCTGCCGACAACGGTCCTTTCCGTAATGAGGCTTAAATCCAGAAAGGGAGGAGGCTCTTCAAGTTCGTCAAGGCGCTTTAAGCCCTGGATGCTGTCTCTGGGGGGTGGCTCGACCCCGATTACCCTGACATTGGGATATTGCTCTCCTAGTCGGCGGCTGACTCCAACAATGGTTCCGGCGGTGCCGATGCCCGCAATGAGGACATCAACCCGGTCATAGGGGAAATCCGCTATTATTTCAGCACCGGTGGTCTCATAGTGAGCCAGTGGATTGGCTGGATTAGTGAACTGGTCGGGCATATAGTATCTACCATCTTGAGACGCCAGTTTCTTGGCGGTATCGACGGCGCCTTTCATCCCGTCGGCACCATTGGTAAGAATTAGCTCGGCAGCAAAGATTCTGAGCAGTTGCTGCCTCTCCTGGCTCATACTGTCGGGCATAACAATGGTGACCTTATACCCTTTCTGATATCCTAAGCAGGCTAGGGCTATCCCCGTGTTACCGCTGGTGGCTTCAATGATAGTCCTCTCCCTGGTTAGTTCTCCGCTCTGTTCCGCCTTTTCCAGCATATATTTTGCTATGCGGTCTTTGATGCTGGCACTTCCTCCCAGGTTCTGCCCCTCCAGCTTGGCCAGGATTTTCACCTTTTTGCTCGGGCTCATCCGACCTATTTCTACTAGTGGGGTACGCCCAATGGCGTCAATAACATTTTTGAAATACATTTTTCCTATCCTTTAATTACCCCTAAGGGTATCGCCTTGACTATCTTGCGGGAGATGCCTGCCTTATGGGCTACCTCAACCACCTCGGTTACATCCTTGTAGGCTTCAGAAGCTTCCTCAGCCAGTGAACCCATACTCCCCGCCTTAACCACGATTCCCTTAGCTGCCAGTGCCTTGACCACATCAGCTCCCCTTACGCTGCGCTTAGCGGCAGCACGACTCTGTACCCTGCCGGCACCATGGCAGGTAGAGCCGAATGTCTCTTTCATCGCTGTTTCTGTGCCTACTGCTATGTAGGAACAACGTCCCATATCCCCGGGAATAAGGACTGGCTGGCCTATACCTCGGTAGATATCAGGAACATCAGGATGCCCGGCGGGGAAGGCTCTGGTTGCCCCCTTGCGATGGACGCAGAGGGTTTGCCTCTTGCCATTGGTGGTATGCTCCTCTATCTTGGCGATGTTATGGCATATGTCATATATCTGTTCCAGCCCTATTTCCCTCGGGCTCTTACCCAGGACCTTTATCAGCGATTCTCTTGTCCAGTGGGCGATGCATTGTCGGTTAGTCCAGGCGTAGTTGGCGGCACAGGCCATAGCCTGTAGGTAATCCTGTCCCTCCGGGGAGTTTACCGGCGCGCAGGCAAGCTGGCGGTCGGGCAGGCTGATGCCGTATCTTGTTACTGCCTGGTTCAGTACCCTTATATAGTCGCTACAGACCTCGTGCCCAAGGCCTCGGGAGCCGGTGTGAATCAGGATGAGCACCTGACCGATATCATTGATGCCCATGGCTGCGGCTGTAGCTCGGTCGTAGATTTCATTCACCACCTCTATCTCTAAGAAATGGTTGCCAGAGCCCAGGGTGCCCAACTGGGGGATGCCTCGCTTTTTAGCCTTGGGGCTTACCTTATCCGGGTTAGCCCCCTTGATGCAGCCTGACTCCTCGGTAACTACGATATCCTCGGCTTCCCCGTAACCCTTTTCCAGTGCCCATCGGCTTCCTTTTATCAGGACTGCATTGAGCTCCTTCTCGCTGACCCTTATCTTGCCTTCAGAACCCAGCCCCGAAGGGATGTTGACATAAAGCGCGGCGATTAGCTGTTCGATTTTTGGTGCTACCTCTTCTTTAGCGAGGTTTGTTCGCAGCAGCCTGACGCCGCAATTAATGTCGAAGCCGACGCCGCCGGGTGATACCACTCCATCCCCCATCCTGGTGGCTGCTACCCCTCCGATAGGGAAGCCGTAGCCCCAGTGAATATCGGGCATAGCCAGTGAATAGCTGACAATACCCGGCAGGAAGGCTACATTGGCCACTTGCTCGAGGGCGCGCTCTTCCCAGATATGTCTGAGCATCGACTCGCTGGCGAAGATTAGGCCGGGCACAGCCATCCCCTCTTTATAACTCGGGGGGATTTCCCAGCGGTAGTCGTCTATCTTGTTTAATATTCCCTGCCAGGGTGCTGGCATTTTTGCCTCCGTTAGATATCGAATAATACCTGAACTTGATAGCCGTTGGTTTTCTCCACCTTTAGCATGTGGTAGGTGGTTGCTTTGACCCCTGTCTTTAGCTTGTGCCTGGAGCTATCCACCTTCTCCCCGTATGCTCTGGCTTGGAGCCGTGTGCTGTCAAGGTGGGCGATATCGAATCTCTTTAGGAGAACATTATCCACATCAAATCGGTAAATGAGCTCGTTCAGCCATGCTACCAGCAGGCTCTCCTGGTCGGGGGCTGTTACCTCTATATCCTGCTGCAGAGCTTCCTCTATATCATCGAGGTCGGTTATTATGCTGAACAGCCCTCTGGCGGCATTGGCAAACGCCTGGTTAAGGCTGGCGCCATAGGCGATAATGCCAACGTCAGCGGTGTGGTCTAAGATATCAAACTCCTTCTTCACGGTGAATAAATTATAGCATGTACCTGAGCACACATAAACTATAAAGAGTGTTTATCGCCCCACCCTTTTTTAGTATAATATTAGCTAGCGATACCTGTGGAGACTGAGATGGGTGAGATAAAGAGCGCTCTTGAGATAGCCATGGAGAAGGTGGAGAGGCTGGGCAAAGCGACTGATGAAGAACGCCTGAGGTGGAAATATGCCCCGGAGGGAAGAAAGCTGGCAGCCGAGCATATTAATGAGAGCGGTAATCTGGTGGCTGGGCTGGGTGGCTACGATGATAATGTAAAGAAATATGTTGTTGAGGGGGCTGCTGAGATCCTGATTAGTAACATTACCCTGCCGAACAGCGATATCGCCAAAAAGAATGATAAAAGGGCGATGGAGGGTTTGAAGGTCGTGAAGAAGGACAAGGCAGGCGTGGAGAATGTTTACAGTAAGATTAGGCGCATCTTTGACCATTATGCCGGGGAGGGCGCACAACAGAGAAATCAGGCTTATGAATCGCTAAAGGCTGAGTTTGAAACTAAGGTGAGGCAGGCTCTTCAGCAGCAGTTAGGCAGATTTGTGGGCATGAAGTTAGATGTGGAAAGGCAGCCCCAGTTCCAGGGAGAATGGCGCAGGGTACAGGCTCAGCTGGACTCGCAATACCTTAAGCTTTTGGACGAATATAAACAGGAGTTGTCAGCCTTATCTTAAGTTAAGGCATGGTCTCGTGTGAGAGGAAAGAGACTGTCAAGGTTAAACATTGCGTTTGGTTTAGTAACAGCTCTGACAATAGCTGCCTCATTGATGTCCGGCTGCGTTCCCGGGGAGGTAAGAGAGTCTGCTTCTCCAGAAGAAGCGCCGCCGGTAATGAATGCGGAACTGGCGGTTTTTATAGACGCTGTATATAAAGAGCCATACTCCTACTTTTTTAACAACTGTGCCGATAAGTCGTTGCGGATAATGGCTGAGGCGGAGAGGTTGGGGATAAGGGCTGACTTCATTGGTTGTATAGCGATAGTGCCGGCTAAGAGGTGGCACAATTTCCCCATTGTTAGCCCGCATTTCTACACCGAGATTGAGGGGGAGAAGGTAGATGTCGCCTTTGACCCGGTACGCGAGGAGATATACTGTAAAAATAGTGAGGTCAGGATAATTATGCCGGTGAACCTTTCTGAGATAGGGCGGGACTTTGTTGACAGAACTGGCCTCGGAGGTTATTTATTAAGGGAAGGTTGAGGGGAAGCTGATGGATATAGATGAGGAGAGGATTAAAGAGGCGGTTAAGCACACTAAGATACTGAGGCTACCTAAGCGGAGCTTAGCTACCTTTGGCACCACCAATATATACTACTATCTGGTTACCAAACCTGCCTACACCGATTTGGTAAAGGATGTTGCTGAGACTGTTGTTAGAGAGGGCAGGGTAATTGCCGAAAAGCCGAGGATTGTAACCCCCTATTATCTATCTCGGCTTGAGGGATTTAGCTCGGAGGCTAAGAGGTACTTTGAGATGCTAATCACAACTCGTGGTTCTCATGCCCCTGGCCTCTTTTACAGCTATAGAAATGAGCCTAAAGAGCTTACTATTGTCTCTGATGATTTACTCTCCGTGGTGGATAAGTTAAATGCTGAGATTGATAAGCATGCCGACCCGCTGACCTCTATTATCAAGGGCGAGGATGAACTCTGGGATGTCTCATTGCTGAAGTTTATTTATGAGATGACCAGGAGTTCTATGCGAGATAATCTATCACAGCTGGAGGCTAGAGGGCTTTTGGATATTGATGCTGGTGGTATTCCGGCTGATGCTAGGGTAAGGATTGAGGAGCTCTTCAAGCAGGTTTCCCGAGGTGACCTTGAACCACGCGACCTCAAGGATGAGCTCGAGCGCTGGGGCTTATTTGATGAGTATCAGGACAGATTCTTTACCCTTTTCAAGAAGGGAGGACTATGAATATTTCAGTAATTGAAGCTAGAGACCTTTCTGAGGCGTGGTTTATCTGCCTGCGCGAGCTCTTGGCAAAAGGCCGGGAGTATAAGATTGAGCGGGGAAGCTATGTCGGTGAGCGTCGGAAGGAGCTTGAATTTATTGTGCTCCGCATCAAGAAGCCCGGAATAAGACCCTTGATTCCAGATGTGCCCCAAGGTGTGCCCCCGCCCACCACTATGGATTATATAGAGAGCTATCTTCCCTATCTTATGACTGCCCATAAGGCTGAGGGAGAGCAATATACCTATGGGCAATATCTGGAGACGCAGATAGCCGAAGTAATCAGGATGTATAAGGAAGATGGTCATAATACTAATCAGGCCTTCATGGCGGTGGGTGATAACCAATCTATCTTCCTCACCGACCCTCCCTGCTTGAGGGCAATAGATACCAGAATCCTTAATGGTAAACTCAATTTTGTCGTCTATTTCAGGTCGTGGGACTTGTGGGCTGGCTTCCCTTCCAACCTGGCAGCTATTCAGCTTTTGAAGGAGTATATGGGAGAGGAGATAGGGGTTGGCGACGGCGAGATTATCGCCGTTAGCAAGGGCATGCACGTTTATGAGTACTGCTGGGATCTGGCTAAGGTTGCGGCCAGGGTGGAATAGTCTCTCCTGAATAGTTGTGTGATAGCTTAACCTCTGCTAGAATTAGTAGTTGCGTGGGCCGCTAGCTCAACTGGCAGAGCAGCTGACTCTTAATCAGCCGGTTACAGGTTCGAGTCCTGTGCGGCTCACAT
>CAZCAS010000076.1:0-4036 GCA_964496725.1 uncultured Dehalococcoidales bacterium
AATGTCTGCCCCGGCGTTAACAAATTGCTCAATCTGACGCTGAGGCGTCTCAACCATAAGGTGGACATCCAGGGGAAGGTTAGTCCAATGGCGAATCGCAGCCACCACTGGAGCACCGATAGTTATCTGAGGGACAAAACTTCCATCCATAACATCAACATGAATGTAGTCGGCACCAGCGGCGGCGACCTCAGCTACCTGCTCGCCAAGCCGGCTGAAATCCGCCGAGAGGATGGACGGGGCAAGTTTGACCCGATGACTACTTCCCACGCTTGGCATCCCTGATTATTTTTTGGGCAGCGGCTAATGCCCGCTCTACCTGACTAGGAGCCGTCCCGCCGACGACATCCCTAGCCGCAATAGACGACTCTATGGTAACGGAATAAACATCGTCTTCAAACAAGGGGGAAAACTTCTTATATTCGGTGATGCTAAGCTCATCGAACGGTTTGCCCTTCTTTACAGCGTAACTCACCAGTCGAGCCACTATGCTGTGTGCGGTACGGAAGGCTTCCCCTTTCTTAACCAAATAGTCGGCCAAGTCAGTAGCCAGGAGATAGCCCTGCTTAACCGCCTGCTGGACATTCTCAGCCTTAACCTGAACGGTCCTAACCATTCCGGTAAATACCGCTAAGGTGGAGAGGAGGGTATCTACGGTATCAAAGAAACCCTCCTTATCTTCCTGCATATCTCTATTGTAGGATAAGGGGAGGGCTTTCATAGTCGTCAGTAGAGCGACAAGCCCGCCATAGACCCGTCCCGTTTTACCCCGAATCAGCTCGGCGATGTCAGGGTTCTTCTTCTGGGGCATAATGCTTGAGCCAGTGGCGTAAGCCTCATCAAGCTCAATAAAATTGAACTCAGCTGAAGACCAGAGGATAATCTCCTCAGCCAATCGGGAGAGGTGCATCATACACAGGCTAGCCGCCGCCTCATACTCGATGACAAAATCCCTATCAGAGACGGCGTCAATGCTATTCTGGCTTATCCGACTGAAGCCGAGTTCCTTAGCCAGAAACTCACGGTCGATATTATAGGAGACGCCAGCCAAGGCACCGCTGCCTAACGGCATAACATCGGTGCGCCTCAAGCAGTCGTCGAACCTATCGACGTCCCGTTGGAGCATCTCGAAATAGGCTAACAGGTGATGAGCTAGCAATATCGGCTGCGCCGGCTGTAAATGGGTGTATCCCGGTATGACTACACCCTTATTCGCTTCAGCCAGGCCAATGAGCGCCTGCTGGAATTTCCTCAGCCTGAGCAGGGTCTCAGATATCGCCTCCTTGGCGAACAGACGCAAATCCAGCGCCACCTGGTCATTTCTGGAACGAGCAGTGTGGAGTTTCCGGCCTGTCTCCCCCACCTTCTCTATAAGCCTAGCCTCTATGTTCATATGAATGTCTTCCATCTCAGGCTTAAACTGAACCTCGCCCCGCTCTATCTCTTTCCTGATAGACTCCAGCCCCCCGGTAATAACCTCCGCCTCTCTTTGTGAGATTATTCCTTGCCTAGCCAGCATTCTGGCATGGGCGATACTGCCTGCAATATCGTGGCGGTATAACCTCTGGTCAAAGGGAATAGAAGCAGTATAATCTGCCGCCGATAAATCGGCGTCCTTATCAAAGCGATCTCGAATAAGGCTCATACCACCCTCGTCCCTTTATATTTATAGTCCTAATTAATCCTCAGCCTCACCTATGGGCTGCATCTGGGTCTGGGTTTTAGCCGACAATCCCCAGATGTGGATAAAGCCAGCAGCGGCACCCTGGTCAAATTCGTCACCCTTGTCATAGGTAGCCAGACCATAACTATACAGCGAAAACGGAGACTTCCGCCCCACCACCATTGAGCTTCCCTTAAACAATTTCAACCGCACCACTCCAGTAACAAAGCGCTGCGAAGACTGGACATAGGCAGCCAAGTCCTGACGCAATGCAGTAAACCACAGACCGTTATAGATGAGGTCGGCATATTCCTGAGCCACCTTCTCCTTAAAACGCAGCTGGGCCTTGGACAAGGTCAGTGCCTCCAATGCCTGATGCGCCCGAACTAACACTATGGCTGCTGGCGCCTCATAAACCTCTCTCGATTTTATCCCTACCAGCCTGTTCTCTATATGGTCAATCCTGCCTACTCCATGCCCACCGGCTAGCTCATCCAGCTGCTGGATTAAGCTAACACCATCCAGCTCCTTCCCATCAATAGCGACCGGGATACCCTTTTCAAAGCCAATCTCCACATAGCCTGGCTTATCAGGAGCCTGGTCAGGTGATTTGGTCAAAGTGAAAGCATCCTCCGGGGGCTCTATCCAGGGGTCTTCAAGAACCCCACACCCAACAGCCCTGCCCCACAGGTTCTCATCAATAGAATAGGGGCTGGCAGCAGTAATAGGGATGGGAATACCATAACGCTCAGCATACCCAATAGTTTGCTCGCGGGTCATCCCCCATTCCCTGGCGGGGGCAATAATCTTAAGGTCTGGTGCCAGAGAATTAACCCCCACCTCAAATCTCACCTGGTCGTTGCCCTTACCGGTGCAACCATGAGCTACTATCGAAGCCCCCTCCTGCCGGGCAACACCCACCAGCAACTTAGTCATTAGCGGACGAGCCAAGGCAGTAGCCAAGGGATACTCTCCCTCATAAAGGGCATCCGCCTGCAATGCGGGAAAAACATACTCGTCGACAAATGAATCTCTAGCATCTATTACCAGCGCCTTTACCGCGCCAACATCAAGCGCTTTCCGGCGTATAGCGGAGAAATCACGCTCCCTGCCCACACTGATATTAACGGCGATGACGTCGAGGTCGTATTTCTCTTTTACCCACCTTATGGCTACCGAGGTGTCCAATCCACCACTATAAGCCAACACTACTTTGTCCGACATAGCTAAACCTCCCTAGCCTTATTCAATCAGCCACACTTGATAGTGCTTCATCTAAAATGCCCAATGCTTCATCAACCTCCTCGTTGCCGATAATAAGGGGAGGCATAAAGCGCAGGGCATTGGGCTTTAGCCTGTTAACCAATAACCCTTTTTCAAGACAAGCCATTACCAATGAGGGGGCAATATCACCACTGAACTCCATGGCCAACAATAATCCACGCCCCCGCACATTGGCAATAAACTGGAATTTCCGTTTTAAGTTTTCCAACCCGGAAACGAGATACTCTCCTACTCTCCTGGCATTCCCGGCAACATCATGGTCAATAATAAACTTCAGGGTGGCATAACCAGCGGCACAGGCCAAGGGGTTGCCCCCGAAGGTCGAGCCGTGCTCGCCGGGGGTGAAGACAGAAGCCTTATCCCTAGCCAGGATAGCACCGATGGGTATGCCACTAGCCAGACCCTTAGCCAATGTCATTATATCAGGCTCAACGCCATACTGCTCATAGGCAAAGAGCGTTCCCGTCCGACCCATGCCAGTCTGAATTTCATCTAAAATAAGCAGAATGCCCTTCTGGTCGCACCACTTCCTCACCGCAGTTAGATAATCGTCGTCAGGCAGGTTGACCCCCCCCTCCCCCTGCAGAGGCTCCAGCATCACAGCACAGGTTTGACTGGTGGTAGCCGATTTTATCGCCTCCACATTATTATAATCCACATTGACAAAACCGGGAGGCAGAGGAAGATATGGCTCCTGAAATTTAGCCTGGCCGGTAGCAGCCACCATAGCCAGCGTACGACCATGAAAGGAACCCGTAGTGGTAATAATTTCATATGCCCCATTCAGACAACGCTTCCCGTACCGTCGGGCTAGCTTAACAGCCCCCTCATTTGCCTCAGCACCGCTATTGCCAAAGAAGACCTTATCCAAACAGCTATTATCAACCAGCAGCTGTGCCAACTGAACTTGAGGGACGGTGTAAAACTGATTCGACACCTGAACAAGTGTCCGCGCCTGCTCTGCCACAGCCTCAGTCACCACAGGATGGCAGTGTCCCAGGCTATCAACCCCCCAGCCACCAACAAAGTCCAGATACTCCCGACCGTCCTCGTCCCACACCCGCGCCCCCTGCCCTCTAACCAGGGTTA
>CAZCAS010000076.1:4136-6102 GCA_964496725.1 uncultured Dehalococcoidales bacterium
GTGCCGCCACCACCTTTCTCAATCTCATTCAGCAAAGCATGTGGCTGTTTGCCATCTATGATATGCGTGGTTGCAGTGGTAGTTAAGGCTCTCAGACAGGCTTTAACCTTAGGTATCATTCCTCCTGAAACCACACCCGAAGCCATTAACGCCTCAGCTTCACGAGGCGACAACCGATGGAGCAACTTGCCTACCTGGCTACAGATGCCAACAACATCGGTAAGAAAGATTAACTTTTCAGCAGCGAGGGCAGCAGCAAGCTCACCAGCCACCGGGTCGCCATTAATGTTAAGCAGTTGTGGAGCATCATCCGGTCTATCGAACGAATAAAGGCTCACTGGAGCTACCACCGGGATATAGCCTGAGTCAAGAAGCACCTTCAGCAGAGCAGTGTCCACCTTGACCACTGTGCCCACATAACCCATCTCCTTATTCTTGATTTTTGCCTGAATCAAAGCCCCATCCACACCGCTGATACCCACAGCCCGACCTCCCAGGTTGTTAATGGCGGCGACAATCTCTTTATTGACTAAACCGGCGAGAGCAGCAGTAACCACCTCCAGCGTCGCCCTATCAGTCACCCGTTCGCCATCGACAAAGCTGGTGGCAATCCCCAAGCGAGAAAGCCACCCAGTGCTTACCTTAGCACCACCATGGACCACCACCAGAGACTTACCATGCTTCTGGAGATAGACAAGGTCTTCAATGGTGGTATCATGATTGCCTAAGGTAGAACCACCAATCTTAACTACAATAACCTTATTCACTCTCACCCCTCATGTCATATACTTGCTGTTAATAGTTACATATTCCTCAGACAGGTCACAGCCCCAGGCAGTGGCTGTAGCTGCGCCCAGATTAAGCTGTAAGTTTATCGGCACCTCATCGCCGCCCAGTATCTTTGCCATCTCATCCCTATAAAAGGCTAAGGAGGAGCCACCCTTTACCACACAGATATCACCGATATAAAGGTCGATTTTTGATTCCACTACCTCTACCCCACTCCGCCCCGCCGCTGCCACAATCCGCCCCCAGTTAGGGTCGCAACCATGTATTGCCGCCTTCACTAGAGGCGAACTTACTATTGTCCGTGCCGCCGACCTTGCCTCAGCGACACTGGGTGCCCCGCCGACAGTAACCTCAATGAGTCTGGTTGCCCCTTCGCCATCACGGGCAATACCCTTAGCCAGATAGATACAGAGCTGGTCAAGGGCCTGCTGAAAGACATCAGCCTCCTTGCTCCCCGACGAAATGGGCTTATTGCCCTTCAGTCCGTTAGCCATTATAAGTATCATATCATTAGTACTGGTATCCCCATCGACGGAAACCATATTAAAGGAGGCATCCGCCGCCTTTCGTAGCGAGCGCCTGAGAAAATCTATGTCCACAGCAGCATCGGTGGTGAGGAAACAGAGCAATGTAGCCAAGTTGGGATGAATCATCCCCGACCCCTTGGCTATCCCACCAATAGCGAACTCAGTTTCGCCAGCACTTACGGCTACCGCCGCCTTCTTGGGCACGGTGTCGGTAGTCATAATCGCCTTCGCCAGCTCACTGCCTCCATCGCTAGAGGTGGTAATCTGCTCCACGCCCGCCTTTATCAGCCTCACAGGCAACCGCTGTCCAATCACCCCGGTGCTCGCCACCAGAACCTCCTCCGCTGGTACCCCCAGCTTATCAGCTGCCATCTGCCCCATCTCAGCGGCATCAGTGATACCATGCTCGCCGGTAAAGGCATTGGCACAGCCACTATTCACCACCACCGCCACTGCCCTCCCCGATTGCAGCCTCTGCTGTGATAGAATCAGGGGGGCTGCCTTAATTCGATTAGTGGTAAATAAAGCCGCTGCCGTACATGGCACCTCCGAAAAGAGAATGCCAAGGTCAAGGCCACCGTTCACCTTTATCCCGGCACACGTAGCCCCAGCATAGAACCCGCCAGGGGAGGTGACATCGCCTGCGGCAA
>CAZCAS010000077.1:0-3560 GCA_964496725.1 uncultured Dehalococcoidales bacterium
CCAGCATCGCCCACAGTGCCAAACCGGTCGTATTGGCTTCTCTTCTCCGGGTCACCGAGAACGGCGTAAGCCTCGTTTATCTCCTTGAATTTGTCGTTGGCTTCCTGCTCTTTCCCCGGATTACGGTCAGGGTGATATTTCATCGCCAGTCTGCGGTATGCCCTCTTAATAGCCTTGTCATCGGCATCCCGACCAACACCAAGGATGGCGTAGTAGTCCTTCCTCTTCATAGTCTCCCCTCAAACCTCACTCGTGGCTGAGCAGGATAGAATCATCTTTAAATTGCTCGCCAGCGGCCTGCTCAAAAGCATTCACCAAATCGGCAACAGTAAGCGACTTCTTATCTGCCTCACCCATATCCACTACAATCCTGCCCTTATGCATCATGATAAGCCTGTTGCCATAACGGAGAGCAATCTCCATATTATGAGTAACCATCATAGCGGTCATCTTTTCCTGCTTCACGATGACGCCAGTTAATTCAAGCACCGTCTGGGCCGTCTTGGGGTCCAGAGTGGCTATATGCTCATCAAGAAGAAGAATGGCTGGTCTACTTATGGTAGCCATGACCAAGGCTAAAGCCTGTCTCTGTCCGCCGGAAAGAGTACCCACCGGGGTATTTATTCTATTCTCCAAACCAAGCCCTAGCCGAGCCAGTGCCTCACGAAACTGATGCCTCCGCTTCTTATTAACGGCTGCTTTAAGTCCCCTCACCTGCCCCCGCAACAGGGCTAAAGACAGATTCTCCTCAATGCTGAGCTTGCGTGCCGTCCCCACCTCTGGCTCCTGCCATACCCTGCCCACATAAGCAGCTCGCCGATGCTCCTCCAGGTTGGTAACGTCGTCACCATTAATGATAACCTTGCCCCCTCGTTCCGGGGGGAAGACGCCAGCGACGATGTTGAGGAGAGTAGATTTCCCCGCCCCATTACTGCCGATAACAGTGACAAAGTCCTGGTCATATACATTGAGGTTGACACCGTCAAGAGCCATGACCTCATCCATAGTGCCCCGGGAAAATACCTTGCTCACATTTCTAAGCTCGAGTATACGGTTGCCTTCAGTTTTACTCATCTTCAACACCCTTTCACCATCTCACCGCGGGAGGTACCCACTCACCACGTATCTTCTTCCGAACATACGGGACTGCCAAGACTATAACCACTAAAACCGCAGTAATCAACTTTAAATCGCCCGGGGGCAAGCCCAATCTGAGGGCGATGTTGAGAAATAGACGGTAGAGAAAGGTGCCGCCCAAAGAAGCCAGCAAAACGGAGGTAATCCCCCTGGGGCGGAACACTCCCTCGCCAATTATCACCGAAGCCAACCCCATCACAATCATGCCGATTCCCATCCCTACATCAGAGAAACCCTGATTTTGAGCCACCAAGGAGCCGGCTACGGCAACAAGCCCATTGGAAAGAGCGCAACCCAGCAGGACATTCTTTCTAGTATCAGCACCCAGACCCCGTACCATCTGCTCGTTGTCACCGGTCGCCCGCAGCGCCAGCCCTATCTCAGTACGCAAGAACCAGTTCAGCGCAGCAACCAGAATGGAGACCACTATCAGGACAAAGCCGATAGATAGAAACAATCCACCCTTCACACCCAAAATCTGGGCTACCATGTCAAAGCTGGTCACCTGGCGAAGCATGGGGACATTAGCCCCACCCATAATCCTCAGGTTTACCGAATAGAGCCCAACCATCATGATAATGCCGGAGAGCAAAGCGCTTATCCTGAGCCTGGTATTAAGCAGCCCTGTGACCAGCCCAGCGCTCAATCCTCCACCAAAGGCAGCCAGGGTAGCCACAAAGGGATTGACACCACCGACAATGAGTACAGCAGAGATGGCACCCCCTAAGGGAAAGGTGCCATCTACGCTGAGGTCGGGGAAGGAAAGAACCCGAAAGGTCAAATATACGCCTATGGCCACTAAGCCAAAGACTAGTCCCTCATACCAAGCTACGGGCAACAAAGTCCCCACGACATCCAATACCGTCTCCGTCTAGAGCGTGAATGCTAGATAATTTAATTATTCGTTTGTCAGTAATCAACTGGGCGTGAGGCTTATTCCGTCACTATCTGAGTAGCCCTATCCATAACTGACTGAGGAATGGTTACCCCCATCCTCTCCGCTGCTTGAGGATTGAGATACAGGTCAGTCATCGGGCACTTCACAACTGGAATACTGGCCGGGTCTCCGCCCTGGAGGATACGGATTGCTATCTTGCCGCACTCCCTGCCCAACACATAGTAATCAATGCCAGGGGTACCAATGGCGCCCCTCTCCACCGTAGCCGTATCAGCAGCAAAAAGCGGTATCTGGTTATCTTCACAAACCTTTACCGCCGCTTCAAAAGCTGAGACCACCGTATTGTCAGTGGGAATCCATATAGCATCAACCCTCCCCACCAACGATTGAGCCGCGGTCATAACATCAGCCGATGAAGCCACTGAAGCCTCGACAATGCTCGTAATGCCCAGGCCTGGGGCAGCCTTCTTCAACTCGTCTACCTGCACCACTGAGTTTACCTCACCAGCATTGTATATCGTCCCTAGTCTGCTAACATTGGGGACAATATCCACTACCAGCTGTACCTGAGTGCCAACATCAGCCCAATCACTGATTCCAGTCACATTACCACCGGGCGCATCCCAGCTATCAACCAATTCAGCCGCCACGGGGTCGGTGACAGAACCGAAAACTATGGGTATATCAGTGCCCTCAGCCGCCTTGACACACGCCTGAGCAGTCGGGGTGGCGATAGCGAGGATTAAATCCACCTTATCGGAAACAAATTTCTGAGCAATGGAAGCGGCAACTGTCATATCACCCTCAGCATTGCGGGAATCATAGGTAACGTTTTGCCCTTCAATGAAACCATCTTCCGTCAGCTGGTCGATAAAGCCCTGACGATTAGCATCCAGGGCAGGATGGGTAACTATCTGAGTGATACCAATCTTATATACCTTTGCCCCCCCTCCACCTGGAGTACACCCGCTCATTAAGGGTAGGGCCGAGAATATAATCGCTATCAAGGCAATGCTACTAAGCAGTGCCCACAATCTTTTCCTTTTCACTTGTAAACCTCCGGTAATCATTTTGCCTTCCGGGCTTACCGATTATTGATTTACATATATTATCCCTCCTTTCACCTACGAGGCTCATTAAAATTCCTCTTTTCCTACCGGCATCTATATGAGTTTTATACATACCAATCAAAATATTACATTCATAAGAGTGGCAAAGTCAACCTGTGCTCTGAAATGTGAAAGCCTATGCCGTATGTGCCATTCAGCTTCTCTTAAACAGTCGGTTTGCCCCTAGAAACAACAAGCTTGAGCCCATTCTGCTCCACCACAACGACATCTTCGCCAACATCTATCGGCTTACCAACAGATGTAGCCTCCCAGAGCTCGCCCCCAATTTTGATGAGACCCCTGGGGTCTAACGGGCTTACCACCTTACCTTTGCTTCCAACCATAGCGGGTAAGCCAACCATCGGCTCTTTCTCCAGGGCCCGGGCAGCCAGTCGATAGGTGATAACTGCCCAAGC
>CAZCAS010000077.1:3570-6018 GCA_964496725.1 uncultured Dehalococcoidales bacterium
CGCCATCATGCCGATAAGGGCAGGCAAAGGTAGATGAATCCCCAACCTAGGCAAAACCAGGAGCACAATTAGCGCTATGGCTATCTCCTCTCCCAGAGTAGCCACAACTTTTACCCGGAGCCGGATAGGCGTTTTCCCCATAGCCCTATTATAGCAAGAGTTTCTGGTTGCTGGTAATAAGATATCGGTGCTATAATGAACCAGCAATGCAGCTATCCCGGGAAGAAGTATTACATATCGCTCTACTGGCTCGCTTGGGCCTGACTGAGACCGAGGTGGATAGTCTCAGGGAGCAGTTATCCAATATCCTGGAGAACTTTGAGGTACTACAGCAGGTAGATACCACCGATACCCCCCCCACCGCCCAATCTATTCCCCTCCAGAATGTAATGAGGCCCGATGACGAAATAGTCTCCTCCCTGCCGCCGAGTCAGATTCTAGCCAATGCCCCCCAGAGAGAGGAAGACTTCTTCAGAGTGCGAGCCGTGCTGGAGTGATCCCATGCTGGACCAGCTATGCAATCAATGCAGTCCAGAGACCCACAGATTATACCGGAAGGGCCTGCGCCTCGAGTATTTCAGCATCGGCTATAACATCACCGAAGCGACTGTCAGCATTGCATTCGGCAGCATCGCCGGCAGCATCGCCTTAATCGGCTTCGGACTTGACAGCATAGTCGAGTCGCTCTCGGCAGGGGTCTTAATCTGGCGGCTCAGACAGCACGGGAGGATATCACAGGAAACTGAGGAAAGGATTGAGAAGAGGGCAGTAAAGCTGGTTGCCATCACTTTCCTGATACTCGGCGCATACGTTATGGTGGAGTCTATTAGAAAGCTGACTGTGACTGAGATTCCCCACCCCTCCCTGCCAGGGATAATAATAGCCTCTGTCTCCCTCACCATCATGCCAATACTGGCCCGTCAAAAACAGAAAACGGGCGAGCAGATAGGCAGCCAAGCAATGGTTGCCGACTCCAAGGAGACGATGGCATGTGCCTGGCTTTCAGCAGCCCTGCTGGCAGGTCTGGGAGCAAACTACCTATTCGGTTTCTGGCAGGCAGACCCAATAGTCGGGTTCATAATTGTGGCCTTCTTATTCCGAGAGGGAGGGCAAGGATTGAGAGAAGCTCGGGAGGAAAGACATGATTGACGATTTGACCATACAAGAAGCACAAAGGCGGCTCAAGGCGAAAGGGCTCTCCTCCATGGAGCTGACCAAGGCTTTTCTGGAACGTATCCACCAGGTGGAGCCGAAGGTCAAAGCCCTGGTTACCGTTACCGATGAGCTAGCCCTATCTCAAGCCCAGAAGGCTGACGAACTTATCGCCGCCGGCGGTGCCCACCCCATTGCCGGCATCCCGGCGATAATCAAAGACAATATCTGCACCAAGGGGATACGAACCACCTGCTCTTCGCGGATGCTGGAAAACTTTGTCCCCCCTTATAACGCCACGGTGGTGGAAAAGCTAAACAGGTGCGGGGTGGTAGTGGTGGGCAAAGCCAACATGGACGAATTCGCTATGGGCTCCTCCACCGAGCACTCCGCCTTCTTCACCACTCGCAATCCCTGGGACCTATCCCGCGTCCCCGGAGGGAGCAGCGGTGGCTCAGCGGTGGCAGTAGCCGCCGGCGAAGCCCTCTACGCATTAGGCTCGGATACGGGGGGCAGTATCCGCCAACCGGCAGGCTTCTGCGGTGTGACCGGATTAAAACCCACCTACGGCAGGGTAAGCCGCTACGGGCTGGTCGCCTTTGCCAGCTCCCTCGACCAGATTGGGCCGCTGACCCGGGATGTCGCCGACTGCGCCCTGGTGCTGAATGCCATCGCCGGCTACGACTCCAACGATTCTACCTCCGTCCCCCTCCCCATACCCGACTATACCCAGTGCCTCGGTGCCGAGCTTAACGGGCTTCGCATCGGCATCCCCAGGGAGTATTTCGTCGAAGGGATGCAGAAAGAGGTGGACACGGCGATAAAAGTCGCCATCGCCAAGCTTGAAGAGCTGGGGGCAAGTATAGACTACGAGGTATCACTGCCCCACACCCCCCATGCCCTAGCAGTATATTATATCCTCGCCCCGTCAGAGGCTTCGGCTAACCTAGCCCGATATGACGGGGTAAAGTACGGCTACTCATACCTCGAGACCGACAATATGTGGGAGGCGATGGAGAAGACCCGCCAGCACGGCTTCGGCGACGAGGTAAAGAGACGCATCATGCTGGGGACATACGCCCTCTCCGCCGGCTACTACGACGCCTATTACCTCAAGGCGCAGAAGGTGCGCACCCTGATACGGCAGGAGTTCGACCAGGCTTTTGAAAAATACGATGTGCTGGTAACCCCCACCTCCCCCACCGTCCCCTTCAAGATTGGGGAGAAGATGGACGACCCCGTCCAGATGTACCTGAGCGACGTGTGCACCCTGCCGATAAACATCGCCGGGCTGCC
>CAZCAS010000078.1:0-5839 GCA_964496725.1 uncultured Dehalococcoidales bacterium
AACAGAGCATCCCCTCGAGATTGTGGGCAAAGAACTGCGCGATATGATGCCCTGGCTTAAGAAATAGTGTAAGAAGAAATGTCGGAGACAGATAGAGTAATAATCCTTGATACTACGCTACGTGATGGCGAACAGGCAGCAGGGGCTACCCTGAATATTCAGGAGAAGCTGGAGATAGCCAGGCAACTGGAAAAGCTCGGAGTTGATGTTATCGAAGCCGGCTTTCCCATCACCTCGCCGGGCGACTTCGATGCGGTGAAGCATATTGCAGAAGAGATTCGTACTCCTGTAATCTCTGCTTTGGCTCGCGCTAATCCCAATGACATAGCTAAAGCCTGGGAGGCGGTTAAGCACGCCAAGCATCCTCGCATCCATGTCTTCCTTGCGGCTTCGGATATACATCTGCTTCACCAACTGAAGAAGAGTCGCGAGGAGGTTTTGGAGATGGCCCGTAGCATGGTGGCTCACGCCAAGCAATACATCGATGATATTGAGTTTTCGCCAATGGACGCTAGCAGGGCTGAACCCAAGTATCTCTACCAAATCCTAGAGGCAGTTATCACTGCTGGGGCTACTACACTAAATATCCCTGACACTGTGGGCTATGCCATCCCAACCGAGTTTGGCGACCTCATTGAGGGGATACTCCAAAATGTGCCCAATATCAATCAGGCTGTAATTAGCGTTCACTGCCATAATGACCTGGGCCTAGCCGTAGCTAACAGCCTGGAAGCCGTCAAGCGGGGGGCAAGGCAGGTAGAATGCACCATCAATGGCATCGGGGAAAGAGCAGGCAATGCTTCACTTGAGGAAGTAGTAATGACCCTCAACACCCGCAAGAATCTTTTTAACCTGGCTACCGCTATTGATACCAAGCAAATCTACAAGACCAGCCGACTGGTAAGCGAGCTGACCGGCTTCCCTGTTCAGCCTAACAAGGCTATTGTTGGCGCCAACGCCTTCAGGCATGAATCAGGTATCCACCAGGACGGGGTTATCAAGATGCCGATAACCTTCGAGATAATAGACCCCAAATCGGTAGGAATACCAGCTAGCAGCTTGGTGCTGGGCAAGCTTAGCGGGCGACACGCCTTTAAGGAGCGACTGGCAGAACTGGGCTATAGTTTAGCTGACGAAGATTTAAATCGCGCCTTCACCGCCTTTAAAGAGCTTGCTGATAAAAAGAAGGAAATCACTGATAAGGATATCGAATCCCTCATTGCCGAGGAGAAACGCACTGTCTCTGAGACATACCACCTCGACCGTCTTCAGGTCTCATGCGGAGACAGGGGTATACCTACTGCAGCCGTCAGGCTTACTACGTCTGAAGGTAAGGTCTTGGAAGATGCCGCCCTGGGAACAGGTCCGGTGGATGCCGTTTATAAGGCCATTAATCGACTGGTGAAAGTGCCAAGCGTGCTCACTGAATTCACCGTTAAGTCAATAACCGGAGGCATCGATGCCATCGGCGAGGTTTTCGTCAGAATAGAGAGCGGGGGGATAACCTACACCGGGCGGGGGGCTGATACCGACATCATTGTTGCCAGCGCTAAAGCCTATATGAATGCCCTTAACAGATTATTAACCGCCAAAAAAGTGACTGAATAGTCCTTCGCCATAAGTAAATCGACTATATTGCCCCCAGGCCCATCCTGTTGTCCTGTTAAATATACTAAAGAAAGGGAGTTACATTGACCTTAGCTGAGAAGATACTCGCCGCCCATACAGATAAGGATGAAGTCAGCCCAGGTGAATTCATCAATGTCAGGGTAGACCTTATCCTAGCCAATGACATCACCGCTCCTATTGCGATAAGAGAGTTTCGGAAAATAGGGGTAGATAAGGTCTTTAACCCCAAGAAGATAGTGATGGTGCCCGACCACTTCGTGCCTAATAAGGACATAGCCTCCGCCGAGCAGGCGAAACTGATGCGGGAGTTTTGCCGCGAACAGGGAATAATATATTTCGAATTAGGTCAAGCAGGTATTGAACATGTGCTTTTGCCTGAGCAGGGTCTGGTGCTGCCCGGGGACGTGGTTATTGGGGCAGATTCACACACCTGCACCTACGGCGCTATAGGTGCCTTCGCCACCGGTATGGGGTCAACGGACATCGCCACTGCCATGGCCACAGGTGACATCTGGATGAAGGTACCACATACTATAAAGCTGGCCTACTACGGCGAATTGGGGAAATGGGTAGGGGGGAAAGACCTAATCCTGTATACCATCGGCAAGATTGGCGTTGATGGTGCCCTGTATGCGGCAATGGAGTTTACTGGCGACACAATAGACTCGCTATCTATAGATGGGCGGTTCACCATGGCTAATATGGCTATCGAGGCTGGGGCTAAAGCCGGTATCTTCAGGGTAGATAATAAGACCCAACTTTACATAAAATCTCGCGCTAGACGCTCGTACAGAGTCTACGAACCAGACGCTGATGCTGAATATTCTCAGATTATCGAGTATGATGTCTCTGGTATTGAGCCTCAAGTTGCTCTCCCTCACTCGCCAGCTAATACTAAGCCAGTCAGCAGGGTAGGGAATGTAGAAATAGACCAGGTTGTGATTGGTAGTTGCACTAATGGTCGGGTTGAAGACCTACGACTGGCTGCCCGAATATTTAAGAGAAGAAAGGTTCATCCCAAGGTGCGGTGCATCATCATCCCCGGCTCGCAAAGGGTATATCACGATGCCCTGGGTGAAGGACTAATAGAAACATTTATCAGGGCCAAGGCTGTGGTCAGTACCCCAACCTGCGGTCCATGCCTTGGCGGTCATATGGGAGTTCTAGCTGCGGGCGAACGGTGCATCTCCACCACCAACCGCAACTTTATTGGCAGGATGGGCAGCCCTAAATCAGAAGTCTATTTGTCTAATCCAGCTGTTGCCGCTGCCAGCGCTGTAGCTGGCAGGATTATCGACCCCGAAGAGGTTGTAAAACCTTAGAAGGAGGAGCCATGCCTGAAAGAAAAAGCCGCCCAAGGTTAAGGACTTTGAGGAAGCTTTGGTGGAGGGGTAATATGATGACCAAGGCAAAAGGAGAGACAGAGTGAGTGAGTGGAACTTCTACACACGAAGTACTCCTACAGGAGTAGGTTGGGAGCCTTACGTCCCAGCAAAGTGGCTACAAGATGCGTTACGCAAGTGCCAACTTCAATGCGAAGATGATAGCAAGACCTACACATTCCGTATTAACGGAAGGCGCTTCGCCTACAGAGCCACCTTCTCAGGTCACGGATGCTCCTACGTTAGTCTAGAGAGCCGAAGGAAATACTAAACTAAGAAAGAAGAAGGACACACTATTGAACCAGATAAAGCGGGGAAGCCAAAGCAGGTGAAGGATTGGGAGAAGAAGCTGGTGGGGGTGTAAGTAAAAAGGGAGGTGTATAATGGAGGTTACAGCTTGGAATAATGGTGCACATCACCCAGGTGGTGGGGGCTATGGGATTACAGTACGTACAAGGGATATAGATAGATATTTTAGTCGAGACTGGGAAAGTGTAATCTTGGAATTAGAAGGTCAAGCAGAACCAGCGGTAGCAAACGTCAAGAAATTGTCCTTTTGGAATCATCAATGCCCTCATCTGATTAAGAAAGAAATTGGTATATGGTTGAGGAATAATAAAAAAGCGCCTTGGGGAAAAGGCAAGCCTCCTGAAATGGAAATGGAATCAATAGACGGAAACAGATTTACAGTGAAGTTTCTTTGTTAGGGGATAAAAAGGGGCGAAGCCCCTTTGAAAAATAATCTTCCCTCTCCCCTTCCTAAGGGGAGAGGGATAAAGGGTGAGGGGTTCCCGGATGCTAAAAGGAAAGGTTCATAAATACGCGGCGAATGTCAATACCGACGCCATTATCCCGGCACGGCATCTGAATATGTCCGAGCCGGCGGAACTGGCGAAGCATTGCATGGAGGATATAGATAGGGATTTCGTCAATCGGGTGGAGCCGGGGGATATAATTGTGGCTACCACTAACTTCGGCTGTGGTTCCTCAAGAGAGCACGCCCCGCTGTCAATTAAAGCGGCTGGCATCTCATGTATCATTGCTAAAAGCTTTGCCCGCATCTTCTTCCGCAATGCCATCAACATTGGCTTGCCCTTGCTTGAATGTGAGGAAGCAGTAGATAATACCGAAGCGGGTGACATCCTGGAGGTTGAACTGACCAGTGGCAAAATAAAGAACCTGACCAAGGGCATGGAGTTTACAGCCGAGCCATACCCCGATTTCATGGCGGAGCTGATATCAGCCGACGGGCTGATTGAACATACTAAAAACAGACTTGCTAACAGGAGGATTTAGGGTGCGATTTGACCTAGCTGTTTTGCCCGGTGATGGTATTGGCCCTGAGGTTGTTGCTGAAGGAATCAAGGTTCTGGAAGCGCTGAGTAGAAGGTTTCGGCACCAGTTCAATTTGAAATACGGTATGGTGGGAGGGGCTGCCATTGATAAGACAGGGGAAGCTCTTTCACCAGAGACCTTAAAGATGTGCAAGAAGTGTGATGCTGTGCTTCTGGGGGCAGTGGGTGGTCCCAAGTGGGACGATCCTAAAACCAAAGTCCACCCTGAAGACGGCCTCCTGGCATTGAGAAAAGGGCTAAAACTGTTCGCCAACCTGCGCCCGGTCAAGGTCTTCCCTCCACTGGTAGATTCCACCAACCTGAAGCCAGAGGTTACCAAAGGGGTGGATTTTATCTTTGTCCGTGAGCTCACCGGCGGTCTCTATTTTGCCCGACCAAAAAGACAGTGGCAGACATCACGGGGGAGGCGAGCTACTGACTCCATGACCTACTCCGAGCAGGAAATCGAGCGTATTGTCAGGGTTGGATTTGAGCTGGCACGAAGTCGCCACAAAAAACTGGTCTCGGTGGATAAAGCCAATGTATTGCAATCCTCCCGACTATGGCGGCAGGTGGCAATGGAGGTGGCTGAAGAATACCCCGATATCGAGTTGGAGCACATGCTGGTGGATGCCTGCGCAATGAGAATAATCCAAAACCCGGCATACTTCGATGTCCTGGTTACCGAAAATATGTTTGGCGATATTCTCACCGATGAAGCATCAATGCTGGCTGGCTCCATGGGGATGCTACCCTCAGCCAGCCTAGCCGGAGTACCCAGGGAAGGGGTTAATATATTCGGCTTGTATGAGCCCATCCATGGCAGCGCACCCCGCCGCGCTGGACAGGATATGGCTAACCCAATCGCCATCATTCTCAGCACAGCCATGATGCTACGCCACTCCTTTGGCCTAATAAAAGAGGCAGAGAGGGTCGAGTGTGCTGTAGCTGAGGTGTTACAGCAGGGCCACCGCACCTATGATATAATAGACAAAGGTAAAACAAGGGTAGGGACAAAGGAGATGGGAAATCTGATTGCTGGGAAGGTGGAGGGTTGAAGATTGCCATCAGTTCAGCTTTATGACACTACACTACGGGACGGAACCCAGAAAGAGGGTATTTCCTTCTCCGTAGTTGATAAGCTAAATATCGCCAAAAAGCTCGATGAGCTCGGCATCCACTTCATCGAAGGTGGCTGGCCTGGCTCCAATCCCAAGGACGGTGAGTTTTTCACCAAGGCTCAGAATTTAACCCTCTCCCATGCTCAATTGGTTGCCTTTGGTAGCACCAGACGGCCAAATGCCAGCGCTGAAACCGATGCTAACCTCCAGGCCCTCGCCAATGCCGGGGTAAAGGTGATTACCATCGTAGGTAAAAGCTCGGAGTTGCAGGTCTCCAGGGTATTAGAGACGACCCTGGAAGAGAACCTCAACATGGTCGCCGATTCCATAAATTACCTCAAAGCAAAGGGGCTTACCGTCTTCTTTGATGCCG
>CAZCAS010000079.1:0-3323 GCA_964496725.1 uncultured Dehalococcoidales bacterium
TGTCGTATAGCGCCCTGGCTTGAACGCTCTTGCCACACCCCTCCCCCCCCTCAAAGGTTATAAATAATGCCATGATTGTACTAACCCCTCACCCTTTTTCCCTCTCCCCTTCATAAGGGGAGAGGGAAGATATTTTGTAAAGGGGCTTTGCCCCTTTTAATCCCTTTAAGGCAACCTCTGTATGTTCCTCTCTCGATTCGTGCTATGGATATGCTACTGCCAATGCTTCCAAGCTTTTCTACACTCTTCGCACCAGCGATATATCTTATCTTTCATCGACGCATTCTTCAGAGGGGGCGGAAGAACCCTCAACTCCCAGAACCCATTACCCGGTAACAGATCCACTGTGTGGACTACGAGTGCTGAGAGCAATGGGCGACCTTTTTCATATTCACTATCAGAGACTTCCTCAAGGACTTCTCCTATATAGCCTCGCCCAGGCCCTCCCATTCTACCCTTTAACTCATCATAGGTAATAAATGTCCTAGCTTTTGCCACACTCACGAGTATAGGCCTAGCCAGTTTTACATACTTTTTCAGAGTTTCTGGTCGTAGTTTCATTCCCTTCCTCCTTTACTCCTTATAAATCCTCACCCGTCTTTCATGGTCCTTGCCTGTGCTCTGCGAAGATAGCTCATGTCTCTCCGCTATCAGATGTTGCAGGCGCCGGATATAGGCGCTCTGGGGGCTGAGTTCTACCGTTTCCTCGCCGCTCTTCACTCTGGTAACGGCTTCCTCTGCCTCGTTGAGGGCAAGCTTGAGGGGATGCCTCTTATCTACACTCTCTATGGGGTAGATGTCGCTTAGGAGCCGCCTGATTTGAGGTGGCGTGTTGCTCCTGAGGACATAGGTGGGTATGTTGGCTGCTTGAGCCTCCCTCACCTTTTGTATCTTGCGACGGTAGTAGCTTTTAGAGGTAACAAACATGCTGGCGTCATTCAGGTTATCGACTACTTCCACGCTTAGTTGCATCTCTTTCCCTATCTGCTCCAGTCGCCCCCGGTTTACCCCGAAGAGATAGAGCCTGGGTGGTTTGTCTCCTTTGATGAACGGCTTACCTCTGACCGCTTTCTTGGCGGCGGTGGCTGGCATCTCTTTTTCTATTCTCACCTCGCCGGTCTCGTCCAGCCAGCGGACTTCGGTAGTTGGGGGCTGGCCACGCAGGAGGGCGTCCACTACCTGGCCCACATCGGGGTGAAAGGCTACCCTGTCCCGGTCCCGAATTTCAACGAGGATATCAAAGGTGGGTCGTGACTTGCGCTCCAGTATGGACTTCTGTGTCCCCCTCCGCTTTGCCTCCTCATCACCCAGGGTTACGCTCTGGATGCCGCCGATGAGGTCGCATAGTGTGGGGTTCATCATCAGGTTTTCCAGGGTGTTGCCATGGGCGGTGCCTATCAGCTGGACCCCGCGCTCGGCAATGGTTCGGGCCGCCTGAGCCTCAAGCTCGGTGCCCATCTCGTCGATGACGATTACCTCGGGCATGTGGTTTTCCACGGCTTCAATCATTACCGCGTGTTGCATGGTGGGGGTAGTTACCTGCATCCGCCGGGCATGTCCGATGGCAGGGTGGGGGATATCGCCATCGCCGGCGATTTCGTTTGAGGTATCGACGATGATAACCCGTTTCTTGTGGTCGTCGGCTAGTACCCGGGCTACCTCGCGTAGCATGGTCGTTTTGCCCACCCCGGGACGACCCAGCAATAAGATGCTCTTGCCTGATTGGATAAGGTCTTCGATAATTTTTATGGTGCCGAATACGGCCCTGCCCACACGGCAGGTAAGGCCGACAATGCGCCCCTTGCGGTTGCGTATGGCTGAGATGCGATGCAGGGTGCGCTCGATTCCAGCACGATTGTCGTCGCCGAAGCTGCTAACACGGGAGACCACATGGTCGATATCCTCTTCGCCGACCTCTTTGATGTCGAGGACTGATTCCCGGTGAGTATAGCGGGCTTCGGGAGAGCGACCCAGGTCCAGGACTACCTCCAGCAGTTCACTGTTGTCGGCCTGTTTCTTCAGTGGCTGGCGGATGTGAGGTGGTAAGATGTCGAGGAAAGCGTCTAGGTCGTCAGTGATTACCTTTTGCACCAGCACCCCTCCTCTAATCTGAGTTCGCTCTCTCGGTAACGATATTCAAAAAATATTGGTGAAATCTCAGGTCATCGGTTAGTTCAGGATGGAATGCAGAAGCCAGCAGCCTTCCCTGTCTGGCAGCTACACTCGTGCCGTTATCCAGCCTGGCCAGTATCTCTACTTTGCCGTTTGCCTGTTCAATTAGCGGGGCTCGAATGAATACACCGGGAAAAGGCTTTTCTCCCAGTGCTGGTATGGCGAGCTCAACTTCAAAGCTATCCTTTTGCCTGCCGAAGGCGTTTCGCCTCGCTATTATATCCATCAGCCCCAGAGGTTCTACGTCGGAATCTGAGACCTCCTTGGCAAGAAGTATCATGCCGGCGCAGGTTCCAAATATGGGTAGGCCGTTCTCAGCCAGATTTATTATTGTGCCTGCCAGGTTATAATCCGCCATCAATTTGCTTATAGAGGTGCTTTCTCCTCCGGGGATAATCAACCCATCCACGCCCTCGAGTTCTGAGGGCAGACGGACAGGCAGTGCTTCTACCTCTAGTTTGTGCAGGGCGGCTATGTGCTCGGCGAAGGCTCCTTGCGCAGCAAGGACACCTATTCTCATATTACCAACCTCTGGATGCCAGTAGTTCCTCGGTAGGGATTTGCTTTATATCCAACCCGGGCATAGCTTCTCCCAGGTTTTTGGAGACCTCGGCGATTATCTCCGGGTCTTTATAGTGAGTGGTTGCCTTGACGATTGCCTTGGCTCTAACCTCCGGGTTGCTGGATTTGAATATACCTGAGCCTACGAAGACCCCTTCGGAGCCTAGCTGCATCATCAGGGCGGCGTCGGCTGGGGTAGCTACTCCGCCGGCAGCAAAATTGACCACTGGCAGCCTCCCGGTTATATGTACTTCTTCCACCAGTTCAAAGGGAGCGCCCATTTCCTTGGCTACTGCCATCAACTCTTCCTGGGGGGTATTTACCAGCTTGTGGATGCCGCCCATTACCGCTCGCATATGCCTGACTGCCTCCACAATATTGCCCGTGCCGGCTTCACCTTTGGTTCTTATCATAGCTGCCCCCTCACCGATGCGGCGCAGGGCCTCATCGAGGCTGCGGCAACCGCAGACAAAGGGGACCTTAAAATCATGTTTCCAGATGTGGTGTGCTTCATCAGCCGGAGTAAGCACTTCGGACTCGTCGATATAGTCTACACCCATGGCTTCCAGTGCCTGCGCCTCCACGAAATG
>CAZCAS010000079.1:3333-5766 GCA_964496725.1 uncultured Dehalococcoidales bacterium
CGATAACGGTGGGGTCAGCCATACGAGCAACACCACCAGCGGCACGAATATCCGCTGGCACCCTCTCCAGTGCCATCACCGCACAGGCGCCAGCCTCTTGGGCAATCCTCGCATGCTCGGCGGTAACCACATCCATAATCACCCCGCCCTTTAGCATCTGAGCCAGCCCGACTTTAACCTTCCAGGTGCCACTTTCCGTGTTTTTCTGCTTCATCTAGCCTGGTCTCCTCTTGTTTTCCTAGATATATTTTACTCTTGTGCGGTTTGTTTATCAACTTCTTTATCCCCACCCTTCCTGTCATTGCGAACGCCCTTCTTGTCATTGCGAGCGAAGCGAAGCAATCTCTTAGATGATAGAAACCTCACCCCCTTTATCCCCCTCTCCTTCAAAGGAGAGGGGGAAGAAAAAGAAAGAGGGGCTGACGCCCCTCTTTAAATAAATTCTCCCCCCTACTTTTTAGGTAACTATCCCTTGACTGTATAAGTATTTTATGCTCTACTCAGGTAGAGTATAACACATGTTGTCCTTTGCTAGCGCAAGAATAAAACTGAGCAGGGCCATACATCACTTCGAAGCCCTTAAGACAGAGGTTCAAGCCATTGAGAAAACTAACCTCCCAGAACTTATTCGTGAGTACGATTCTAATACGAGACAAAACCTCTGGCGTTGGCAAGGGATATCCGAGGACACTTCTACCAAGCTCGGCCCAATCATCGGTGATATCCTGACGAATTCCTTCGCTTGTCTTGACCATATCATGTATGCCTTTCTCGGTGGTAGCATCCCCGACAAAACCATCTATTGGCCTGTTTCCGTTAGTACCAATGCTTGGAAAAGTGCAAAAGGGAGATACAAGGGGTTGCCCAGCTTGGCACTCGACATTATTGAGGACTATCAGCCTTCCGAGAGACCGAACAACTATGAATCTAGTCTGATGTCCGTGCTGCACAAGTTGGTCAACATAGACAAGCACCGGCGACTCGTTGTAGTCAATTGGCCTGTTCAGGGTGTGGGCACATCGAGAGAGTTTGTTGATGAAATCACCTTCAATTTGTCCGATGCTGCAAAATCTGGCGCAATATTTGCGTCCCTTAATGGTGATAAGGTGGACGTGAAACTCTACCCAACCCTTTATATAGGCTTCGACGAAGCTGGGTGGCTCAGACGCAAGAATATTCTCCAAATCTTCAGGGATGTTGTTTCGATGGTTCAGAAAATCCTTGAACGGTTTGAGGGCCAGTTTAACTAGGTTTCCCATTTCTCTCCCCCTCTACAGTAAAGGTATAAGCACCTTTTCCAAAGGGGGATAGCCCACCATCTTTACATAACATTAAAAACGAATCCCACGCTCAATTAGCCTCGAATTGTTTCCCAAAGTTAAAAATCGATAATTTGAGCCTAAAAATGTCCAAATCAATTGGTAGCGGAGGCCGGAGGATGTGTTACTGCTCTTATAATATCGGCCTTTTCCCCGGCATCCCCGGGTGGCGGGGGTATTTCGGGGGTGTAGGTGATACCTTGTCGATTATCACTAGCTGACGTTCGTCGGTGAACTCCTCCATGTTAATCCTCTTCACCTCCCCCAGCCTCCCCCCTAACAGGTTGATGGCTTTAACCGCCTGGCGTATTTCTTGCTCAATAGCCCCCTTTTTCTGGGCAATGAAGCTGCCCCCGATGGTGCAGAAGGGGAGGGTTAATTCCACGAGAGTTGCCAGAGGGGCGACGCCCCGGGAGAGAACGATGTCAAAGCTCTCCCGATACGGCGTTTTGTGGGCGACTTCTTCAGCCCTGCCGACTACGATGTCAACATCATCCAGCCCAAGTTTATGGGTGAGGTGATGGAGAAAGGTTGCCTTTTTAGCCACGGAGTCAAGCAGCACCAGCTTTATATCGGGGAACGCTATTTTAAGGGGAATGCCCGGTATGCCAGCGCCGGTGCCGACATCAATAAGTCGCGAGCCAGCATTTGGTCTCGATTTCTGCCAGGCCAGGGCTACGGTGAGGGAGTCGAGGAAGTGCTTTATTTGCACCTCCGTGTAGTCGGTTATGCGGGTGAGATTCATCCGCTTGTTCCAGTCTACCAGCTCCTGATAGTAGATGTGGAACTGCTCCAGTTGGCTTGGACTGAGGTGCAGCCCTAACTTTAGGGCTCCAGTAATAAGCTTTTCCATGGTAGACGCTATCTTTGTAGGCCTCTATTATATCACTAATGGGGTGTCTAAGAGGGGCGTTAGCCTCTCTCCTTTGAAGGAGAGGGGGGATAGATGGGGTGAGGTGATGGACTAATTAGGCTTATTTGCCTCCTTCATAACCACTTCTTTCTTTTGAAGTGGATTAACAGTCCTCCTGCAATGGAGACCATTACTGCCAGAGCTATGAAATAGCCAAAACGCCATTTTAGTTCGGGCATGAACTCGAAGTTCATCCCATAA
>CAZCAS010000080.1:0-5651 GCA_964496725.1 uncultured Dehalococcoidales bacterium
CATGCCACCTGTGCTGAAGACTTCGTCAGCGAGGGCAATCACATCAGGTCGGCACTCCGGGTGGACTATCACCTTGGCTTGGGGATATTCCCTTCTCATTCGGTTGATGTGTTCGGGCAGAATCCTGACATGGGTGGGGCAAAATCCCGGCCAGAGTATCATCTTCTTATCGGTCTTGGTGGAGATATAATGCCCCAGGTACTGGTCGGGGACGAAGAGTATCTCCTGGGCGTCCAGACTTTCTACCACCTTAACCCCATTGGCTGATGTGCAGCAGATGTCTGAATCTGCTTTTACCTCGGCGGTGGAGTTGACATAACAGACGACGCCGGCATCGGGGAATTTCTTCCTTTCCCTCTTCAGTTCTTCCGCTGTTATCATATCTGCCATCGGGCAGCCGGCATTCATATCAGGAAGCAGGACTACTTTATCCGGGCAGAGGATGGAGGCGGTCTCAGCCATGAAATGAACCCCGCAGAATACAATGACCTCGGCGTCTGTTTCGGCTGCGTTTTGGCTTAGCCCCAGGGAGTCGCCAATGAAGTCGGCTATATCCTGAATCTCTGCCAGCTGGTAGTTGTGGGCGAGGATAACTGCCTTTTTCTTTTTCTTGAGACCCAGAATTTTTTTAGTTAGCTCGGCGTCCCTATTTCCCATTAGTTGTTACCCTCCATCCGTTGGCATAGACATTCATCCTCTCTCCTCTGACGAAGCCGATAAGGGTTACCCCCAAATCAGTGGCTAAATTCACCCCCATATTAGTGGGGGCGGATTTGGAGATGAGTACAGGTATGTTCCTCTTAGCCACCTTGAGCAATATCTCCGAGGAGACCCTCCCGCTGGTCACTATGATACGGTCATCTGTCGATATGTCGGTCAGCATACATTCGCCGAATATCTTATCGATGGCATTGTGTCGGCCTATGTCTTCATTGAAGACCAGAATATTCTTGGTATCACATAGAGCAGCGCTGTGGACGCCACCGGTTGTCCGATAAACCTCGGAGCGATGCTGGAATGCTCTCATCAGGTGGAAAACTTCACCATCTGATATTGTAGTCTGCGATTCTATCTTTGATTGCCCCCTCACATCTGTTGAGCTGTAGAAGGAAGCCCCTCTTCCACACCCTGAGGTTATCAGTCGTTTGAAGACATCTGGGGCAAGCTCTTTATCTTCCACGGTCTCTATCCGGGCAACCCCTCTCTTATCATCGACTACAACCTTCTTGATTTCATCTTTGCCTTTAACCAGTCCCTCGGAGGCCAGGAAGCCTATAGCCAGGTATTTCAAGTCTGTGGGGGAGCAGAGCAGGGTGGTTAATTCCTTGTTATTTAAAATGATGGTGAGGGGTAGCTCTACGGTTACCACATCCTCGCTGTCCTGCTTCCCTTCTTTGGTAATGCGCTGTATGGGGAATCTCACCACATTGTTCATCGCCTTTGTTCCTATAAAACCGTCACCGTGTCCCCCACCTTCACCGGCCCTCCTTTGACCACCTTGGCGAATATCCCTTCTCTGGGCATGATGCACTTGCCTATCTGCTTGTAGATAGCACATCCGGTGTGGCATTCTTTGCCAATCTGGGTAATTTCAAAGATAACCTCTTCTCCTACGCGTATGCGCTTGCCTACAGGGATTGAGGGCAGGTCTATTCCCTCGGTAGTGAGGTTTTCGGCGAAATCTCCGGGGGCTACGTCTAATCCCCGTCCTCGCATCTTGTCGATGCTTTCGACTGCCAGCAGGCTTACCTGGCGGTGGGTGTCGCTGCCGGCATGGGCATCATTAGCCAGGCCATAGTTCTCTTTGAACACCCCCTCAGGTATATTTGTCTTCGTGGTTCCTTTTTGCTTGCTCCTCGAGATTGCGATTATCTTAGCCATCTTTGAAATATCTTTTTGAAGAATTAGCCAGTTTTGATTTGGCACCATAACCTTGAAGTATGCCAAGATTATGGTGCCTTTGCTACTTGGATTGTGGGTGGGTGGGCCACGCTTAACTACGCGCTTTGTGTTTTAAACCTCGTTGTTTAGTATCTTCTCTTTTAGAATTTCCCACTGCGTCTTGGTAAGGACACAGGTGTTGTCTTTTTCGCCTATCTCTACTTGTTTCTCTTTGATGGTTACCGCCGGGCAGCACGAACCCTCCCGACATAGCTTTACTACTTTCATGTTCTGCCTCCTTTCACACTACACTTTAGGCTATTACTAGCCCACCCGCAGTTTATGAGTATCTACGCATATTATACCAATTTTCTCATACTCGTGTCTGCTTTTTCCGTGCTTATTATGGGGGATTGGAACCAAAGCCCCCGTGTCGACTGGATAGCAAGCATGTATCACGCTGGTTCTAATACTCCCCCCGTTATCCCGATGTTCACCGTCTCAAGCGGGATATCTTTCCCGCTCTTGCGCAGGGCCTCCTGGGCAATGCGGACCAGTCCGTAGCAGCAGGGGACCTCCATATGGACAACCTTCAGGCTCTTTATATCCGCGCTTTCCAATATCTGGGCAAGCTTGCTTATATAAGCCTCGGGGTCATCAAGTTTGGGGCAGCCGATAGCGATTGCCTTTTCTTTTAGAAAATCGGCGTGGAAGTTGGGATAGGCAAAGGGGACGCAATCAGCGACTAGGATTAAATCCGCGTTCTGAAAGTATGGTGCCGATGGTGGGACTAAGTGGAGCTGTATTGGCCATTGGCGGAGTTCAGAATCGGCCTGTGCTGTCTCTGCTGTTCCCTTCCCTTTCTTTTTCCACTGCCGCATTTGAGCAGAAGGACAGGCGGTTATCTTTTGATGTGAATGGTATTTAGGAAGTTCATAGGCGTGTTCTTTAAGATGAGCCAGGTGTTTGTCCAGGATTTCGGGTGATTGCTCCTTAATATGGGCTATTACCCCTTCCTCATCGTACTCTTCAACCTCTTTTTCCTCAATGGTCAGGGCTCCCTGCGGACATTCCCCTAGGCAGGCCCCCAGCCCGTCGCAGAACGACTCTTTTACCAGTTTTGCCTTCCCATCGATAATCTGGAGGGCTCCTTCGGGGCAGGAGGGGATACAGAGCCCGCAGCCGTCGCATTTTTCCTCGTCAATCTTGATGATTTTTCTCTTTGTTTGCGTCATTATTCCACCTCCTTAGTAATTGTGAGATTTTTTGTTTTATCATCGCCAGTACTCTCCGGTACTCCTTGATATCTTTGCCCTTTGGGTCTGGGATGTCCCACGCGATAGTCTCCGCCCCGGGAACAGTGGGGCATTCCACCTCACATCCCATGGTTACCACTACATCAGCGGGTTCTTTGGCTGAAAACATTTTGGGCTTGCTGTGCCAGCTGATTCCCTCTTCTTTTAATACCTGCACCACCTTTGGCTCCATCTTGCTTGCCGGCTTTGTTCCCGCACTGGTGAATTGCAGATTTGGCATGGGGCATAGTTTCTGCGCTAGGGCCTCAGCCATCTGACTTCTACTTGCGTTGCCGACACATAGAAATACCACCCTCTTCTTTTTCAGCTTGTTGTAGAGCTCTGCGCCAACACATTCCTTGGCATATTTGCACCATTGGATACACGAATCCAAATCGTTATAAATGGTAAAGCCGCAATTGTCACACTTTACCCTCAGTTCAGTGGAAAAAATCTCCACATTTTCGCCACATTCAGGACACTTCTTTATTTTTAATGTAGGGGTTCGGGTGAATTGGGCTGCCCCGGGACAGCTATCAAACATACGCTCCTCCAATTTTTAGTCGAGGCGACTACCTACTCGCCTTAATAAGTGGCGACATAGCCCTGAGCTTGGCTACAATTCGGGGCAGTACCTCCAGAACTCGGCTTATCTCCTCCTCGGTGGTCCACTTGCCCAGAGTAAGCCTTAACGAGCCGTGTGCCTGTTCAGGTGAAAGACCTGTTGCCAGCAGTACGTGGGATGGCTCGAGGCTTGACGAGCTACATGCCGAGCCGGTGGAGGCACATATGCCCTCCAGGTCAAGGTTCAGTATCATAGACTCCCCTTCTACAAAATCAACGCTCACATTGATATTGTTAGGTAGCCTCGCTTGGGGATGACCATTCAGGTGAATATGGTCAATCCGCTCCATGAGACCTTTGATAAGCTGGTCGCGAAGATGAGTTAGTCGCACTGCTTCCTCCTTCATCTCTTGCCGGGCAAGTTCTGCAGCTTTGCCCAGGCCCACAATCGCCGGTATATTCTCTGTGCCTGCTCGTCGTCTTCTTTCCTGCTCGCCTCCATGTATAAGGGCAACCAATTTGGTGCCTTTTCTGATATAGAGCGCACCGGTACCTTTGGGGCCGTAAATCTTGTGGCCGGACAGTGAGAGCAGGTCAGCCCCCAGCTCGTTCACATCTACTGGGATATGCCCCGCTGTTTGCACAGCGTCAGTATGGAAATAGATTTCTGCTTCCTTGGCAATCTTGCCTATCTCAGCCGCTGGCTCGATGGTGCCTATTTCGTTGTTAGCATGCATCACCGAAATGAGGATGGTTTTAGTGGTAATCGCCTTTCTGACATCGGCAGGGTCAACCAGCCCATATCTGTCCACTGGCAGGCAGGTTATCCTGAACCCCCTCTTCTCTAAGAACTTGAGTGTCTCCATCACCGCGTGGTGTTCGATAGGGCTAGCGATTATATGATTTCCCTTATTTTCGTTGGCGTAGGCCACTCCCTTTAGGGCAGAGTTGTCTGCTTCTGTGCCTCCGCTGGTAAAGATGATTTCTTCCTCCCTGGCACCGATGAGCTGGGCGACTTTAACTCTTGCCTCCTCGATAGCTCCCTTGGCCTCCTGTCCGTAGGAGTATATGGAGGAGGGGTTGCCAAAGGCATCGGTAAAGTATGGCACCATTGCCTTTACTACCTCGGGGTGTGTCGGTGTAGTCGCAGCATAATCAAGGTATATTCGCTTCACTGCTTAACCCTCCACAATATCTCCGATGACAGGGTCGACCCTTACACCCTTGCTTATCACCCAACTTATGCCTTATTCAATCTCCTCTTCCTCCCCCTCCAATTCCAGTATTACCCACCCCCTATTCTCCGTGACGTCGGCCCGCCGGATATTGGTTACTAGCTTGAACTGGTGGCTTAGAGTATAGATAATGGGTTCCCTGACCAGTTCCTCGGGGAAGGTAAACATTAAACGTCGCTTGGCCATCTCATCCTCCTCTATATAGTAGGGTATAGTGTTAATATTTTAGGCTCGTGCACCGACTACCTCTTCAAACGATTCAATATCGGGCTGGACGGTAAACGGCTGGACAGTATCCGAGACAATCTCCTGTGTCCTCGGCCCAGCTCCAGTGATAAAAGCGACCGTGAGTTCGTCTCTCTTTATTAAACCTGAGGCTGCCAGCTTTTTCAACGCGGAGATTACCACCCCGCCCGTTGCCTCGGCGAAGATGCCCTCAGCTTGAGCCAGCAGCTTCACTCCAGCAATAGCTTCTTCATCAGTAACTGCGCAGGCCCCGCCTCCTGACTGCCGGGCGACTTGCAGCGCGTAGTAGCCGTCAGCCGGGTTCCCAATGGCTATGGACTTGGCGATGGTGTTGGGCTCTACGGGGTGGATGTGGAGGCTACCCGCCTGAAAGGCATTAACGATGGGCGAGCTACCAGCCGCCTGGGCGAGATACATATGGGTATTGATC
>CAZCAS010000081.1:0-5535 GCA_964496725.1 uncultured Dehalococcoidales bacterium
ACTCGGATGAGGTGACCCACATTCAGGGGGTGAGCATTGCCCCCGAGGGCACTCAGGCAGCCAACCCCGCCTTTGATGTTACCCCTCACCATTATATAACCGCCATCATCACCGAAAGGGGTATAATAAAAGAGCCGTATGGGGAGGGGCTGAAGGGTATTGGGAATAAATAAATGGGGAAAGTAGAAATACAGCAATTGCTACAAAGGCTTGTTCAAGCTATCATTTCAACCATAAGTGATCGCTTGACAAAAGCGACTTTACAACCTCAATACATGCGATATTCCAGATGGAAAGTAACGGAATTTGAATATGATGATACCGGCTTTAAAAAGTTAAACCGTCAGAGTGGAGAGTTTCTAAAGCCCATTTGGCCTAAAGCGACTCGCGAAGTTTGGCAAAAGGTAATTAAGCTAGATATATACAGTGATACCTATAAGACAATAGCAGAGGATTATAATTTACGCGAAGGGCAGATTAATGATTACCTTCATCAACTAATCACAAGGCTTGCTGTGAGTATTTTAGAGTGTAAAGTGGAGACTATGGCCAATACGACCAAATATATCGACTCATTTCTAAAAGACCTCAACGGAGAGGAACAGGCATGTAGGGCTGTAGTACAGCTTAAGGGCTTGATACTGCAGCCTAATTCGATTCAATTGGATGATACTACCAGATTAAGGAAGCCTAATCGCAAGGACTTTGAAACAGAAGAGCTTGCGTATTTTTCACCTTGGGGAGAACGAGATCCAACAGCATTTCTTCATGTTGCCGGATATGCTAAAGCAGAAACTTCCCCAAGGGTTCTTAGGAATGAGATTGACAAGGCAGTAGCAATACTGCGTCTATTCCGAGTTGGGGCAGTTGAGGATATGCGACATAGTGAAACTACGGATTCTGTAATAGGTTTTACAGCAAGTGGGCTTGCGAGAGGCAAGTTGCTTGGTTCGCCAGATAAATACCTGATCACGATAAGAGATGCCAAGGTGTTAAAGAAGTTCTGGGCAAACATGAAAAAAGTCAGTCTTCCCGATTCAGCCTATTCTGTTCTGCAAAAGGAATCTGACGCATTATCAATAGCTTATCAAAGATATACCGATTCTCTTGATACGCACCTCCTTGAAAAACGCATTTCTAGCGCAGTAATGGGCTTGGAGGCTTTGTATTTAAAGCCTGAGGAACGGCAAGAATTAACATATAGATTAAGCATGAGAGCAAGTAAATTGCTTAGCCAAATTGGATACCCAGCGGAAGAAGTACGTAAGAATCTTATCCACGCATACGATATAAGGAGCACGTATGTGCATGGGAAAATCCTTAGCTTAAAGAAAAAGAAAGAACATGAAAAGCAAGTTGGAGATTTAAACAAATTCCCTAAAGTTATTATGGATTACCTACGTGCTTCAATTGTTACTTTATTGAAAATGCGTAGCAAAGAAATTCTAATTCAAAAAATAGATGATAGTTTCTTAGATAATAAGAAGGAAGAAGAGGTTAAGAAACTACTATTCACACCCTATAACTAAGGAGGCATCTAATGCCGCAGGCTAAAATAGCAGTTATCGGGGGGACGGGGCTGTATAATATTGAGGGGCTTAAAGATATCCGGCAGGTTGCTCTGGATACGCCCTTCGGCAGGCCCAGCGATACCATAACCACGGGCAGGCTGGAGGGGGTGAGGCTCGCCTTTCTCCCCCGTCACGGCAGGGGGCACCGCCTCACCCCCGCCGAGGTGCCGTCAAGGGCTAATATCTATGCCCTGAAGTCGCTGGGGGTGGAGCACATCATCGCCATCTGCTCCGCAGGCAGCTTTAAGGGAAAAATCAAGCCCGGCGACCTGCTTATCCCCGACCAGATTATCGACCGCACCCATCATCGAATCAGCTCCTTCTTCGAAGGGGGCATCGTCGCCCATATCCCCTTCGCCCGGCCCTTCTGCCCTGCCCTGCGCCGGGTTTTATACCGGGCCGCCGGGGAGGCGGGGGCTAAGGTTCACCCCAAAGGCACCTATATCGCCATGGAAGGTCCCGCCTTCTCCACCCGCGCCGAATCACAGCTATACCGCTCGTGGGGGGCGGACATCATCGGCATGACGGCACTGCCTGAAGCAAAGTTGGCACGGGAGGCGGAGATATGTTACGCTATTATCGCCTGTGTCAGTGACTACGATAGCTGGCAAGAGCATAAAGAGCCGGTCAATATAGATGTCGTCCTGGATACCCTGCGCCGCAGCAGCGATATCGCCAAAAAGATTATCAAGCTGGCCGTCAGTAGAATGCCGGAGAAGCGTGATTGCGACTGCCCCACCGCCTTGAAGACGGCGATTGTCACTGACCTGAAGCTGATACCCGCCGAGCAAAAGAAAAAGCTCGACCTGTTGCTCGGTAAGTATATGAGCTAACCTATCCCCCTCCCCTTAATCGAAAGAGGGGGAAAGTTAAAGGAGAGTCAAAGAGAGGCGAAGCCCCAGCTAGATGGGGTGTTTAAGAGGGGCGAAGCCCCTCTTTAGAAAATGAACTCCCCTTCCCCTTATCAAGGGGAAGGGGATAAAGGGGATAGGGTTACCACATGCCACATATAGAATTCGGCTGCCGACCGACCATTATCGGCAGTATGCCCCACACCGACCCCGAGGCGGCATGCTCGGATATCGTCCGTCACCTCAAGGATATCCCCGTCTGGCCCCAGCTGCCCAGGCGCTCTTTCCTAGAGAACATGTATGTCCAGTACAGCCAGGGGTTTCCCGGGGTGGTGGTGGAGGGGAATAGAATCTATGTCGACCGCTCTCAGGACCTGACCGGGCCGCTTGAGGAGTTCTACACCGCCTATCTGGAGAACGATATCGATAAGTATCCCATCGGCCCCGACTACGCCGCCGGCCTCCACCGCTTCCTCGCTATGGACAATCTATCGCCACTGGCAGTAAAGGGGCAGGTAACGGGACCGGTCACCTGGGGGCTGACCGTCACCGATAAAGAGAAAAAGGCGATAATCTACGACGATGTCCTCGGCGATGTCGTGCCCAAGCTGCTGCGGCTCAAGGCGAGCTGGCAGGAAAGGGAGCTGAGCCGAATCTCCAAAAACACCGTCATCTTTGTTGACGAGCCGTATATGGCAGCCTTCGGCTCGGTGGGCGTCATGCTGTCCAAGGAGCAGGTCGTCAGCCTGCTGGAAGAGGTCTTTGCCGGGATTAAGGGGCTGAAGGGGGTTCACTGCTGCGGCAACACCGACTGGTCGATTCTGCTCGGCACCAGCGTTGACATCATCAGCTTTGACGCCTACAACTATGCCCGGTCGCTGACCCTCTACCCTTCTCAGGTAAAGAAATTCCTCGACAGAGGGGGGGCTATTGCCTGGGGAATCATCCCCAACGACGAACAATCGGTAGGGAAAGAATCGGCAGCCAGCCTCAACGACCGTCTGGAAGAGGCGATGGCGCCCTTCGCCAGAGAGGATATCCCCTTCGAGCAACTGATAAAGCAGGGGCTGCTCACCCCGAGCTGCGGGCTGGGCTCCATAGCCACCGAGGAGGCGGCTATCCGAGTCCTGGAGCTACTGACCGAGCTATCAACGAGGATCAGAAAGCGCCATGGTTAACATAACTCAAAAAACAATTCGCGAAGCTAATTACCCTCGAATTGTCTCCCCAATTTTTATAAATTATGTAATGGGGTGCAAAGCCAATGGAATGCCAGATGGATGCCAACAAAGCAAACTGCACCTGCACCTACGAGCCCTGCTCCAGAAAGGGCAAGTGCTGTGAGTGTATCTCATATCATCTGGGGCATGATGAGCTTCCCGGCTGTGTATTTCCGCCAGAGATAGAGAAGGCCTACGACCGCTCCATAGCCAGGTTCGTCAAGGCCTTTGCTCATAAAAGCTGACTTAGGTTATTATTAATAGCGATGAATAAAAGAAAAAAAGTAGCCATCCATAGACATCAGCGTAAGAAAAAGAAGCTAGAGGCAAAGAGAAAATCCCCGCAAGCTCAAACTGAATAAAAGTCCTTAGCGGTAAGAGGTTATGAAACAAGTCTACCTGCTCACTGGCAAGCCAAAGACAGGCAAAACCAGCCTTGTCAAACAGGCAATAGCCGGGGTGAGAGGTAAAGCTGGCGGTTTCTACACCGAGGAAATCCGGAGGGGAGGGATAAGGGAAGGCTTCAGACTGGTCACCCTGGATGGGCAGGAAGCCCTACTGGCTCACATCAACATCCGCAGTCCACACCGAGTAGGCAAGTACGGGGTTGACACTGACAGCCTGGACAGAGTAGGCGTTTCCGCCCTCAATCAGGCAACCCAGGAGCGCGATTTAATAGTGGTCGATGAAATCGGCAAGATGGAACTGTTTTCGGCCGATTTCAGGGAAGCTGTCTGGCAGATAATCAACAGCGGCAAGAGGGTTCTGGGCACCATTATGTTCAAGGCTAACCCATGGGCAGACAGAATTAAGCACCAGCCTCAGGTAAATTTGATTGAAGTAACCAGAGCCAACTATCACCAGGTACTGGAAGAGCTACTGGCATGGTTAAAGGTTGATTAAGCATCGAATGAGGTTTTGATTATGAGCCCATTAGAAAATAACGCCTGGCTGGCGTTGATTGCTGTTATTTCCTACATCGCAGGCTCCTTCCCTACCGCCTACCTAGTAACCAGGGGAATGACCGGGAAGGACATCAGGTTTATCGGCTCATGCAATGTGGGGGCGATGAACACCTACGGGGTGATACGGGACAAGAAATCAGGGAAGTTAGCGGTGGCTGGATTAGCGATAACAGTAGCCACCGACATGGGGAAGGGAATGTTAG
Organism: uncultured Dehalococcoidales bacterium; assembly: GCA_964496725.1. GTDB lineage: Bacteria > Chloroflexota > Dehalococcoidia > Dehalococcoidales > E44-bin46 > JAZGHN01. The sequence goes on from CAZCAS010000081.1 coordinate 4,811, forward strand.
CCATCGGTGTGGCGAGATGGCTCGGCTTCTTAGGCTATAACCCAACGATAGCACTGATAATAGGCAGCCTCTTTGTGATTCTTGGCCATAGCTATCCCTTCTATTTTAAATTTAAAGAGGGAGGGAGGGGAATAGCCGCTTTTATGGGGGTATTACTGGCTCTAAACGAGCCCTCGTTGCCTATTTGGGGCGGGACTGTAATTGCTTCAATTTTTGCCGCCCAATATGCTCTGATAGGAAAAGCAGACTGGAGCAGACTCTCAAGGGCATTTTCGATACTGGGTACACAGGTGATGGGAAGAGTGGTGGGAATGGCTATCGCCCTGATTCCACTCTATTTCTTTGACCCCCAACTCATCCTCCCTGTTCTGGCGACCACTATTCTAATGCTAATAAGACACATCGACAGAGTTAAAGCCTATCTTAGAGAACTACCGAATCGCTAAAACCCTTCAAATTATAGTATAATCCACAAAAATGCAGATGGGAGTGGGGCTAAAATGCAGATAATCTACCTTGTTCCTCATACTCACTACGACGCAGCTTGGGCTCTTACTAAAGAAGACTATTTGTACATCAACATCGAGCTAATTTTAAAAAGGGTTGTAGAACTTGCAGGAAAATCAGACTATAAATTCTTAATCGAACAAGCCGCTTTATTAGAGGAGGTAGAACGAAGAAGCCCGTATCTCTTCTCCAGAATTGAAAAATTTGTAAAAGAGGGG
>CAZCAS010000082.1:0-5332 GCA_964496725.1 uncultured Dehalococcoidales bacterium
GATTAGGGATGATGGTTTATCAACCAAGGGAGGATATTGGCTGGTAAAGGTTGTAGATAAGGATGAGAATAGAAAGATCGAGGATACTGATAGGGAGTTCTTGAAGGCAGCGGCCTTGGACAAGTGGGTTTCTTCGTTGTGGGATAACCCCGAGAATAAAGTCGAGGATTATCTGGATAGTGCGAAAAAAGCATGGGCGAGAGACAAGGCCGGGGGGAGTATTACATAATACTGGAGCTAGGGCGATGAAGAAACAGAGTATTGGCGTTGGTGTAATAGGGTTAGGGGTGATTGCTGGCCAGGTTGCCAGGGTCTTGATAGAGAAGGCGGATGCTTTGGCCGAAGAGATTGGTTGTCCTCTCATTCTACGGAAGGTGAAAGTGCTGCCACAGGATTTATCCAAGCCGCAGGCGCAGGCTATGGACTCTCAGCTTTTTACTACTGATGCTGACGAGTTCTTTGCCACCCCGGATATAGATATAGTCGTTGAAGCCATAGGGGGTGAGAGCCCCGCTGTGGAGTATTTATCCAGGGCGCTCTCTGATGGCAAGCATGTGGTTACCTCTAATAAAGAGCTGATTGCTAAGCATGGGGCAGAGCTGATGGCTTTAGCTCAGCAGCATAAGGTAGAGTTGTATTATGAAGCCGCTGTGGGTGGTGGCATACCTATTATTGGCCCCTTTCAGCATGACCTGCTGGCCAATGAGATAAGAGGCATCTACGCCATAATAAATGGGACTACTAACTTTATCCTCACCAGGATGGCTAGAGACGGTATAGATTTCCCCTCAGCCCTCAAGCGAGCTCAGGAGTTGGGCTATGCTGAAGCGAATCCCCGAGATGACATAGAGGGGATAGATTCTTCTTATAAACTGGCTATTCTTTCCTCTCTAGCCTTTCACACTCGGGTTCGCCCTGATGATATTCATCGTGAGGGGATTTCACGGATTGGTAGTCGTGATTTCCAGTATGCCCGTGAGCTTGGTTTTGCCATAAAGCTTTTGGCCATAGCTAAGCAGGGTGATGCTGCTATTGAAGTGAGGGTTCATCCCGTCTTTATCCCTGAAGACTCTCTGCTGGCTAAGGTTGACGGTGTTTATAATGCTATCCTGGTTGAAGGCGACCTCGTAGGCAAGGTGCTTTTCTTTGGTGAAGGGGCTGGCCCTCTGGCTACCAGCAGTGCTGTCGTGGCTAATATTATAGCAGCGGCGAAGGACATTATTCTCGGCGTCGGTGGCAGAGCCGGATGGAGATTAGAGTCTGGTATGCGTATCAGGCCCATGGCTGAGATTGAGACGCGGTACTATCTCAGAGTCAATGTTGCTGACCGTCCTGGAGTTCTAGCCCAGATTTCCAAGATTCTGGGCGACCATCAAATCAGCATATCTTCGGTCATTCAGAAACTGACTGACGCTGTAGCCCAGACTGCCGAGCTTGTTATCATGACCCATCCTGCTCAGGAAAAGGCGATGCAGCAAGCTCTTGATGAAGTGAGGTCCCTCCCTGTGGTTAATGAGATAAGCAATTTTATCCGGGTTGAGGCTTGAGCGAAGGAATGATGATGAAACCCGGAGTATTGGCCAGGTATAAAGAGTTCCTTCCAGTTACATCCCGAACGCCCCTGTTCTCCATGGGTGAGGGGGATACCCCTCTGGTCAGGTGTGGCAGGCTGGAGGAGGAGATTGGATGTGGGGAGCTATATTTTAAGTTTGAAGGGTGCAATCCTACCGGCTCATTTAAGGATAGGGGCATGGTGGTTGCCATAGCCAAAGCATTAGAAGAAGGCAGCAAGGCTGTGATATGTGCCTCAACGGGCAATACCAGTGCCTCTGCGGCTGCTTATGCTGCTTATTGCGGGCTCGATGTTATCATTGTTGTACCTAAGGCCAAGATTGCTCTGGGGAAGTTGGCTCAAGCGATCGTCTATAAAGCTAAGATAGTGAGCATCGATGGCAATTTTGACCAGGCTCTAAATATAGTAAGAAGTCTCACTCAGAAATATCCTATCACTCTGGTTAACTCGCTTAATCCAAATCGCATAGAGGGGCAAAAAACGGCTGCCTTTGAAGTTGTTGATGCTTTAGGCAAGGCTCCGGACTACCTTTTTATCCCCGTAGGCAACGCTGGTAATATTACCGCTTACTGGAAGGGTTTTGTAGAATATTATGAAAAAGGGAGGGTGGGGAGTAAACCTAAGATGATGGGATTTCAGGCTGAAGGTGCTGCTCCTATCGTCCGCGGTGCTCCTGTTGAGGAACCGGAGACTGTGGCTTCGGCGATACGAATAGGCAATCCGGCTAGCTGGCAGAGGGCTGTGGCCGCTCGGGATGATTCTGGGGGGATCATTGGTATGGTTAGCGATGAGGAGATTCTAGCTGCTCAGAGCCTTATGGCTGCTAAGGGTGGCATCTTTGGCGAACCAGCCTCGGCTGCTTCCTTAGCTGGTCTTATTAAACTTTCCGGTCAGGGGATGGATTTTTCGCAAAAAAAGGTGGTTTGTGTAGTGACCGGGACCGGGCTTAAGGATACTGATACTGCCTTGAAAAATGCCGAGCCTTTTCTTGAGCTTCCGGCTGATTTAACAACTGTAGAGCAAGCTTTAGGCTGGAGCTAAAAGGAGGTATGAAGTGATCGACCAGGATAAAATCAAAAGAGCGGTGGCTTCTATTATCGAGGCTATTGGGGATGACCCCAAAAGAGAAGGCTTAGTGGGTACGCCGACACGTGTAGCTGAAATGTATGCCGAGCTTTTTGGGGGACTTGCCCAGGACCCCAAAAAGGAGCTGGCGGTGGTTTATGAGGAGGGGCATCGGGAGATGGTGGTGGTGAGGGGCATACCCTTCTATTCTATGTGTGAGCATCACCTTTTGCCCTTTTATGGCACGGCTCATATAGGTTATATCCCTGATATTAGTGGGCGTGTTGTGGGCATTAGTAAATTAGCCAGGGTGGTGGAGATAGTTGCCAGACGCCCCCAGATTCAGGAGAGGATGACTACTGAGATTGCTGATGCTATTATGGGTGGGCTCAATCCTGCTGGGGTAGCAGTGGTTGTCCAGGCTGAACACCTGTGTATGATTATGAGGGGCATTAAAAAGTTGGGAAGCAATATTATTAGTTCAGCCATCAGGGGTACATTTCGTACTCATCCAGAGAGCAGGGCTGAGTTCTTCTCCCTGATACAGGGCAACAAGTGAATACAATCTCTACTCGCCTATGATTTGCGCTGTGACCTGCCTCGACCTCGGGCGATTGTCAAAGTCTACCAAGATTATCTGTTGCCATGTACCCAGGCTTAACTTTTTCTCATTGAAAGGGATTACTAAAGAGGCACCGAGTAGCGAGGCGCGAACATGTGAGTATCCATTGCCATCACCCCAGCGGCGGTCATGGCTGTAGGTGATATTTTTAGGGACGTTTCGTCCCCACATCTCTTGGAAGTCAGAAATCAGACCAGGCTCGTACTCAATGGTGGATATTCCGGCGGTTGAACCTTTTATAAATAGGGTCACTGTTCCATTTTTTATCCCGGCTTGAGCGACCTGCTCTTCCACCTGAGATGTGATGTCAATAATGTCAAATTCCCCCTTAGTTTCAAGGCTAATTATCTTGGTGACTACCATGATTATTATTAACCTCCTCTTGTTAATAAGGTAGTTCATTCCAGAGGATGGTATCCAAGTCGAATATCGGCCCGTCTTTACATACCTGCTTCAGTCCGTTTTTTGTCTTCACCGTGCACCCGTAGCAGACTCCGAAGCCGCATCCCATTCTTACTTCCATGGAAATCTGGACAGGCTTTCCTTCAAGTTTAAGCTCCTTCTTTCGCAGCGTCAAATCACGGTACATTTCAACGGGCCCACAGGCGAAGACCTGGTCCGCCCTATCAGCAAATTCCGGCAGAAGTTCTGTTACCCTGCCTTTCTTCCCCACAGTACCATCTTCAGTAGCCGTAGCTAGCTCTATTTTTGGGGGAAGGAGAATGTCGGGATACCGGTGCTCACTTGGCGTGCCACGGAGTAGAGTCACCGAGCACCTCTTGCTTAAGGCTTCTTGAGCGAGGAAGTACAGAGGGGCAATGCCAATGCCTCCAGCCACTAATAGCAAGTTATGTGAGGCAGGGTGAATAGAATAGCCGTTACCTAATGGGCCAAGTAGTCTCACAGTATCACCCGTTTGACGCTGGGACAGCCAGCCTGTGCCCTTACCATCTGCCCAGACATTGAAGAAAAGGGCAATACTCTCATCATTTACTTGGTGAATACTAAACGGGCGTGGTAAAACACAGTCTTCCCCGCAGCGCACCATAACAAATTGTCCTGGCTTAGCTTCTTGGGCAATTTCTGGGCAGTTTAACCAGATAAGCTGGACACTTAATATATTTTGGCCAGAACGGTGCGTAATCCCTGGTAAAATCCGGTGGTTATCAATGACGGTGGCTATAACCTGTTTCAAGTGGACTCCCTTCTACGATACACTGGCAGGGGCTGAATGCTATAAATCTGGTTCCCGTTTACCAGCGCTTCTGCTGTTGCTCGAGCTGTGTCAAGAGAAGTAAAGCAGGGGATGTGTTTCTCTGTAACTGCCCGGCGGATATGGAAGCCGTCTCTCAGCGGGATGCGGCCCCCCGTGATGGTATTGACTACGCCGCTTACTGTGCCATCGTTGATAATGTCGACCACATTGGGATGGCCCTCACTTAATTTCTTACTGATCATTTTTACTGGAAGCCCGGCAGCCTCAATCATAGCTGCTGTGCCCTCGGTGGCATAGAGTTTGTAGCCTACTGATGCGAACTTCCTGATTATATCCAGTGCTTCAGCCTTATCCCTGTCGGCAATGCTGAAAAGTATCGCCCCCTTGGGTTTTAGCGTCAGTCCGGCAGCAAGCAGAGCCTTGGCCAGGGCGGCATCAAAGGTATAGTCAATTCCCATCACCTCCCCCGTGGATTTCATCTCTGGGCCAAGGTAGGTATCAACACCAGCCAGTTTGGACATAGAGAAGACCGGGGCTTTGATGGCAACCAGATTCTGTCTTTCCCACAGTCCGGTCTCATACCCCTGTTCCTTCAGGCTCGTACCGAGCATAACTTTGGTTGCTACCTTTACCATGGGCACGCCGGTAACCTTGGAGATAAAGGGAATGGTACGGCTTGCCCGCGGATTGACTTCGAGGACATAGACTGATGACCCTCGCTCACCACCGGGCATGATAACGAACTGGATGTTCATTAGACCTTTGACTTGAAGACCCAGTCCTATCCTGACGGTGTAGTCCATAATAGTTTCCACCTCCGGCTCGGTCAGTTTTACCCCGGGATAGACAGCCATGG
>CAZCAS010000083.1:0-1805 GCA_964496725.1 uncultured Dehalococcoidales bacterium
CTTTAACGCCAGGGCCGCCCCCTCATCTACTACCAGCTTGCCTCTGGTGGAAAGGCCACTGAGCATCCAGCGCTTACGGCTCTCCAGCTTACTGGCTGTTGGTGAGAAATGAGTACCTACCGCCTCACCAGCAGCCGCTCGCAAAATAATATCAGGCTCGTTACCATCAGCGATGACCACCGTTACCCCGGAGGCAGTAGCCAGTTTGGCTGCCTCCACCTTGGTAATCATCCCACCGGTACCCAGTCTGCCGGGGGTATCAGCCGCGATGCGCTCAATCCTGGCATCTATTCCGTCCACCCTGGGAATAAGTTGAGCACCAGGATGGCGGCGGGGGTCAGCATTATATAGTCCACCAATATCAGTAAGAATCAACAGTAAATCAGCATCAACTAGATTAGCCACCATAGCTGATAAGTTATCATTGTCGCCAAATTTAGCTTCTTCAAGCTCGTCCACCGCCACCACATCGTTCTCATTGACAACGCACAGCGTCCTTAACTCAAGCAGGGCGAGAAGGGTATTGCGGGCATTGAGATAACCAGCACGGTCAGTGAGGTCAGCCCTGGTAAGCAGTGCCTGAGCCACAGTGATATCATGCCGGCCGAACAGTTGCTCATAGGAATACATCAAGCGACTTTGCCCTACTGAAGCCAGCACCTGTTTAAGGGGGATGCCCTTGACCTTCTTGGTCAGCCCCAGCTTATATCTACCAGAGGCTATTGCCCCCGAAGAAACGATGATGACCTCCAGACCCTGCTGGTGAAGCTGCGCCACCTGAGCCACCAGCTTTGACATTATCTCCTCATCCAGACGGTCGCTACCGCCAGTGAGAAGGCTGGTGCCAAACTTGGCTACTATACGATGATAAGATGAATCTCCGACTTTAGTCATTTGGTAAAACCCGGCCGAATTTGCTCCATTATAGCAAGACAAGGCTAACTGGACAAGAAGATTTTTAGCTTCCCTAGTATCGTGGCCTGTGTTAAAATTTATTCGGAGGGTTAGTCGTTCTCGACTAGCCCTAGAGGTGTTTGAGAAAGAAAATGTCTTTAACCACTCAGCTACTAAATCTAATCGAGGAGATGCCCTCATATCGTCGCCTTCTGACCAGGCTGGAGCAACCAGATGGCGATATCAGGACAACGGTGCTTGATGCCGCCAAGCCCTACCTCATCGCTGCCCTGTACCACCGCCTGAGCAAGCCATTACTGGTGGTTACAGCACAGCCGGAAAACAGCAAAAGGCTTCATGAGCAATTGCTAACCTGGCATCACTCCCACCAGATAAAGCTTTTCCCTGAGCCCGATACCCTGCCCTATCAGCGGGTAGCCTCAGATACCTCTACCGAGCTGGAAAGAATCCATGTCCTCTCCGCCCTGACCGAGGCAAAGCCGAATACAGATGTCCCACTGATTGTTGCCTCTGCCCCAGCCCTGATACATAAGACAACGCCGCATAGCGATTTCGCTTCCGCCTGCCACACGATAAAGGTGGGAATGGACATTGAACCGCTGGGACTGCTGAGTCGATGGGAGGCTATGGGATACAAAATAGAAAGCACGGTAGAGGTGCCGGGCACGATAAGCCATCGGGGAGGGATAGTCGACATATACCCACCCTCCAGCGACCTGCCCGTCAGACTGGAGTTCTACGGCAACACCATAGACAGCATCCGTCTCTTCGACCCGGCGAATCAGCGGTCACAAACCGCAGTCTCCGAAGTGGCTATCTGCCCAGCCACCGAGCTGTTAACCCCATCAATTAAAAACAGCATCCTGAGCTATCTACCCCCGGACGCCCTT
>CAZCAS010000083.1:1815-5288 GCA_964496725.1 uncultured Dehalococcoidales bacterium
CCCTTATCATCGTTGACGAACCCTCCAGCCTCGAATCAGCCATAGAAGACCTGGATGCCAAGGCCGAGGAGCTGCGCGCCGAGAAGCTAGAACGGGGAGAAATACCCGCCAATTTCCCCAGACCATATCTCACCTGGGAAGAGATGGAGACACAGATGAAGAAGCGGCGGCGCTTGACCATCACCGCCTGGGATACCGGGGAGGAAGAGCAATCCCGATTAAACTTCACCCCCACCCCCAGCTATGCCGGACAGCTACCCAGATTCATCCAGAAAGCCAAACAACTCCTGAAGCAAAAACATCGGGTCATTGTCATCAGCCAGCAGGCAGCCAGGGTATCAGAGCTACTCGACGAGGCGGACATTATCGCACCACCCCTCACCGAAATCAAACAGACGCCCCCACCCGGCTCGCTTACCCTGATTCAGGGCTCGCTGGCGGAAGGGTGGGTGATGAATAACGATACCCATCTGCTTACCGACAGGGAACTCTTCGGCTTCGTCAAAGAACGGCGACTGACCAGAAAACGGCCGGCTTCACATCAGAAACTCCTGGTGGAGCTGATTCCAGGCAATTATCTGGTGCACATCGAGCATGGCATTGGCCGATTTGCCGGCATCACCACCATGCGCAGCAATAACACCGAAAAGGAATATCTGGTCCTCCACTATGCCGCCGGTGATAAGCTTTATGTCCCCACCGACCAGATAGACAGGGTCAGCCGCTACATAGGAGCCGGGGAACGGCCACCGGTGCTGAGCCGGCTGGGCACCCAGGAATGGACACGAACCAAACAGAGAGCCAGGGAGGCAGCAGAAGAGGTCGCCCAGGAGCTACTGGCACTTTATGCCACCCGTGAGGTTATGCCCGGCTTCGCCTTCTCCCCCGATACCGTATGGCAGCAGGAGCTGGAGGCTTCCTTCCCCTACATCGAGACCCCCGACCAGATGAAGGCTCAGACAGAGGTAAAGGAGGACATGGAAAAAGCCAAGCCTATGGACAGGCTGGTCTGCGGGGATGTGGGCTACGGCAAGACCGAGGTGGCTATCCGCGCCGCCTTCAAGGCAGTGCTGGACGGCAAGCAGGTGGCGGTGCTCGTGCCCACCACCGTCCTCGCCGAGCAGCACTTCTCCACCTTCACCCAGAGACTGAGCGCCTTCCCCATAAGAATCGTGGTGCTGAGTCGATTCAGGACGCCCAAAGAGCAGGAGGCTATCCTCGACGGGCTGGCTAACGGCAGCATCGACATCTGCATCGGCACCCATCGGCTACTGCAAAAGGACATCGTCTTCAAAAACCTGGGACTGCTGATTATCGATGAAGAGCAGCGTTTCGGCGTTGCCCATAAAGAACACCTCAAGAAGATGCGGAGCGAGGTGGACGTCCTCACCCTGAGCGCCACCCCCATTCCCCGCACCCTCCACATGTCCCTGGTGGGGGTGCGGGACATGAGCACCATGGAGACTCCCCCCGAAGACCGCCTCCCCATCAAGACCTATGTTGCTCAATATGACGACCGACTTATCAGGGAAGCCATACTCAAGGAGTTGGAACGAAACGGCCAGGTCTTCTTCGTCCACAATCGGGTCCAGAGCATCGCCTTTATCGCCGGCAAACTACAAGCGCTGGTGCCAGAAGCCAGGATAGCCGTCGCCCACGGCCGGATGGCGGAGACGGAACTGGAGAGGGTGATGACCGACTTCGCCCAGGGGGAAAGCGATGTCCTCGTCTGCACCACCATTATTGAATCGGGGCTGGATATGCCCAACGTCAACACCCTGATTGTCAATAACGCCGACAGATTCGGCCTGACCCAGCTGTATCAACTCAGAGGGAGGGTAGGCCGCGGCATCAACCTCGCCTATGCCTACTTCCTCTATGAGAAAGGGAAGCAACTGACTCTGACCGCCGAGAAACGGCTGAGAACCATCTTTCAAGCCACCGAGCTCGGCGCCGGCTTCAACATCGCCCTCAAGGACCTCGAGATAAGGGGGGCAGGGACGCTGCTCGGGGCAAGACAGAGCGGACACATCACCGCCGTCGGCTTCCACCTGTACTGTCGGCTGCTGGCGGAGGCGGTGGAGGAGCAGAAGGCAAGGCTGGGCGGGGCGAAGAAAGCCCCCAGACACCTCCCACCCCCCACCATAGACCTCCCCCTGCCCGCCTACATCCCGGAGAGATATGTCGCCGACCTTGATACCAGAATAAACCTTTACCAGCGACTGGTGAAGGTAGACCGGACGGAACTGGTGGACGACATAGCCCGGGAGTTCGGCGACCGATTCGGCGCACCGCCGGCCGAGGTGAAAAACCTTCTCTACGCCCTCAGAATAAAAATCCTGGCGGCTAAGGCGGGGATTGAGTCCATTGACACCCACGATAACCAAATCGTCGTCAGGCGCTTCCACGGCATGGAGTTCGACAAGGAGAAACTCGCCCCGCTGGCGAGGGAGGGGATAAAGATAGGGCTAACCCAGCTCAGACTGGACTATAAACGGCTGGGTAAGGAGTGGCAGAGGGTGCTGGAGGAGATATTACAAAAGGTAGGGTGATATAAGAGATGAAAAGCGTAAGCGTATTTGTGGAAACTAGCACCACGAATAGAATTCTTGATATTGATGTAAAAAAAGCTGCCGATGTCAAGCGGGAAGAAGACAGAGAGTTTTTATCCAAAATCCTCAAGAACTACGTGAAAAAAGGCGTTGTTAAGCTCATTGTAAACCCCTCAGTAAAGCGAGAGATTGAAAATACATCTGATCCTCAAAGAAAGAGACGGTTGCTAGCTTTATTCAATCAATTTTGCTTTATGCCTTATAACAAAACTATATTTCCCTTTACATTTCCAGCATATTTTGTTACTAAAGAAGAGAAAAAGGAATTAGGGAGGCTATGCAAGAAAATCAAAGGCTTTGAGAAAGACGAGAAAATATTCCTTGATGCGGTGTCTAATTCACAAATCGAAGCCTTACTTACTACAGACCGCAAGCACCTCGCAAGGAATGAAATCCACCACTATCTTAAGAGCAAAGGCCTTGATAAGAGGATAAAAATATTCACACCTAAAGAACTCTTTGAAGACCTCCAGCAAAGAATTTAAGAGGGGCTTTTGCCCCTCTTTTTATATTTCTCTCCCCCTGCTAAAATAACAGTAAAGCAGCCGTTAAAGGAGGCGCTTAATTGTTCAAAAAGGTGCATGTACTCAGGGTCAAGCCCAAGCAGGAACTGCTCGGCAGCATAGCCAGCTACTGCCGCGAGCATGCCATCACCTCGGGCATAGTCGTCGGTATTATCGGGGCGGTGGAGGGGGCTAAACTCAACTACCTGATGAAGCTGCCCGGCAAATATGTAAGCAGGGAATACCCCGGCCCGCTGGAGATTACCTGCGCCCAGGGGTCGGTGGCGCTGAAGGACGGCGAACTCATCATCCACATCCACATCCAGCTAGCGGAGCAAAACGCCTGCCACGGCGGTCA
>CAZCAS010000084.1:0-5031 GCA_964496725.1 uncultured Dehalococcoidales bacterium
AGACAGGGGCATGTACTGGACACAGCGTGTTGCGGAATAAAAGCTGAGTCCAAATCCACTATAGCCTGGTGGAATAGAAAAAAATAAGCCCGTAGGGCGGCGGAGATGCCGCCCTACGGGTGACAGGTTGAGGAACTTTTTGCTAGACTAGAGGTTAATTGTGGACCTAGCACTATTTATACAAACTTGCGCCAATTCTGCCGTAGCATCCGGCATATATGCCCTGGTAGCCGTGGGGTTAGCAATGGTTTTCGGCGTGATGCACATGGCAAATCTAGCCCACGGTGAATTCTACATGGTGGCTGCCTATGCTGTGTGGGTTCTCTATGCCAAACATGATTGGCCATTCTTCGCTGCGGTGGCGGCAGGTATGGGCATTGTCGGGTTAATAGGTATAATTGTTGAGCGAGGTCTATTCAGACCCATGCGGGGGCAGGTGGTGAGTGGTTTTATTGCCACCGCCGGCTTAATGTTTATGCTCCAGGTTAGTGTGGGGCGCATCTGGGGTCTAGGCCTGGACAAGCCAGTACCCCCAGCCTTCACCGGATCCTTTGTCTTCGCCAACGCAGAGATTGGCTGGCAACGAGTGATAGTAATAATCGCTGCCGTTGTCATGCTGGTTCTGCTCTGGCTCTTCCTCCACCGGCTTAAGCTGGGCCGAGCGCTACGCGCCGTTGCTCAAGACGCCGAGGCAGCTGCCTTGCAGGGGATAAGCGTAAATAAGATGAGCGCTCTAGCTATGTTTATTGGCTCTCTCTTCGCCGGAGCAGCAGGGGCGCTAATGGCACCTGTCTATCCAGTAAATCCCTATATGGGACATGTTGTTATCCTGATAGCTTTCATAGTAGTAATCGTTGGGGGATTGGGAAGCATTGAGGGGACCATCTTAGCTGCTATAATCTTTGGTTTTCTATACACCTTCGTCACCACTGTAGCCGACGGAGTTGTCGCTTCCATAATAGGCGTGGTGACTATGCTTACTATCTTAGCACTTAGACCACAGGGGTTAATGGGTCGTGTCAAGGTATAAATTTCAAAGAATAGCGGGCCTGGTGGCTATAATCTGCGCACTGTGCATAATGCCCTTCTTTATGCGGGAATACCATATACAGCTCGCCATCAGACTCTTCATCAACATGATCCTCACCGTAAGCTTCTACCTCATATGTACTACGGGGGAGTGGTCCCTCGCCCATGTGGTCATGATGGGTGTTGGCTCCTATTCCAGCGCCCTGCTGACAACGAAATTGGGTATACCTGTTTTTGCCGCTATCCCATTGGCAGGCTTGTTTGCCGCAGGGGTTGGATGGTTAATCCATATTCCGTTGGTGAGAATGACAGGGTTTGGCTTCTTCATAGGCTCTTATGCTGCTGGAGAAGCTATTAGATTAACCTGGGTCAAAGCGATTGTTCCCTTTGGGGGTGTCCGTGGTTTGATAAACATACCCACCCCCCAATTTCCGGCAATTGCTGGTCTATCATCAATAGACTTTGGGCAAGCTATCCCCTACTACTTTCTGGCACTGGGAACGATGCTGCCATGCCTATATCTTATGTATAGGATAGACACTTCGCGGATAGGGTCGGCTTTTAGAGCCATCCATTCCGACCCCAATGTGGCGGAATCCATAGGAATAAGGGTCCCCAAATACCGGACTCTTGCCTTCGTTATCGCCTGCTTTTTTGCTGGCATAGCCGGCGCTCTTCTGGCTCATAATCTCGGGGCTATAGACCCCAACAACTTCTCATTAACGGAGATGGTATATCTGCTTATCTGGGCAACCGTGGGAGGCACCGGCAATTTCTGGAGTCCCATAATTGGGGTCAGCACCATGACAGCAGTTTTTGAGGGGGCACGCCCACTGGTGGAATGGAGACCCTTCCTTTTCGGCGCTATCCTGATAGTATTCCTGCTCTTCATGCCCACCGGCCTCGGAGGTATACCAGCAAAGGCGAAACCCGCCTTCCAAAGATTGCGCAGACGGCTAAAAGGAGAATGAAACCAGCCGCCAGTTTAAACAAGCTGGCAGTTAATCATTCAGACAGCCTTTCTCTCCATCCGCACTGAAGCTAACTCCTCAGACTGCGACTTATTACCAAATTACTGTGCATTAGGCACTGCCCCACCCCTTTGGCGATTCCTAAACAATTGTTATACTATAAATATAAGGACTGCTGTTTTTAATGGGGGAACTTTATGGGACTTAAAGGTAGAATGTTTCTATTAATCGCCCTCCTCTTCGCCATTCTTTACGGTGTGGTCACCGCCATAGGTACCTGGGCAGGAGCTGGAAGCGCGGTATTCTATATCATCCTGGCCTTCGTCTTCCTTGGCATCCAGTATCTTATCGGCCCTGCCATAGTCGCCCGGATGATGAGGGTGAAATGGGTTTCGGAAAAAGAGGCGCCAGAGCTACACCGAATGGTGGCTGAACTAGCTAAGGAAGCACATGTTCCTAAGCCCAGGGTTGGTATTTCACAATTATCCATGCCCAACGCCTTTGCCTTCGGCCGGACACAGAAGGGCGGGCAAGTCTGCGTTACTCAAGGTATCTTGAAGCTATTGGACAGGGACGAACTTAGGGCTGTCCTCGGACACGAGATATCTCATCTAAAGAACCGTGACATGGTAACCATCACCCTGCTTTCTGGCGTACCGCTGGTGATGTACTGGATTGCCTGGAGCTTCATGCTGGGAGGCGCCTTCGGCGGCCGCCGACAGGGAAGTGGCTATGCTGTCATAATCGGGGTTGCTGCCTTCGCTCTCTACTTCATCACCAACCTCTTGGTTCTTTACGGCTCCAGGCTGCGTGAGTACTCCGCTGATTCAGGCAGTGTTAAGCTGGGGAGTATGCCCCATCATCTTGCCTCGGCACTTTATAAGCTGGTCTATGGAAACGCTCGCTTGAGGGGAAGTGAGGAACTAAAGCGAGTTGAAGCGGTCAAAGCCTTCTTTCTCAATGACCCTTCCCGAGCATGGAATGAGATTAGAGAGCTATCCGAGATTGACCGGGATATGAGCGGTACCATCGACTACGATGAACTTATGGAAATACGGCAAAAGACGCTGCGGTTGACCAGAACTGCTAAGATGATGGAGCTCTTTAGCAGTCATCCCAACACCCTTAAAAGAATAAAACACCTGTCTACCCTTGCTGTCTAGTGACCATCCAGTCGAAATCTGCTAAAATAGAGATAGAGAGCAAGGCTGGCAGTGAGGAAAGAGCGAGGCTACTATAGGGCAGTCCGCCGGGTGGTATCACGAATCAGCCCTGATACACCGCTGAAAGAGGCTATGCGCTCTATTGTCGGCGGCACAGCCAGGGCAATGAAAACTGGTGCCTCACTGGTGCTGCTTGACTCCACCGGAAAGAAGCTTGTCCATACCTACTCATGGGATTTGCCCCAGTCCTACATACATAAAGGGTTGCTCGATGCCGATAAGAGCCTGGCCGAAGTAGTCACTGGGCAACCTGTGGCTATCGCCGATATAGCGCATGACAACCGTGTGCAGTACCCAGAGCTGGCAACCAAAGCTGGCATCGTCTCTATATTGGGAGTGCCGCTATTAATAGACGATACAGTGGTTGGCAGTCTAAGGGTCTACGCTAGAGAGTCTACTGAATTCAGCAACCAGGATATCAACTTCGTCTCCACGATGGCTCAACTAGCCATCACAGCTCTGCAGTGGGATGCTGTACGCCAGGAAACAAAGCGGACGCTAAAGGCAAGTGAGAAGGTTGCAACCAATGTAGCAGCCCTGCGGCAAGCCCGGATGGCAGAGTTCGCCCATCCCAGTGAGGAGGAGTTCGCTCATATACTGGATTTCTATAACATAGAGTGGGTTTATGAACCTCGATCCTTTCCTCTAAGATGGGAGGGCGACAGGATGAAGGAGATGTTCACTCCCGACTTTTATCTGCCAGCCCTCAACCTATACGTGGAGCTTACCACTCTCAGGCAGAGCCTAGTCACTGAGAAAAACCGTAAGCTACGACGCCTCAGGGAACTATACCCTGAGATTAAGATAACCCTGCTCTACAAGAGGGATTTCGACCGTCTGCTGGCAAAGTATGGCTATGGTCCGCTGGCTCAAACTAGAGCTCGCGGCGTTAATCAAGTACTATATTCCAGCGCGGAAATTAATCGACGGGTACGAGAGCTAGCAGAGCAACTATCTAAGGACTATGCAGGCCGTCACCCTATCATGGTAGGGGTGCTCAGAGGCGTCTATTGCTTCATGGCTGACCTGCTTCGCCAGATAACCATTCCCCTTGAGGTGAGCTTCATGGCCATCTCCTATTATGGCGGTGAGGGTGGCGACGTGGTCAAAATCACCAAGGACTTAGACATAAATGTAGCCGGGAGGCACGTGGTTATGGTAGAGGACATCGTCGACACTGGCTTGACGCTGAGCTACATCATTAACCACATCAAAGCCAAGGGGGTGGCTAGCATAGCTGTCTGCACTCTACTAGATAAGCGAGCGCGCCGCCTGGTTGATGTACCCCTTGACTACATTGGCTTTGAGGTACCAGACGAGTTTGTGGTGGGCTATGGGTTAGACTACAGGGAAGAGTACCGAAACCTACCCTTTATCGGTATCCTTGAGCCAAGTGAGCCAGAGGCAAAAAAAGAGCGTTCAAAAGCTCAAACGCCAAATACTAATAAAAAACGCCCCAGGTGACCTTTGCTTTCTCGGACTCACTGCTTCCAACACTCCCTTTCAGTTTTACCTTACTCGGACAGTCCTTCAGCAACCCGTCCCAAACGCTTCAGTCACCTGGAGCATCCTAAGTATGGCACAACCACCACCGGTTGTCAAGGCAATTGTTATCACTTTATGCAGGGGCAGAGATGTTGGGGGTTGAGAAAATAATGACATCACTCAAAAGATCTTTGCGTTTTGTAACTTTTTTGAGCCGTTTCCCTGGACAACCTAGCCTTTCGAGATGGCGGGGAGAGTGAGTATATTTGCACCAGTTGGTCTTCTCAATGGCATCAAAGGAAATGTTTCATGCTGAGTAAGTA
>CAZCAS010000085.1:0-313 GCA_964496725.1 uncultured Dehalococcoidales bacterium
CAAACCCCATCTGGAGCAAGACCGAATAGAGGGACTGAAGGACGCCCGGCCTGTCCCTGGGTTGGTCGCTTGACCCTGATGGTAACATCAGGGCTAGATGAATGGCCATCACTCCGGCTCCGAGTCGGGGTACAGAACTCGGCTTACAGGTTTACTTGGCCTGTTTTCTTAAGGCGCCACTTTTCCCAAACTCGGTTGGAGAGCGGGGGCTAAACTCTGAGTCAAGGACTCAATCTCCGCTTTGGTTGTTTCAAGGGATAAGGTAAGCCAGAAATCGCTTTGTTCTACATATAACCTGTTCATCAGTTCGGCA
>CAZCAS010000085.1:323-5028 GCA_964496725.1 uncultured Dehalococcoidales bacterium
TTACAAGATCGAACATGCTCTTGGCATCCCCTGCGCTGGCGCTATCGACAAAGAGTACCTTTAGTTGAAGATAGAGGTTATCCTCTGCTTTGTCGAAGCAGAACCCAATCGCCTCCATACTTTGAAGGAACGCCGTAGCTAAGGGAACCTGCTCACTGATTCCTGCCGTCGCTCCTGCCGGTATCCCCAGTGCTACTGTAACCCAGGCATCGCCCATAGCCTCGTAGGTAGTGCGGATGGGTTCAGCCAGGGACGATGCTCCCTCTTTGGCGTCGATGGCATCTTTCACTATCGCCGTGCTGCCGCCAATGAGGGTGTCGCTGGCGATGAAACAGATAGCTACCTTGTTGCTGGGAGAACTGTAGAGTTGATATCCCTTGTAGTCGGTGGTGGGCAGCTGTTCGCCAACAGCGTTCTCGATGCTGGCGACTAGAGCCGCCCGGTCGAAAGCTCCCTTTGCTACAGCCCCTATATAGTTCTCATTTCCAAGCTCGCCGAATATCAGCACCTCGGAGAAATTCCTGAAATCGACGCCCGTTTCCTCCTTAGCCATATTCAATAGCTCGTCAAAAGTTTTTGGCTGCCCTGCAGAGGCTGCGATGTCGCTGATTACATCCTGGACATCAGTGTCAGCCAGGACTCGGTTCAGGTTTATGCTGGCGGCAAAATTTGCCCTTTGCGGTACCAGGTCTATAGCGGCAACTTCGGAAGCTTCTGGATTCGCTCCGTAGCATCCGGAGGTAACACTCAGGACTGCCGTCAGAGCGATAGCCAAGAATAGAAGGAATCTCTTCTTTACCATTGTTTCCCCCCTGTTTGCTGGCTGAAACATAGCACGCCCCGCCCCATCTGTCAACACCCATCTGCCAGCTGGCACTTCGGCGAACCTTCCCGCTACAGCGGATATATTTGGCACAATGTGTCGAGGGGAGAGGCTATATTATAGCCTGCTTTCTCTTAAGGTAGAACCCCCACCACATGATGGATAAAACCTCGAATATAGCAAAGGTGGCGGCTGGAAATGCCGCCCTTTCGCTAAGGAAGGCAATGGCGATTACACTGGCTAGCCCGGAATTCTTTCTGGTGCTCATTACCATCCAGCTAATACTGGTTGGCCAGTCTGTATTTAGTTTCCTGGCGATATAGTTGGTGGCGTGTCCTATGCCGAAGGTAACAGTGGCGGCTATTAGGGCCACCTTAAGCAGAATGTCAGGCTGGCTGAAGAGAATCTGGCGGTTTAGGCCGATTATGGTGAAATTAACAATGAAAATGCACCAGTTCACTGCTGTATCTCGCCACCTATCTATGCTCTGCGCTAAGCCCTTGAAGAGCAGTATTCTGGATATGAGGAGTGGAATCACTATTAGTTGCACCAGTATAAGCATCAGCTCGGCCGGTCGCAGGAAATCGGCACCGACCAGCAGCATCATTATGAGGGGGGTTAGACCCAGTGCCGTCAGGTATAACCCGGTGGTACCGATTAAGGCAAAGACCATGTTTCCCCCCAGCATATAGCTAAAGGGCACCACTGAAATCGCTGGGGGCATGGCGGTAATGACCAGTAATCCCAGCAGGATATCCCTGTCAGCTATCAGCCCCCTGGCCATGAGAAGCACTATACCCCCCATAACCACATAGTTAAGCAGTAGTGCGATAGGTATCAGGCGAGGGGTGTTTTTGATAGAGGCAAGGTCGCGGTTGGTTATGCCGATGGTGGATAGGGTCATAGCTACCGCCAGCGTCGGCAACAGTAGAGGCTTTGTCCAGACTGCCCCCTGACCGACGGTTAGGGCGAGGACAATGGACAGCATGAATATGAAATTGCGGTGCCTGAATAACCTGCTTATAATGATAATAAACCCCGCTAAATATCTAAATCTTGCTACTGAGAGGGGTATCCATTAAGCTAATTCGCCTATCCCCTCTGCCTCTCTGATTGTAGCGAAACTGTGCTTGTTGGGCAAGTTGATTTAAATTTTTTCCGCCCCAGCTTGGGGGTTAAGAAACGGGAGTATAAGTTAATAACTGTGGGTTATTGACCGTCATTAAGGTTAAAATTATAACACCAGTAATCCTCAGTGAGTTTGCCAGCCGTGCTGGTTAAGGCATATAGTAGATATTAGTGGAGATTATTAACCCTATAGCCCATGACTTTATTCTGTTCTGTATTCGCCGCCACGGGAAAGAGTGGCCGGCTCTCTATGATGAGATGTGCTGGGTAGCGGGGCAGCGGCTGTTCAGAGGATTGGGCTATGCCGAGTTAAGAAAACTTGGGATATCCCTCTCCCTCACCGGTATAGAAGATACTACTAGGATAGTAGATATCGTTGCCTCTGAAGAGCAGACAGCTTATAATGGCTGATAAAGCTGCTGATTTTACCCTTAATTTGAGACGAACCTCTTTGTTCATATTCCCACCTCGGTAAATTTCAAACCAGAAAACGCTTTATGGGAGAGTAAGTGCGATGTCAAAAATATTGAAAATTGTGGTGATAGCGCTATTAGTGGTGAATCTTGCCCTATTTGCTGGCGCTGGCTGTGCTTTAGGTATCAGAGCTCCTTTAAGTTCAACGCAGCACCTGGGCGTCGTGGAAGAGGCGTGGGACGTACTTTTTAGGGATTATGTGGATAGGGGAAAGCTTGATGAGACCAAGATGATTCAGGGAGCCATAAAGGGCATGGTTGAGTCAGTGGATGACCCCTATACCGCCTATCTTGACCCTGAGACCTATGAATTGAGCGCGACGAGGCTGGAAGGGACGTATGATGGTATTGGCGCTACAGTCTCTATTGAGGACGGCCAGATAGTGGTTATTGCACCTATCGCTGGCTCGCCGGCGGAAAAGGCGGGCATCAAGCCTGGTGATAAAATCCTGGAAATCGATGGCGTCTCTACGGAGGGGATGAGTCTCGTTGAGGCTGTGGTTATCATCCGTGGTACTCGGGGAACGGTGGTCGGACTTCTCGTCATTCACCAGGATGAGACTGAGCCTGTGGAGATTGAGATTGTTAGGGCTGAAATCGAACTGCCTAGCGTCCGCTATGAAATGAAGGAAGACATCGCTTACATTAATATCTCCCACTTTTCCGACCTTACTGACAAACAACTGTCACCGGTGGTGGAGAGCATAGTCCAGGGGGCAGCTACCGGTATCATACTTGACCTGCGCAGTAATCCTGGCGGCTTACTGCAAGCGGTTATTGATGTTGCCAGCTACTTTTTGACTGATGGTGTAATTGTCGATATGGTGGATAATAAGGGGGGACGTACCACTGCGACGGTTATACCGAAGGAGTTTACCACCGACCTCCCCATGGTTGTTTTAGTGGATAGCTTCAGCGCTAGCGGTAGCGAGGTATTGGCGGGTGCGTTGCAAGACCATGCTCGTGCTGTCATTACTGGCACTACAACCTTTGGTAAAGGTAGTATTAACATCCTGCGCCAGCTTCAGGATGGCTCAGGATTATATATTACCACCGGTCGCTGGCTTACTCCCCAGGGTCGCCTTATTGAGGGCGCAGGAATATCTCCTGACTATGAGCTTGAGCTTGAAGGGGACGATGCCATCCAGTGGGCTATAGACTATCTGAAGGCCGGCGAATGACGAGTTAAGATAGTCTGGGCGACATATTTTTAGCTTCGGTGGGTGAAGGCAAGCCGATTTCTCCCTGTTTCCTTGAATCACTGTAACAAATGGATGATTTTTTTCGTTTATATAGTAAAATACATAGCTATATTTAGGGGGAGGTCAGACAATGAGATTAAAAAGACTAGGTAAAAAAGTGGCACCCTTGGTTGCGATGTTACTTCTGGTGTTCGCTGTGGGGTGTGTCCCTGCCCCGGGTGGGGTTATCCCTACCCCTGCTCCAGGGGAGGGGGCTTCGGCCACCACCCCGGAGGAGGTCGCTTCGGCCACCACCCCGGAGGAGGTTGCCCCTCCACCTGCAGCCGCTGAGGGACCCGAGGCTAATTTCAGATTGCTCGTCAGCGATGAGGCAAATGCCATCGGAGACTTTGAGAGCCTTGTCATCACCATTGACAGTGTCGGGGTGCACAGGGTGGGGGGAGATGACGGCTGGATTGAGCCGACCGATATAGAGAAGGAGTTGGACTTAGTAGACCTTCAAGGGGAAAACGCTACGGAAATCTGGAGCGGTATCCTTCCCGATGGTGATTATAACAAGGTCTTTGTTAATGTCAGTGAGGTTGATGCCGAGTTGAACACCGGCGGCTCCACCGAGGTGAAGCTCCCCAGTGATAAGCTTCACATTGACACCCACTTCAGCACATCTGAGGATTCGCTGGTAAGTTTTGTTTTCGATATCTCCGTAATCTCTACTGGCACCGGCAATGGGGCTGGCAATGGGCAGGGTAGTGCCGAGTATATCCTCAAGCCTGTGGTCAGCCAGAGCGGACCAAATCAGAAGTTCAACGAGGTGAAAACGCGCGAGAGGGATCAGGAGAAAGAGCACGAGCGAGAAAGGGAATCCGAGGAGGAACTGGACCTTGAGCTCGATGGGGATGCGGCCCCTGGTGAGACGGTTACCCTGCTTGTAACCCTTGACAGTGAACCGG
The DNA here is from genome assembly GCA_964496725.1 of uncultured Dehalococcoidales bacterium. GTDB lineage: Bacteria > Chloroflexota > Dehalococcoidia > Dehalococcoidales > E44-bin46 > JAZGHN01. The sequence continues at coordinate 4,900 of CAZCAS010000085.1, forward strand.
TAGCGGGGGCTGTGGTTGATGTCAATGGGGAAGAGATAGGCAATACCGGCGATGATGGCACAATCAGCTTCACTATTCCTGAGGATGCCGAGGGGCTGAAGATAGGAGCCGAACTGGACGGACAGGAAG
>CAZCAS010000086.1:0-4974 GCA_964496725.1 uncultured Dehalococcoidales bacterium
GGGCAGAACTGCTGCCTCGTTTTTAAGCGATTTAAAGATGAAAAATAACACATCTCCCGAACTAGAAGGCAAGGTATCACTGGTAACCGGCGCCTCCAGGGGTATTGGCAGGGCTATCGCCCTCAAGCTAGCATCCCTTGGCTCCAAACTAGCCATCAACTACCGAGAAAATGATGCGGCGGCTAGCAGCGTGGTTGAAGCCATAACTAGCCAGGGCGGAGAAGCTATGGCATTAAAGGCAGATGTAAGGGATGGGGAAGCAGTAAAAGTTATGGTACAGGGAGTAGTTGACAAGTGGGATAAGATTGATATCCTGGTAAACAATGCCGGCATCAACCGTGATACCCTTCTATTGAGGATGTCTGATCAAGCCTGGGATGATGTAATCGATACTAATCTACGGGCAACATATTTATGCACTAAGTTCGCCCTGCGCTCTATGGCTCGTCAACGGTGGGGACGCATCGTCAATATTGCCTCTATCGCCGGAATAATGGGTAATATCGGACAAACCAATTACTCTGCCGCTAAAGGAGGGATCATCGCCTTCACCAAGAGCATAGCCAGGGAGGCGGGCTCACTGAACATAACCGCCAATGCTATCGCCCCGGGCTTCATTGTCACTGATATGACCGATAAGCTGCCGCAGGAGAGGAAGGACTTTATCATGTCAATGATTGCTCTTCAGCGCTTCGGTAAACCAGAAGAGATAGCCGAACTGGTGGCTTTCTTAGTCAGCGACCGAGCCAGTTATATTACCGGGCAGGTTATCGGGATTGACGGTGGAATATAACCTGTCCAGCTAACTCATAACAAGCTGCCTCAGTCCTCAGCCCACCAGCAAATCTGGAGAGCCCCCGGTCCTACATGCCTGCCCACTACAGGATAGGTAGGGGTAACATAAAACTCAGAGATTTGGAACTGTGATAACATCTTCTTCTTGAGCGCCTCAGCTTCATCAGGAGCATTGATGTGATTTATTATCACATGAAGCTTTTTATCCCCACACCTCTCCCCGAGTATCTCCAGAAAGCCTGACACTGCCTTGGCTTTGGTCCCATACCTGGCTAGAGGGGCGTGTATCTTCCCCGTGGCAACATCCGTCTCCAGAAGCGCCTTGGTGGTAACCTTAGCCTGCCCCCAAGGACGACCGTCAAGTATCCTTCCCCCACTGGTTAAGTAATCCATGTTCTCCACCACGATAATATACTTGACCTTCTGCATCATACCCCTAGCCACCTCCACTACCTCACGGAAGCTCCTGCCGACGGCAGCGGCTTTGGCTGCCTCCACAGCAATAAACATCTGAGCTCCAATAGCGGTGCCAGAATCAATTACCTCGATGGGAATATTGGGCAGCTCCTCCTCAGCCATCTTTTTCGCTTGCGTAGCGGAATTAACCGACATGCCAAGCCTGATGCTATGACCAACATATACGATACCACCCGCCCTCTGCGCTAGCCCTCGCATGGCTTCAAGGAAGTCCCCTACAGTGACAGATGAAGACGTAGGTAGCTTTTCCGTCTCCGTTGTTTCAAGTATCCTCTGATAATACCCAGGCAGGTCTACCTCAACCTCGGGATAAGCCTTGCCATCAATAACAATGCCCATAGGTACTACTTTGATGTCGTATTTATCGGCAAGTTCTCGAGGCATCTGGGAGACACTATCAACCATAACAGCTACTTTGCTCACTGTTACCTCCTCTGGAATCAACTTTTATGTATAACATAAAAGCCTTACAGGTAAGGCATTACTCTCAATTCAAAGTTAATATATACAGTACTGCCACGGATTGACAGCACGGAATAAGAAGTTAGCTACTACCAAAAAGTCACCTTACATAGTTTATTCCAAGGCTTTATAACGCCGAGTAAGGTGGCTAATATATCTCAACCGCCGAAGCCGCCACCCATGCAACCAGGACGTCCAGCCTGAGGCCCCCCCTGTTGCATGTTTGCCTTGATCCACTCCTGCAGCCCATCTTTGCTCTTATTCAGCGGCCCTTCTATCTTATGCACATCAATGCCTGAAAGGTAGATATTTGATTTCTGTTTCTTGGCTGCATCTATTGACTGATTGAAATTCTCAGCCAAGTTGAAGGCATCAGATAAAGCGTCCTGCAACGATGGATCCAAAAAGCCTAACTTATCTCTATTCCGCTTCCAGCTACCAGTCCTAAATTTCCTGGGGCGCTTCTGGGTGCTAAAGTCTGCTACAATCCTCAAGTTCTCACTCACCTCAAAAAAGATGCTGCTGGCTATCTCCGTACTCGTCCCTTCTGCCCTGCGTTTCCTGAAAAATAAAGACCACATTATGATGATAATCAGTGGTATTATAAACATCCATTGATTACTGTCCCCACCAAAAAAATCCTCAAAACCCATGGGTTATCCTCCCGTCTTAACTTTAATAACCTATTAAACCAGATTATGAGCAATATGTCCAGTTATAGGCATATTAAGCTCGACACAGCTTACTCAAGCCTTCGCCAACAGGCAGATATTTCTGGAGAACACCTTGAACGGACAGCGGTATGAGCCTTCGGGGAAGGATTTGAGCACCTTAAAGCCCGCCTTCCTCGCCAGCTTCTCCACCTCAGGGTAAGAGAAGAGGTAATAGTAGCGATACAGGGTCTCACCCTTTACCCGCCAGGGCACGGCTACCTCCTTTGGCCTAAACCAAAACCTGGGTTGCCAACGGTTCCACACGGTGATAAAGACTTCGCCACCGGGCTTTAATACCCGCTTGAGTTCACTCAGGGCAGCCTGCCTCGCCTCTTTGTCTTTTATATGATGATAGGTGGCTACCGATATCGCCCAGTCAAAGGTGTGGTCAGCATAAGGGAGATGACAGGCATCAGCCAGCGATAAGTTCACAGGGAAATTGAATTTCTGAGAGTATTTGCCGGCAAAGCGCAACATCTGAGCGGAAAGATCCACACCATATAAGTCAAAGCTCCGATGGAAGGGAAGGAAGTCGGGGCCATGGGCACAACCAACGTTAATCAACCTGCCCTTCTGCCAGCGTCGTGCCAACACTTCCAGCTCGTTACGGAATATAGACCAATGCCTGAAGTTATACCAGCTGGGGGCTATCCTATCAAATACATCTTTAGTCACCTTATCCCCTTTATCACCTTCCCCTCAAGGGGAAGATTTCTTTAGAAGAAGGGGCTTCGCCCCCTCTTCAACTCCCCCAAGAAGAAAGCTGGGCAACGAGCTACCTATCTGTTAAACTTGATATGAGTATACTATGAAAAAAATAACTAGGACAATATCCGGGGTTACCCCGGTAGCAGTGATGACTCTGCCGCTGAAGTGCCCGGGGCAGTGCATCTATTGCCCTACATACCCAGCCACACCCCAAAGCTACACCCCAGAGTCGCCAGCGGTGTTACGGGGCAGACGGTGCGACTACGATGCCAAAGGTCAGATAGAAACAAGGCTAAGGATTCTATCAGATATGGGACACCCCACGGATAAGGTTGAGGTGATAGTGATGGGTGGTACCTTTCTCGCCTACCCAAAGGACTACCAACACCAGTTTATTAAGGGTTGCTTTGACGCCTTGAACGGCGAGGACTCGACAACGTTAGAGGAGGCAAAGAGACTAAACGAAACAGCTGACCACCGCTGCACCGGGCTATGCATAGAGACCAGGCCTGACTGGTGCAGGCAGGAAGAGATAGACAGGATGCTTGAGTTCGGCACCACCAGAGTCGAACTCGGCGTCCAGATGATAGACGATGAAATATATCGGCTGACAAGGAGAGGGCACACGGTAGAAGACGTAGTCAAAGCCACTGCTCTACTCAAGGAGCACGGTTTCAAGGTCCACTACCACTGGATGCCAGGACTCCCCGGCTCAACCCCGGAAAGGGACTTAGAGCTATCCAAAAGGCTATTCGATGACGACCGATTTAAGCCAGATGGCATGAAGATATACCCCACCATGGTGGTAGCAGGCACCGAGCTGGAGAAGTGGTACAGGGAGGGGTGCTATCAGCCATACGATGATGAGACCATGATCGATCTCATCGCCGAGATTAAGTCTATTGTGCCCAAGTACGTCAGAATTTCAAGGGTGCTGCGTGACATCCCACCCCAGTTTATCATCGGTGGTGTAAAGGATTCACTAAGGGATGTAGTTAAACAGCGGATGAAGGAAAAAGTCATTGAATGTAAGTGTATCAGGTGCCGGGAGTATGGTCACCGGCTACGGGACGGTTGGGAAATAGGCGAACCCAAGACAACGAGGATGGATTATGAAGCCTCGGGAGGCAGAGAAATCTTCCTATCCATGGAGGACGACCAGGAGACACTATTTGGCTTGTTACGGATGAGGATTCAGTCCAGGCCCATAGCCAGACTGGAAGGGAGCGACGGAAATATAGCCATAATAAGGGAGCTACATGTATACGGTCCTGAGGTCTCTCTTAGTCAGCAGAAGCCAAACGCAGCCCAGCATAAGGGCTTGGGTAAGACACTACTGAAAGAAGCAGAGCTAATTGCTGCCAATATATTTCAAGCTCCACAGATGATAATCCTGAGCGGAGTTGGAGCCAGGGAATACTATCGCTCTGAGTTCGGTTATCACTCAGACGGGGACTATATGATTAAACATCTGGGGCAGGTTTCAACAACCCCTCCCCACCCTTCTCAACCTGCCCCAGTCTAATCTCATTCAACCTGTTAAAACCCGATTTCCAGCTCCCCCTCCTGTCCGTCCAGTTCGGCTTCTATCTTCAGCCCACCGGCATCCTCAGGAATGGTGAAGCTGATTGTGCCATCATCGCTGGTATTGCCTATCTCTTCCCCGTTGACTTCGACAACAGCCCCCGCTACCGGTTCACCGTCAAGAGTTACCAGCAGGGTAACCGTCTCACCAGGGGCTACATCCCCATTGAGTTCAAGGTCCAGTTCCTCCTCGGATTCTCTTTCCTGTTCCTCTTCCATCTCGGCTCCTGAAAAC
>CAZCAS010000087.1:0-2481 GCA_964496725.1 uncultured Dehalococcoidales bacterium
TTCTGCCAATCAGAGATGTGAGCTGCAGGAGGTGGCTGCTTACCTGGGTGTTAATGAGCAGCCTTTCCGAAAGACTAGCAGGGTACTTCCTGTTGACATTGATAATCCTCTATTTGAACGGGATTATAATCTATGTATTCTTTGCGGTCGTTGCGTCCGTATGTGCCAGGATGTGAGGGGTATAGGGGCTATCAGTTTTATCTGGCGGGGTAGTGAAGCGGTTATTGGCACAGCTTTTGACCGTCCACTTAGAGATTCGGAATGTAGATTCTGCGGTGCTTGTGTGGAGGTTTGCCCTACCGGGGCCCTGATTGATAAGGAGGCCAAGTATCACCCTGGTATTGACCATGAGGCCATTGTCAATCCGTGTAAGTATAATTGCCCTGCCGGTGTAGATGTCCCTCGCTATGTCGACCTTATTGCTCAGGGTAGGTTTGCCGAGGCATTGGCGGTAATTAGAGAAAGGGTTCCATTCCCAGGTGTGCTGGGGCGTGTTTGTATTCACCCTTGTGAGACTGCCTGTCGGCGCACTGAATTAAATAAACCTATTGCCATAAGAGAGCTAAAGCGTTTTGCTGCTGAGCATGATGATGGGCAGTGGAAGAAATATGCCAAGCTTTCACCCCCGACGGATAAAAAGGTGGCGGTAGTGGGCTCAGGGCCTGCCGGGTTAACCGCAGCTTATTATCTGGCCAAATCGGGCCACTCGGTTACTGTTTTTGAGGAACTCAGCCAGCCTGGAGGTATGATGCGCGTGGGCATTCCTGACTATCGCTTGCCCAAGGATGTACTGGATGCTGAGATTAAGGAGATAGAGAATACCGGGGTTGATATAAAGTTGAATACCAGGGTCGAATCTATTGACGAGCTTTTTGGGCAGGGTTTCGATGCTGTTTTTCTTGCCCTTGGGGCTCATAGTGGCACCAAGATGAGGGTAGAAGGCGAAGATATCCCGGGTGTAATCGATGGTGTGACCTTCTTAAGAAATGTAAGCTTGGCTGAGAAAGTAAACCTGGGAGATAAGGTGGCGGTGATTGGCGGTGGCAACGTGGCTATAGATAGTTCCCGTACTGCCCTTCGCTTGGGGGCTAAGAAGGTTACCATAATCTATCGCCGCACTAGAAATGAGATGCCAGCCAGTCCTGAGGAGGTTGAAGCTGCCCTTGAGGAAGGGATAAATATAGAGTTTCTGGCAGCTCCGGTCAAGATAGCTAAGGGAAAAGAGCAGTTAAAACTGACTTGCACTCGCATGGAGCTGGGTGAACCTGATGCCAGCGGTCGGCGGCGGCCGATACCGATTGAGGGCAGCGAGTTCTCTGCTCAGTTTAGCTCAATAGTAGCTGCTATCGGACAGGTTCCAGATATTCCCAGTCAATTCGATTTGACTGTGGCTAAGGGAAATACCATTAAGGTTGAGGCTGACACGATGACTACTGATAGGCAGGGTGTCTACGCTGGCGGTGATGTGTCTAGCGGTCCGGCTTCGGTAATTGAGGCTATTGCCGCTGGCAGAAAGGCAGCTAGTGCTATAGATGGGTATCTTGGTGGTGATGGAGACATTGATGAACAGTTAGTGCCAGCCCGTGAGTTCAGTTCGTGTGTGGGGAGGGATGAGGACTTTGTTAACTGGGCTCGTGCTCAAACGGTGTGCCTCCCTGTGGAGAAACGGATTAGAGATTTTGCTGAGGCGGAGCTTGGCCTTGATGAGAAGGCGGCGGTTAAGGAAGCAAAGCGCTGCTTACAATGTGCTTTCAGGAAGCAAATCTCTTCGGTAATGTTGCCCCCCACTCTGAAGGGATTCTGAGGGAATAGCGTAGATTATTTATCGGCTAAGGCTAAGGGGGCGAAAGCCCTCTTTTTATTATGTCCCCATACTAATTATGCCAGCCAAGGTCAGTCCGCGGATGATCATGTTCACTGCTATAGCAGCAAGCAGCAGGTTGAATACCTGAGAGACTACCCTGAGCCCGCCCTGTCCCATGTATCTAGATATGCGGTTGCTGAGCAGAAGTATCCCCCAGGATACAAGTATGTTGGCGATAAAGGCAACTAAGACCAGAGACAACCGGAATTGAGTTACCAGTAACAGCAGGGTTGTTATTGTGGCTGGGCCAACTACTAGCGGTGTGCCGATGGGAACCACAGCTACCATTTCTTGTTTAATTACCTGCACCATCCTGCCCGTCGTTATGTATCTGATGGATAACACCAGCAGGATAATCCCTCCAGCGATAGCAAAAGAGCCTACGGAAATACCCATCACCTTCAGAATAAGTTGGCCGAGGAAGAGGAAGGCGAGGCCGAGAACGGCAGCAGTCCCAATGGCAATATTGACCGTCTTGCGTCGCTCATGGCTGGACATGTCCTCGCTCAGAGAGATAACAAAGGGTAGATTCCCCATAGCGTCCATAGCTATAAATATGGGAATGAAAGCCAGGGCAAAGGATGCTGTCCAGTAATTCATGGTGAGCTATTGTATCA
>CAZCAS010000087.1:2491-4914 GCA_964496725.1 uncultured Dehalococcoidales bacterium
TTTTTACCAGATTTTTTCCCGCTCCTCCCCCCCCCGCCCCCCCCCCCCCCCCCCCCCCCCCCCATACATGAAGAATAGAGGGGCTTATAATAGCAAGCTACTGGTTGGATGTTTTGGGTGAACTGGAGCTTTTATGGCTTCTTTATAGACCTGTTTTGACCGATGGTGGATAGAGAAGACAAATATTTCCGCAGACCTGCCGATAGAATATATCGCGTGCCGAGGCCGAGACCATGGCGGGTACGCACTACTGTATTGCCGAAATACAAAACCGGCACCTCCTTGTCTCTCAGGCTGATATATGGCTTCCTTGGTTTGATAACAGGGGGTGCTATCTTACTTATGTTGCCTATGTCCAGCGCATCAGGGCAATTTACTTCCCCCGTCGATGCCTTCTTCACTGCTACCTCGGCGGTATGTGTTACCGGTTTGGTTGTTTTAGATACCGGAACTTACTGGAGCTCCTTTGGCCAGGTGGTGATTTTAGCCCTGATCCAAATTGGCGGCTTCGGTTTTATGACCAGTGCCACTCTTCTGCTACTTGCTTTCGGACGCAGGATTGGGCTTCGCGAGAGGTTGCTTATCGGGGAGTCCATAGGGCTGGCGCAGCTGGGGGGGTTGGTCAGGATTGTGAGGAGAATGGCGTTATTCACCCTGTTTGTCGAAGGTATTGGAGCCGCCATTTTCTTTTATCGTTTCTCGGCGGAAAACCCGCTGAGGGTGGCTGCCTGGAAATCGGTATTTCACTCTATTTCGGCGTTCAATAATGCTGGTTTTGATATTTTCGGCAACTTCCAGAGCCTGACAAATTATCGGGGAGATTTCCTGGTAGTACTGGCGACGGCAGCGCTCATTTTTCTCGGTGGTATCAGTTTCATGGTGGTGGCAGATGTGTTCAAGACCCGGAGTCTAACTAAACTATCACTGGATAGTAAGCTGGTTCTATCTACTACGGTGGCACTATTAGTAGCTGGGACGGTTGTTATCCTCCTTACCGAGTTTATTGAGCCTGCCGCATTTGGTACCATCCCGTTGCCCCAAAAAGTGCTTACTGCCTTCTTCCAATCGGTGACGGCAAGGACTGCTGGCTTCACGGTCATTCATGTGGGCAGTTTAACCCCCTATGCCCTCTTTTTCACCATGTTTCTCATGTTTGTTGGTGGGGGTGCCGGCTCGACTGCGGGGGGAATAAAGGTTAACACTTTCGGCATGATTGCTGCTACTATATGGAGTACAATTAAAGGGAGGGAGCATGCTGAGGCGTTTGGTAGGGAGTTCAGCATTCAGCAGTTGCATCGTGCTATGGCAGTGATAATGCTCTCTCTTGGGCTGGTGGCTTTATCAGCTTTCTTGCTCTCGGTGCATGAGGATTTCAGTTTTATCAGTGTCCTTTTTGAGACTGTTTCCGCCTTTGGCACGGTGGGCTTGAGCACTGGTATCACCCCTCATTTGTCTACGGCTGGGCGGCTGATAATCACCGCCACCATGTTTATCGGTCGACTGGGGCCCCTGGCATTGTCACTGGCCTTGCTGCAGCGCCAGAAGCCGAGTGTCTATCGCTATCCCGAGGAATCGGTAAGGATTGGATAAGGAGGTCGAAATGAAAAAACAGATTGTTGTTATTGGTCTGGGGCAATTTGGCGGCAATATGGCTATCGCTTTGGCCAGTCTCGGTCATGATGTGTTAGCCATAGATAGAAGCGAGAAAGAAGTTCAGCAGGTGTCAGCAAATGTGACCCATGCTGCTCAGGCGGATGCCACCAGCGAGGGAGTGCTAAAGGACCTTGGGGTGGGCAACTTCGACATCGGTATAGTGGGAATAGGAGGGAGGGTTGAGAGCAGCATATTAGCCACTATCCTGTTGAAAAAACTTGGTGTTCCTCATGTAATAGCCAGAGCCGATAGCGACCTGCATGGCAGCATATTGGAGAAGATCGGGGCCGATAGAGTGGTTTTCCCGGAGCGCGAGTGCGGTATCAGGGTGGCAGAGGGGATAACATTGCCTGATGTCTCTGACTACATGGTATTAACCCCGGCATATGGGGTGTCCAGGTTGACTGCGCCGCCATACTTTGTCGGGCGAAGTTTATCAGAGCTCGAATTCGGTCAGGAGGGACAATGGAAGGTGGCCGTGCTTCTCATCCTGCGTGGCGATGAGGTTATAATTACTCCCGGCGGGGGGGAGGTGGTTAAGGCTGGTGATGCCCTGGTGGTGGCTGGCGGTCATGATGACCTGGAGAAGCTATTGCTTGAAGCCCAGAAGAATAACGAGGAGAAGGAGTAGCAGGGAAGTTCGTTAGTGCTCTTTAGCTGTGAGTGATGGGTATATGGCTACCGCGCTGATACCGTTATCAGCACTATTATCAAGGGCGTCTAAGAGGGGCGAAGCCCCTCTTTTTTATTTACTTCCCCCTCTCCTTCAA
>CAZCAS010000088.1:0-4799 GCA_964496725.1 uncultured Dehalococcoidales bacterium
GCCGATTCCATAAATTACCTCAAAGCAAAGGGGCTTACCGTCTTCTTTGATGCCGAGCACTTCTTTGATGGTTTTAAGGCTAATCCTAGCTATGCCCTGCGTGTCTTGCAGGCAGCCGCTGAAGCTGGAGCCAGCTGCCTGGTGCTGTGCGATACTAACGGAGGCTCAATGCCCAATGAGATAACCACTGCCGTTGAGGCAGCCGGGAAGGTGGCCGCTGTGCCACTGGGTATTCACGCCCACAATGATGGAGAATTGGCAGTAGCCAATACTCTGGCAGCAGTAAACGCCGGGGTAGAGCAGGTTCAGGGAACGATTAATGGATACGGCGAGCGCTGTGGCAACGCCAACCTCTGCTCTGTTATCCCCAATTTGAAGCTTAAGCTGGGAATCGACTGCATCACTGATGACCGATTGGCCAAATTAACTGAGGTATCACACTATGTAAGCGAAGCAGCTAATCTTATCCCTGATGCCTCTTCTCCTTACGTAGGCTCTAGTGCCTTCAGCCATAAGGCCGGCCTCCATGTTTCTGGCCTCGCCAAATGGCCGGCGAGCTACCAGCACATAGACCCAGCCCAGGTAGGCAATCAACCCAAGGCGCTGGTATCTGAGCTAGCAGGTAAAAGGAATATCATATATAAGGCAAAGGAGATGGGGGTAGATTTAGCTCCCCGGGGTAAAGAGGCACAGGAATTGCTTGACCACGTTAAGTTATTAGAGAGCCGCGGCTTCCAGTATGAGAATGCTGAAGCCTCTTTCGAATTACTGGTTCACCGAGCTAAGCCAGATTATAAACCACCCTTTGAGCTGGTTGATTTCATGGTAGTAGTTGAGAGAAGACGTCGCCCCCCAACCTTAAAAAAGCTAGAGGATATGCTATCCGAGGCAATGGTGAAGGTGAAGATAGATGGCAAAATTATCCACACGGCTGCTGAAGGTAACGGTCCGGTTAATGCTTTAGACGGAGCATTACGGAAGGCTCTATTACAGTTTTACCCCAATCTGATTCAAGTCAAGCTAATCGACTATAAGGTACGAATCCTCGAGGAAAGTGTTGGCACTGAATCACAGGTTCGCGTCCTTATTGAGTCCAGCGATGGGGTAAAACGATGGCGAACTGTAGGCAGTTCAACCAATATCATTGAAGCCAGCTGGCTAGCCCTTGCCGACAGTCTGGAATACTGGCTGTCAAAACAAAAGGGGGGGGAATGAGAAATGGAGAAAGTGGAAGTTAAACCAACCTGGCACTTAGCTTGGGGGTTGTTTTGGAAGATGGGCCTTATCACCTTAGGGATATATGCCATAGTTTTTGGGATTATGCTCGCCGTGCTTGGTGCTGCCTTCCTTGCTTTATTCCAAGGGATGCCTGCTTACTGACGGGCTGGCAGGCATTATAAGTGAACAAAAGACACCCACAGTAGCTCAATCAATGTCACTGGGGCTAGCAGGCTAGCCTCGCAGAGGAGATAATCTTGCTCAAGAGTCATAGCTGCGGCGAATTAAATAAAAAGCATATAGGTGCCAGGGTAACATTGGCTGGATGGGTCGACCGCCGTCGAGACCACGGTGGACTGATATTTATCGACCTGCGTGATAGTGGGGGCATGGTCCAGGTGGTATTTAATCCCGAAATTTCAAAGCAATGCCATCGGGTGGCTAACCAGATGCGTAGCGAATACGTAATCAAGGTCAGCGGTGAGGTTGCCCACCGTCCCCAGGGAACTGAGAACCCTAAATTGGCTACAGGAGAGATTGAGGTCATTGCTCAGGATGCCGCCATCCTCAACCCGTCAAAAACGCCGCCATTCTATATAAACGAAGATACGGAGGTGGAGGAAAGCCTCCGCCTCAGGTACCGCTATCTCGACCTGCGTCGGGCTCGAATGAGGCAGAATCTCGTCCTTCGCCACAAGGTAGTGAAATTTATCCGCAACTTCCTAGAGGCTAAAGGGTTCATGGAGGTGGAAACACCGATCCTGATTAAAAGCACCCCTGAGGGAGCCCGAGACTACCTGGTACCCAGCCGCCTTTATCCCGGCAAGTTCTACGCCCTGCCTCAGTCTCCGCAGCAACTCAAACAATTGTTAATGGTAGCCGGCGTGGAGAAATATTATCAAATAGCCAGATGTTTTAGAGACGAGGACACACGCGCCGACCGTCAACCTGAGTTCACTCAACTCGATATAGAGATGAGCTTCATTGAAGAGGAGGATATCCTCAGCCTACTTGAGGAGCTTTTCACCTCTATGGCAAAGGCGGTGAAACCCGATTTTGAGCTTATTAAGCCATTTCCCCACCTCACCTACACTGAGGCAATGGAGCACTATGGCAGCGATAAGCCTGACCTGCGCTTCGGGCTGGAGATAAAAGACCTGACAGATATTGCCGCTAAATGTGACTTCTCTGTTTTCCGCTCTGCCGCGGATAGGGGAGAAAAGGTGAAGGGCATATATGCCCCCGGCTGTGCTGATTACAGCCGAAGTCAGCTTAATGAGCTAAATAACTTGGTACGGGAGCTTGGGGCCGCCGGCCTGGTAACTATCTCGCTGGCTGCTTCAGCCGGTAGCTTAAGCAATCTGACCCCTGAAACGGTAAAGTCGGTGGCAGCCAAATTCCTAACCATAGAGCAGATTATAGAAATAGCCGAGCGTCTCAGCGCTGATGCCGGGGACCTCCTCCTCATCGTAGCCGGTAAATCCGAGCTGGTTAACACGGTATTAGGTGAACTACGCCTGGAGATAGACAACAAACTTAATCTGGTCGACCCTAATCTTCTCGCCTTCGCCTTCATCTCAGACTTCCCTCTGCTACAAATCGCGGAAGAAGGGCGATGGGAGTCAATGCACCATCCGTTTACCGCACCTAAAGATGAAGATGCGTCCTTACTGGATACCACCCCGGGAAAAGTGCGAGGCAAGCATTACGACATAATATGCAATGGGTACGAGATTGGTGGCGGTAGCCTCAGGATTTATACCAGTGAACTCCAAAAGAAGATATTCAGGCTGTTGGGCTATAGTGATGACGAAATTGAAGACCGCTTTGGGCATTTGCTAGAAGCTTTTGAGTATGGTGCTCCGCCTCATGGTGGTATAGCTCTTGGCCTAGACCGTGTTATGATGCTGCTGGCTGGAGCAAAAACTATCAGGGAAGTAATTGCTTTCCCTAAAACTCAAGAGGCCGCTGACTTAACCTTTAGAGCTCCTTCCCCTGTACCTGAGGAGCAGTTGGCCGAATTACACCTGCGCTTACTGGAGGAAAAGTGAAAGTAACCAATGAGAAAATCGAAAATAGACAAGCGTTCCTGAACATCGAGATGGAGCCAAAAGAGATGGAGGAGTCTGTAAAAGAGTCCTATCAACGCCTGGCTAAGATAACTCACATCCCTGGCTTTCGCATAGGAAAGGCACCGCGGCCTGTATTAGAACGCTATGTGGATAAAGAAAGAATGCTAAAGGAGGCACTGGGTGACCTCGTCCCTAAAGCTTACGAGAAGGCACTTAAAGAGCAAAAGCTGGATGCTATTGCTCAGCCGCAGATTGAGGTAACTCAAACTGACCCCGTAGTATTCAAAGCAATAGTACCATTATCACCTACGGTCGAACTTGGTGATTACCGTAGCATTCGAATCAAACAAGACCCGGTAGAGGTAAAGGAAGACGATGTCAACGCTGTAATAGAGAGACTTCGTCATCAACACGCCACCTGGGAACCGGTAGAACGTCAAGTAGGATTCGATGATCTGGTAGTTTTAGATGTCGAGAGCAATGTTGAAGATAAACCCTTCATCAATCAAAAAGGCGCCCAATATCTGGTAGTTCAAAATCAATCTTTCCCAGCACCCGGATTTGCTGAGCAATTGGTGGGGATGAAGAGAGACGAGGAGAAAGAGTTCCAGCTTCAACTCTCCTCAGATTATCCTAAAAGCGAGATGGCTGGGAAGAAGGCTTCATTTAAGGTAAAGATAATCGAGATAAAGCAGGAGAAACTCCCTGCGTTGAATAGCGCACTTGCTAAAGAGATTAACCCGGATTGCAAAACCATGAAGTCACTCAAAAAGCAAACCCTCACTAACTTACAGCTCAGGGCGGAGGAAAGAGCGAGGATGGACTTTGAGGAACGGGCTATGGATGCAGCAACCGAGACTGCCCGGGTAGAGTTCCCGCCGATTTTGGCGGAGAGAGAGATTGAGCGACTCATTAACCAAAGGTTAAGACGCTGGCAACCAGGTGGTAACAGTTTAGAGGAATACCTTAAAAGCATTAACAAAACGGAGGATGAGATACGGGAAGAAATACGCCCGCTGGCGACGAAGAGAACTACCTGGGCGCTGGTACTAGGTGAGATTGCCGAGCAAGAGAAAATGAAGGTCGGTGACTCTGAGATAGACACCGAAATTAAAAACATTATTGAAAGCGCTGCCGAAACCAAAAAGGATGACTTAAATAAGTTCCTGAATACCCCAGGGTCCCGCAAATCAATCGAGCAATCATTACTTACTCAAAAAACCATAGACCTTCTGGTAGAAATAGCTAAAGGTTCGGTAGCGAAAGCGACTAAACCAGGTGGTAGAAGCTCGACTAAAAGTGGTAAGATAAAGCAGGAGGAGCAAAAATGAATACCCAACCAATGAATGTTATTCCCATGGTGATTGAAAGTGGAGCGAGAGGAGAGCGGGCTTTTGATATATATTCACTGCTATTGAAAGAGCGCATTGTCATGCTAGGCATGCCCATTAATGACCAGGTAGCTAATGTTACTATTGCCCAGCTTCTCTATCTGGAGCGAGAGGACCC
>CAZCAS010000089.1:0-4788 GCA_964496725.1 uncultured Dehalococcoidales bacterium
TCCTGGGTGTTACCCAGCATCCTGCCCGGTGGAGCTCGGACTTTCCTCCCGCCTAGGGCGAGCGGCCACCCGGTTTACTTGACCTACATATAGTGTATTATGGAGGGTATTATAAGTCAAACAGCGTTGGATAACGCCCTGCTGGCGAGACGGTCAGCCTCCTTGTTTTGCCGACGCGGGATATAAGCGATAGTAAACCCATTGAGGAGGTTTAGCTTCTGTCTCACCTGCTGATATAAAGATTTAAGAGCCGGATTCTTCACCCGGTATTCGCCAATGATTTGCCTCACCACCAGCTGTGAATCTAAATTTATGTCAACTTCCTCGGCGCCCAGCTTAATGGCCTTTCCCAGAGCGGCAATGACCGCACGATATTCCGCCTGATTATTAGTCGCCCGGCCAATGCCCTGTGAAATGCCGGCAATTAACCCGCCCTGTTCATCCTTTATGGTAGCCCCTATAGCCGCCGGGCCTGGATTCCCTCGCGAGGCGCCGTCGGCATGTATTATCATCTTTTTTGCTTTCATATCTCAAGCCAAGAATAAGATGCGCCCGCAACTGCTGCACTGGGTCATGCTACCACCCCTTGCCCGCTGCAACTCGCTGGCAGGCAGCGATATCCGACAACCACGGCATATCCCCTGCTCCACCTTAGCTACAGCAGTGCCTTTCTGTTTTCTGAGCCGACGGTAAAGGTCAATCGACTCAGGGTCAATCTCGGCGGACAGTTGCTGGGACTTATGCTTTAGATTGGATAGCATAGCTTTAAGTTGTTCCATCTCAGCAGATAGCTGTTTTTGCTGGCTCTGCCACTTATCCTCCAATTCTTTAAGCTCACCGCCTACGGCAGCCATGCTGGTGGTGGCCCGCTCAACCCGGTCCATTATATCCAGAGCCTTATCCTCTAACTGGCCACGCCTGAGCTTCAGCCCATCCACCTCCTGCTGCAAACCGGCCAGCTCCTTAGGATTGCCGATACTACCGCTGTAGAGCTTCCCTTCAATATCGGTCAGCTTGGTGCCGATGTCATCAATCTCCCACTCTAAGGAATGCTGCTGCCGCTTCAGTTCCTCCAGATGCTGGCGCTCCGATTCCAGTTTATCCCGAGTCTCAGCTACCTCCTTGCTCTCCCCAAGCTGGCTGGCTATCTGCTTGAGAGCCTGCTCAGTGGACTCAATCTCCAAATCAACTTCCTGAAGCTCATAAATCTGCTTGGCAACAGTCATTTCCAGTCCATTTTATAACGGCGGCACCATAATATCAATTCGGCTGAGACTATTTCCTAATCTAAAACAGGACAAAACCCCATAGCATAATTAGAACATATGTACTATTATAGAGTTAGGACCTGGGAGAAGTTATGAGGCTATTGAGGTTAGCTATAGAAAACCAGAGGTGGGACCTAGCCGCCCACACCATTATTTTGGCCACTGCCACGGTTCTGGATAATGGAGACAAACCACATGCCAGCAAAGAGAAAAAGAGGCGCCCCAAAGGGCAATCAAAACGCCAGGAAGCACGGTTTCTACTCTAAGGTCCTCGATGAGGCAGAGCAGTTAGACTTTGAGCTGGCTTCTGGCGTCGAAGGCATTGACGATGAGATCGCCCTGCTGAGGGTGAAGATAAAATCCCTTATCGCCCACGACCCGGAGAATATCACACTTATTATGGAGGCGACCAATGCCCTGGCACGCTTGGTCAAGACCAGATATAACATCACCAAAGAGCAGAAGAAGGGACTGAAGGAGGCAATAGGCAATGTTCTCAGGGATATCGCCCTCCCCCTCGGAATCGGCATCGGGACTACTGTTAACAGATAGCAGTTCAGCTGAAAATCCCGAAGCTTCAGAGGTTAGAATAAACAGACTGAGGCCATATCAGCGGGAGGTGGCGTTAGCCATACTGGATAGTGTTTTCGGGAGGAAAGGTCTTACCTTCTCTGTAGAGATTGCCCGACAGGGGGGAAAGAATGAGTTGTCAGCCCAGCTCGAGCTTCTCCTGCTAACCTTCTACATGGCTGAGCCGCAAAACATGGTAAAGTGCTCCCCCACCTTTAAGCCACAGACAGTCATCTCCATGATGCGGCTGAAGGACAGACTGAACGACGCCGGCTTTGGTGGCATCTGGACGGTTGAGCTAGGGTACATCGTCAGATTGGGAAACGCCAGGGCTATATTTCTGTCCGCCGATGAATCAGCCAATGTGGTGGGAAACACGGCCCACCTCCTGCTGGAGATAGACGAATCCCAGGATGTGGGCAAAGAGAAATACACCAAGGAGTTCAAGCCGATGGGGGCAACCACCAATGTCACCACCGTTCACTACGGCACCACCTGGGACGATTCCACCCTGCTAGAGGAGATAAAGCAGACTAACCTTGAACTGGAAAGGAAGGACGGCATAAAGCGACACTTCCGCTATGATTGGGAGGAGGTCGCCAAGCATAATCCCGATTACCTAGCCTATGTTGAAGCCGAGAGAGAGCGCCTGGGAGAAAATCATCCCCTGTTCCTCACCCAATACCGACTATTGCCCATTCATAGCGGCGGTGGTTATCTAAGTCGGCAACAGAGGGGGCAGCTAAGCGGGGAGCACACGAGAAGGCTGCAGTCTGACCGGGACAAGGTCTACATCGCCGGCATCGACCTAGCCGGGGAGGCTGAGGAAGAGGAAGGAGCAAGGCTAAGGGCGCTGAAGCCACGCCAAGATTCCACGGTGGTTACTATCGGTGAACTGGACTTCTCCGCATGCAGTAAGGTTATCAAACAACCCCGCATCGACATTGTTGAGCACTACCGGTGGACAGGTAAGAAGCACACCGAGCTATATCCCCAGTTAATTGATATCCTCAAAAATGTCTGGCACTGCAGCAAGGTAGCAGTTGACGCCACCGGGGTTGGCCAGCCGGTGGCTTCATTTCTCAGGCAGTCGCTGGGCTCAAGAATCGCTCCCTTCACCTTTACCGCTCAATCAAAGTCGGGGTTAGGCTTCGCTCTGCTGGCTGCCGTTAACTCAGGGAGAGTAAAGATGTATGCCGGCGATGGCTCAGCCGAGTATCAGGAGTTCTGGTCCGAGATGGAGAAGGCTAAGAGTCAGTATCGCCCCAACCAGACGATGAATTTCTATGTTGACCCGGCGCAGGGGCACGACGACTTCCTCATCAGCCTGGCGCTTCTGGTCGAAGCCGCCAACCAGTATTCACCGCGCACCGCCAGGGGATTTTAAGGGGGGTTGATACCCTCTTTCATAAAAAACTACCCCCTCTCGATAAGAAGAGGGGGTAAAAGTTAAGGGATTGCCACGCCTTCGGCTCGCAATGACCGTATGATCAATAGTAGTAGGCTCTCCTCCTGCCCAGGTAGTAGCCAAGAGCCACGGCTCCCCCTACCCCCAAACCCCACCACAGGTTGGCACTTGCACCAGGCAAACCAGGGAGGGAGAAACCGCCGACATAGAATGTCCCCGCACCCGTCCACTCACCCACATTAGAGGCACCATCTACCGCCCTCACCCTCCAGTAGTAGGGGGCATCCTTCTTGACCGCTGCCAGCTTATCCGCCGCAGGGACGGTGTACTCTGACTTGGTCAAACCCGTCTTCTCCAGCACTATAAAGCTGAAAGCCTCGTCTTTGGCTACCTGAAGGGTATAGGTTACAGGAAGGCTGTCATCCGTAACATCCTCCCAGTCAAATCGCACCGGTTGCTCTGCCTTAACCCCCATCTCCGGCAGTAATGGTTGGGGTATCGGCGGGGCTGTGGACTCCATAACAAAGGTGGAACTTAAGGTGTTGGTGCCGTCGCTAGCGGTTATGGTGTGTGTCCCACCCTCGCTCTGCGGGATAGTAAAGGTAGCTGAGAATTCCCCGTTAGTATCAGTGGTAGTAGTGGCGACAACGACGGGGGTAGTAGTGTAGGTAATGGTTACTTGAGTGCTAGGGAGAAAGCCAGTGCCATTCATAGTCATCTCCATACCCACATGCCCGGGCGAACTCTCACTGGTAACGATGCCCAGGCTGACCCCGGCAGCCACGCTGAAATTCGCTGTAGCCTCATTGCCATCCTCATCCTCCGCTACGATAGCATAGGTACCTGCCTCTGCCACAGGCACAGTAAAGCCAGAGGTAAAGCTGCCAACGTTGTCGGAACGGGCGGTGAGGACCCGGGTGCCGTCAAAGGTGACTTCAACATCCTGGGTAGCGCCAAAGCCGGTGCCAGTAACTGCTACCTCACGAGCGGCTGCCCCCGAGGTAGGACTGATAGTCATCTCCGGCTCCACGGTAAAGGTAGCTGAAGCAGTATGGTCAGATTCATCCTCAACACTTATGGTATGGTCACCGGCAGTACCCTCCGGGACGAGAATAGTGCAGACGAACTCACCACTGCTATCGGTGCTCGTATCACCGTCCTCTATGTCCACCTCATCATCATCAAAGGTTACAGTAATCTTATCCCTGCCAGCGAAGTAAGAGCCGGTAATCTCCACCTTGGTGCCCGCCACCCCCTCTTCAGTATCCAGCTCAATGGTGCCGGCAATTACGGTGAACTCGGCGTAATCCTGTACATCATGCTCATCTTCATAGGTGACATAGATATAATATGCGCCGCCAGTTACCTCCTCGTCCTCGTCGCCATCCTTAAGTGTAGAGGGCACACGGAATGACTTGGTGAACTCACCATTAGTGCCAACAGACCTGGTCCACTTCTCATAATTATCGATGTCACGAATATCGTCAAGCCTATCACCCTCACCCTCACTGGTGAAATAGATGTCAACATAGACCGTCGTTG
>CAZCAS010000090.1:0-4704 GCA_964496725.1 uncultured Dehalococcoidales bacterium
GGTCAGACTGTTGTCTCAGGCATGGGTGAGCTTCACCTGCAAGTCCTGATAGAGAGATTATTAAGCGAATTTAAGGTACTGGCAAATGTGGGTAAGCCCCAGGTTGCTTATAAAGAGACGATAACTAAGTCGGTGCAGGCTGAAGGCAGATTTGTTCGACAAACTGGTGGGCATGGTCAATATGGTCATGTCCGTGTTGAGTTTGAGCCCAGGGATAGTGGCAGTGGCTTTCAATTTGAAAGCCAGGTTAAAAATGGGGCGGTACCGAAGCAGTATATCCCTGCGGTGGAGTCTGGGATTAAGGAAGCTATGGAGACCGGGGTGGTATCCGGCTACCCGGTAGTTGATATTAAAGCTACCCTTTATGATGGCAGTTACCATGAGGTTGACTCTTCAGACATAGCCTTTAGGATGGCTGGCTCCATGGCTCTAAAGAGTGCCGTGGCTAAAGGCTCCCCTGTACTTCTGGAGCCTATTATGAGACTGATTGTGGTTACACCGAAACAATTTCTCGGTGATGTAATAGGCGACCTCAATGCAAAGAGGGGGCGTATTGAGGCTATAGAAGCGCAAGGTGAAATGAGTAGCATTCGTGCTTTCATCCCCCTGGCTGAGACGTTCGGCTATGCTACCAGCCTCAGGTCGTTGACTCAGGGCAGGGCTACTCATTCTATAGAATTTTACCGCTATGAACAGCTACCCCCTGTATCGGCGGATAAGGTTAAAGCAGCAGGTAGAAGGTGAATTTCTATGCCTAAGCAGAAAATCCGTATTAAATTAAAAGGTTATGACCACAGAGTTCTGGACCAATCTGCTCAGCAGATTGTAGCCGCTGTGGAGCGGACCGGGGCTATAGTTTCCGGGCCAGTGCCGCTACCGACACGTATCCAGAAATTTAGTGTTATCCGCTCCCCTTTTATCGACAAGGATTCGCAGGAACAGTTTGAAATTCGAATTCACAAGCGCCTCATTGATATTGTGGAGACAACCTCGAAAACAATAGATGCTTTGAGCAGCTTGAGCCTGCCTTCGGGCGTGGATGTAGATATTAAGTTGTAAAAGTCCAGGATGGCAGAGGATATGTTACAGGCGATTATTGGTAGAAAGATGGGTATGACCCAGATGTGCCGAGACGATGGCAGGGCTGAGGCAGTTACTGCAATCGAAGCTGGGCCGTGTAAGGTAATACAGATTAAAACGGCGGATGGGGAGAAGTATAACGCTGTTCAGCTTGGATTTGGTCAGACAAAACGGCTTAGTTCCCCCCAGCGGGGACATCTCAAGGAATTGGGTCAGTTTAAGCATCTTCGCGAATTTAGGACAGATGATGTCGGAGATATTAAAGTGGGAGACAAAGTCGATGTCGGCCTGTTTAAGTCAGGTGACTTGGTTGATATTACCGGGGTGTCTAAGGGCAAGGGTTTTGCCGGGGTGGTAAAGCGCCATCATTTTGCTGGTGGTCCCAAAACGCATGGACAGTCTGACCGACACCGTGCTCCAGGCTCTATAGGAGCTACCACTTCTCCCGGTAGAGTACTTAAAGGGTTGCGTATGGCAGGACGTATGGGTGATGAGCGGGTGACGGTGCGTAATTTAGAGGTATTGGAAGCTGACCCTGACCGTAACCTGTTGATGGTTAGAGGAGCAGTGCCTGGGGGTGCCAACGGGTTATTGCTAATACGGAAGTCGGGTGGAAGGGGGTAGAGAAGTGAAGATTCCGGTTTATAACCTTACTGGAGAAGTAATTAAACATATTAAGGTAAGCGACCATGTTTTTGCCGTGCCGTTTAATGAGACGGTGGTGCATCAGGCAATGGTAAGGCAGCAGGCAAATGCTCGCCAGGGTACGGCTAGTACTAAAACTCGTGGCGAGGTTTCTGGTACTGGTCGCAAGTTGTATCGGCAAAAACACACTGGTTTTGCCCGAGCTGGTAGTCGTAGGTCACCATTGCGGCGGGGAGGAGGCATCACCTTTGGGCCTAAGCCGAGGAGTTACAGCCAGGCGATGCCTAAGAAAATGCGCCAATTAGCCTTGAGGTGTGTGCTATCGGCCAAGGCAGGAGATAAGGAACTAATGGTTTTGGAGCAGCTGGAGTTTGAGGAGCCTAAAACTAAGGCAATGGCGCAGATTTTGGCGGCGCTGGGTGCGGATTCCTCCGTCCTTATCGTTACCAAGGAAGCGGAGGAAAACGTAATTAAATCAGCCCGCAATCTGCCGGGGGTTAACACCATGCCAGCCAATCTGCTTAATGTGGTTGACCTCCTTTCCCATAAGATGCTGTTGATGACCGAGGCTGCCGTGCGGAGGGCGGAAGAAATATGGGGAGATAAGCTCTCTCGAGGAGAAAGTCGTGCATCCGTTTGAGGTATTGCGTCGTCCAGTAGTCACTGAGAAGAATACTGAGCTCCAAGCTCAGGGCAAATATGTCTTTGAGGTAGCTAAAGAGGCCAATAAGCCGCAGATTAGGCAGGCTGTGGAAAGGGCGTTTAATGTTAAAGTGACTGCGGTTAATGTGGTAATAATGCGTGGAAAAACGCGGGTTATCGGCAGACGGCGGGTATTAACCCAGCCATGGAAAAAGGCGGTAGTTACTTTACAACCAGGAGATAAGATTGAACTCTTTGAAGGTGTTTAAATGGGATTAAAGGTATATCGTCCGACTTCTCCCGGTAGACGGGGTATGAGTGGCTCTACCTTTGAGGAAATAACCGAAAGTAAGCCGGAGAAATCGCTGCTCTTGCCTCTTAAGAAGAGAGGTGGGCGTAACAATCAGGGGAGAATAACGGTTCGGCATCGGGGTCAAGGTGCCAAGCGCAGACTCCGCGTTATTGATTTTAAGCGTGATAAGATTGGCATTCCAGGTAAGGTATCTACCATTGAATATGACCCCAACCGTTCAGCAAATATTGCCCTTATCTTCTATGCTGATGGAGAAAAGCGTTATATCCTCGCTCCTTTGGGGCTTAAGGCAGGAGATACTATAAGGTCGGGCAGTGACGCTGAGATAAAACCCGGGAGCACCTTGCCCTTGAGTCTAATTCCCAGCGGCACCTTGATACATAATATTGAATTAGAGAAGGGTAGGGGTGGACAGTTGGTGCGAAGCGCTGGAGTGGCGGCCCAATTAATGGTTAGGGAAGGCGACTATGCTTTGATTCGGTTGCCCTCTGGTGAAATGAGACGTGTTCGCAGTGATTGTTCAGCTACTATCGGGCAGGTGGGGAATGTTGACCATCAGGGAATTAAGTTGGGCAAGGCGGGTCGCAAGCGATGGTTGGGTTGGCGACCTACAGTGAGGGGTTCGGCTATGACCCCCCGCGACCACCCGCATGGTGGTGGAGAAGGCAGGTCCCCAATAGGTATGCCCGGACCTAGGACGCCTTGGGGAAAGCCAGCCCTGGGATATAGAACGCGCAAACCGAAGTCTTCGGATAAGCTTATTGTTAAGCGTCGGAGGAAGTAAAGGAGTAAAGGTAAGACTAAATGTCAAGGTCAGTTAAAAAGGGACCAGCTATTAACCCCAAACTACTAAAGAAAGTGGAATCTGTTAACCGCTCTGGTGAGAAGACGGTAATAAAAACCTGGGCGCGCTCATCTACTATCGTGCCTGTGATGGTAGGGCTTACTATCGGGGTGCATAATGGCAGGAGGCATGTGCCTATTTTGATCACTGAGAACATGGTTGGGCATAAATTAGGCGAGTTTGCTTCAACTCGGACTTTTAGGGGTCATGCCTCTAAGGTAGAAAGGGCCCCTCGGCAAGGATGAAGGATAAGGCATAATTATGGAAGTGAGAGCAGTAGCTAAGGATACGGGCATATCAGCCAGCAAAGTACGTCCCATAGTAGATATGATAAGGGGCAAGGGGGTGGCTGAAGCCTTGAATATGCTCCAGTTCACCTCATCACCCACGGCTCGAGTTGTAGCCAAGGTAGTGAAATCAGCAGTGGCTAATGCGGAGAACAATTTTCATATGCCCCCGGAGCTAAAGATAACCGACATTTTTGTTGATGAGGCACGGACACTAAAGAGGTTCCGCCCTAGGGCTCGGGGACGTGCCAACTCTATCCTTAAGCGGTCGAGTCATATTACAGTTGTTGTTACAGAGCAGGAGGGGAAAGTTGGGTCGTAAGGTTCATCCTACAGGTTTTAGAATCGGTGTCATACGGGACTGGCAGGCGAAATGGTATGGCGGCAAGTATTATTTGCAGTATTTGCACGAAGACCTGAAGCTTCGGCAGGCTCTTAGAGATAGATATGCTGACGCCAGTATTTCTCTGGTGGAGACTGATCGCCAGGCGAATAAGGTATTGATAAATATTTATACCGCTCGTCCTGGTGTGGTCATTGGGCGGGGAGGACAAAGAGTGGATGAAATAAGGCAATATCTAGAGAGCCTTATCGGGGGTAGGGTGCAGTTGAATATCCTGGAAGTCCGACAACCTGAGCTCGATGCTTATCTGGTGGCTCGGTCAATAGCAGAGCAGATTGAACGCCGGGTTGCTTTTCGTAGAGCAATGAAACGGGCGATTTTCCGTACCCTTGAGGCCGGGGCTAAGGGAGTGCGAATAAGCTGTTCTGGCAGACTGGGTGGCACTGAGATAGCTCGTCGTGAGATGAGACACCAGGGACAGGTACCCCTGCATAAACTGCGGGCTGATATTGATTATGGCTTTACTGAAGCACATACTACTCTCGGCCGA
>CAZCAS010000091.1:0-4677 GCA_964496725.1 uncultured Dehalococcoidales bacterium
TTGAGTTGTATGGCGTCTTTTATCCTGGTGACTCTCTCCTTGTACAGCTTCTCGATCTCGGGGCTGGGGAATTTGAGGTCGTTCCCTTGGGGGTCTTTCGGTGAAATCCACCTGGCAAACAGCGTCTCCTGCTTTTCATCCGAGGACATCTCTTCCCACTTCTTTTCCATTTTTATTACCTCCAGATTCTCTGTTGAGGATTTTTAACTGGCGCTGACCCATTTTTTGGCCAGGGTAACTCCGGCCATGGCGTCCTTGCCGTAGGCGTCAGCTCCGGTATATTTCCTTACCTCATCGCTCATCTGACCGCCGCCAATCATGACCTTTACCTTATCTCTCAGCCCGGCAGCTTTTATGGCTTCCACGGTTTCTTTCATGGAATCAAAAGCCAGCGCCAAAAATCCGCTCAAGCCGACAACGGGGGCGCCGCTTTCCTTTATCTTTTCCACGAATTTTTGCGCCGGCACATCCACGCCGAGGTCATAGACCTCAAAGCCGTTAACATCAAGCATAAAGACGACAATATCCTTGCCGATATCATGTATATCCCCGGCGACAGTGCCAAAAACAACCTTGCCCAGCTTCTTGCTTTCTGCTGCCTTGACCAGCTTAGGCTTAACCATTTCAGTTATTGCCTTCAGTATCTCGCTGGAGTACACCAGGTCGGGTATGAAGTATTCGCTATCGGAAAAACGCTTGCCCACAATTTCCATGGCACGCCTGGCATCGTCCAGAATCTTGAGCGGGTCTTCCTTGGCGTTCAGCCTGTCTTCAACAATCTTAAGCGCCTCTTTTTCCTTTAAATCGGCTAGCGTGCTAACTAAATCAGCCATCTTTCTTTACCTCCTTGACTCATAATTGGGCTCGTTAGTCTCCTAGCGCCGATATGTTTGAACTCATCTGTACCTCCCTTGAGTTATTCTTCGTTCAGTTCAGATAAAAGACGGAGCCCGCTTGCCTTCTTTCGGATTGCATTATATGCTTACCGCCTTTCTACAGTCAATCCCCCTACCTGCCTCATAGTTAATGTGAATGAAGCCAAGGGGGCTTGACAAGCTCTGCAAAAGCACATACACTGTGCGGTGGCTGGCAGAAGATCTCGATGAAATATCTCTCTTAAGCACGCTGACGTAATTTTTGCGGTTATTAAGTCTGTAGATATTGAGAGGTTACAGCCATGCTTAATGTCATCGGTAATCGCATGCCCCTGCTTAGTGGCGTAGATAAGGCCACTGCCTCAGCTATATTCATCACAGATATGACTTTGCCCCATATGCTCTATGGTAAAACACTTAAATCTCCATACCCCCATGCTGAGATTGTTAAAATCAATGCGGACAAGGCTAGGGAACTCCCCGGCGTGGTAGCGGTAATAACGGGAGCTGACATACCGAATAATGACCGCACCATTGGGGTAGCTAATGCAGATATGAACGTGTTAACTACTGACAAGGTGCGCTTTATAGGTGACGAAATAGCAGCTGTGGCAGCAGTAGATGAGATTACCGCTGAAAAAGCCCTGGAACTGATAGAAGTTGAATACAACCCCCTACCGGCAATTTTCAATATTGAGGATGCCTGTCACGCGATATTAGATACCACTTATTGCTTGGCTCCTTTAGCTTCAGATATGGCTATAGTCCTGGCGGCACTGGGAGGCCGTCTCGAACTCGCTGGTAAAGGTGGGTCACGAGAGGTAAACGTTGATGACTTTTATAGAAAGGATGGCGAGCCCGACATTGCCCCTGATGCCATCCTGACCCGTATCGAAGTTCCCGCAAACGGCACAGGCGCTACGGCATTCCTATCGTGCAAGGCCGGCACAGGCGCTTATAGCCTGGTGAGCGTGGCTGTTTCGCTGGTCCTGGAGGACGACAAAGAAACTTGCCGGGATATTAAGGTTCGCTTGGGTGGTGTAGCACCACAACCCTATGAAGCGAAAGACGTCGAGGAATATGTTAGGGGCAAAAGGTTGAATATAGAGGTTAGCGAAAAGGCTTCGCAATTACTGTTTGGAAACATTAGTCTCTCTGACGAGACCACGATGTTCAAAGTTAGTAAGGCAAGAGCCTTGTGTAGGGAGGCTCTCACAAAGTCCTTAGAAAGGGGACGGGAAAGATTGACATGAAGCCCAAAGCCTCAAAAACCTATCTTATAAGCATCAAGGTAAACAAGGTACCTTATGCCATAGATGTTAGGGCTGACGAGACCCTCTTGGAGGTCTTAAGGGATAGGCTCAACTTGACTAGCGTAAAGCGCGGTTGTGATTCAGGTGAGTGCGGTACGTGTACAGTCATGCTAGAGGGAAAAGCAGTGTATTCATGTTTATTGCTGGCTGTCGAGGCCGATGGTAAGGAGATTTTAACCCTTGAGGGGCTTTCCTCTGGCAATGAGCTTCATCCTCTTCAGAGAGCCTTCATTGAATACGGTGCGATTCAATGTGGCTTCTGCACGCCGGGCATGATAATGTCTGCCAAAGCCCTTTTAGATGAAAATCCAGTTCCTACCCCAGACGATATAAAAGATGCCGTGCAAGGCAACCTGTGCCGTTGCACAGGCTATGTGAAAATCCTTGAGGCTATAGAATCCGTCGTAACCAGGAGTTAGAGTACGGTAATAAGATAGATGACAGTCTATTGCTAAACGACCTCTTAAATATAACCTGTTGGCAGATGGCTTCTCCTGCTAAGTTGCGAAACTGTTTATTACTGCATGTTAGGCATTCTTTCCAGATTGTCTATAGTTCAATAGCCAGAACTACTGAAGTCTCTATTTGACGTCGGGGGATATCCCAATATTTCTGCAGCAGCTCGTCTTTATTAGGCATAACCTTAAATCCGCGCTTCTGGTAGAAGTTAATTGCCCAGGTGGCATCTGCCCAGGTGCCTACAAGCAAGCGCTCGGACTGCGTCATCTGCCTAAGATGGTCAAGGAGTCTAGTGCCAATGCCTCTCCTCTGATAATCAGGTAGTACATAGGCATGCCTGATAAGGGTCACATCTTTAATTGGCTGGAAGCCCATTACCCCTACTAACTTGTCTGTTTCTTCCCAGCCAAAGAAGGTCATGTTTCTCATTTCCTGGTGGAGTTCCTCTTCAGGCATATATGGCTCATGGTAACAATCAGCTGGGATGACACCCTTGTAGGCGCTGGCGGCTAGGTTTATGGTGTGATAGATAGACGCTGCGTCTTTGGTAGAAAGTTTCCTAATCACGTGGTCTGCCGATCTATGGTCGGGGTGGTCGGATTTGAACCGACGACCACCTGAACCCCATTCAGGTGCGCTACCAGACTGCGCTACACCCCGACTCGTGAGTCATATTAGCATAATTTGCCTTGAGGGGCAATAAAGCATATTTGAAAACATTGCGCTTTTAGGTTATAAATATAGGGCATTAATCATCGGAGGTTTGGATTTGGCGAAAAAGAAGGTGGAAAAGCCAAGGCGTGAGCCGACCAAGCGCCAGCTCTCCCGGTGGCAGCAGCAGAATAGGAGACAGCGCTTTATCTTTACCATAGGGATGGCGATTATTGTTGTTGTCTTGGGTCTTCTTGGCACCGGAGTTTATTACCAATGGTATCTTCCTGAGTATAAGATACGGCATGAAACGGTTGTTGAGGTGAATGATACCAAGTTTGATATGGATTATTACTTAAAGATGCTCAAGTACTACTACGTGGTAAGCCAGGCATCGCCGTCGGATTTGACGGGTCTCGCTGAGCAGGTGGTCACAGCCATTGAGCAAAATGAGCTAATAAGGCAAGAGGCTATGGAATTAGGCATCAGTGTTAGCGAGAGCGAGGTTGACGAGCAACTCAATAGTTATGACCCGCCGCTGAGTGAGGACTATCGGGATGTGGTTAGAACGCAGATGCTGGTGCAGAAACTGCTTGATGAGTATTTTGATAAGCAGGTGCCAACATCTGCTGAGCAGAGGCACATCTTAGCCATGTTCCTCGAAAGTGAGAGTCAGGTGAACGAGGTCGTGGCTAGGCTGGCGAGTGGCGAGGGCTTTCTCCATCTCGCTGGCGAGCTTTCCCTTGATGCCACTTGTAAAGAAAACGAGGGTAACCTCGGCTGGCGACCCGAAGGCGTTTTATCTCTGGTGTTTGGCACTCCCGTGCTTGATGAGTACGCCTTCAGCTGTGAGGTGGGGGTGTTAAGCCCGCCTCTTCTTGATGAGACCAAAACCAAGGAGATAGGCTACTGGCTGATTGAGGTAGTATCCCGGGATGATGAGACAAAGACAGCTCAGCTTAAGGTAATGCTTCTGGGTAGTGAACAGGAGGCAGATGAGATTAGAGCCAGGCTTGAGGCTGGTGAGGATTTTGCTCAGTTAGCCCAGGAGTTCTCTCAGCACGATGATTCTAAGTATAACGGGGGGGATTTTACGGTGTCTGAGGATACGATGGGTGCGGCGTTTAATGATTTTGTTTTTAATTCTGAGGTTGGTGTGTTAAGCCAGCCAATACTTGATGATACGGTGGGTACGAAGGGGGGCTATTGGCTGGTGACGGTTACCGAAATAGATAGTAACAGGCAGATTGTGGATGATGACCGGGCTTTGCTTAAGAATGATGCATTGAACAAGTGGGTTGAAGGATTATTTACTGACCCTAAGAACAAGATTGAGGGCTATCTGGATGGGACGAAGACGTTGTGGGCAGTTACTCATG
>CAZCAS010000092.1:0-4596 GCA_964496725.1 uncultured Dehalococcoidales bacterium
GCTCTGCTCAGAGCCAGGGCTCCAGCTACGCTCCATCCCAGACGAACAGCAAGCCAATATCTCCTCAGCGGTATGGCTAAGTGCGGCTACTGCGGTAGAGCCCTGGTGGGTCAGGATGCTAAGGGAGGCAAGTTTCACTACTACGTGTGCGGTACATTGCTGAAAAAGGGAGCGGGCTCCTGCCCCGCCCTCTATATCAATAGCCAGAAGTTCGAAGCCCTGGTAATCGACAAGATAAGAGAACACATCCTTACTGAGGAGAATCTGACTGACCTAGCTCGACTGGTTAATGAGGAGATGCAAACGGCATCAATAGAGCAGAGGCAACGTTTAGCTTCCATAACAGCTGAGACAGACAAGATTAATTCACGCCTGCAGCGGCTGTATGATGCTCTGGAAACCGGGATGTTATCACTGGAGGATTTAGCCCCTCGCATTCGCCAGTTACGGAAACACCAGGAGCAGTTACAGACTACCAGGTGGGAGTTGGAAACCGCATTGTCGGACAAGAAGGTGGAGTTGGCGAATGAGGAGACCATATCGGAGTATGTCTTGGACTTGCGCAATCTACTGAGTAGAGGATCGCTTGCCGAGAGGAAAGCGTTTATCAAGAGCTTCGTTAAAGAGGTAGAAGTCACAGGAAAGCAGGTGGTACTAAGCTATTCCATCCCTGTATCTCAGAAGGGCATATCCAGAGAAGAGATTTCGGTTCCCCCTATTGTACACAATGGTGGGCGGTAGAGGACTTGAACCTCTGACCTTCTGTGTGTAAGACAGACGCTCTAACCAACTGAGCTAACCGCCCCCAGTGGCGCGCTTGGTGGGGCTTGAACCCACGGCCTCAGCCTCCGCAGGGCTGCGCTCTATCCAAACTGAGCTACAAGCGCCTTAATAATGGTGCCGAAGGTGAGATTTGAACTCACACGCCCTTACGGACACTACGCCCTGAACGTAGCGCGTCTGCCATTCCGCCACTTCGGCATAAGAGACAATGCCGGACTTAAACCGGCAAATCCTGTCTCCTTTACCGCTTGCATTATATTCCTCGGTGCTATACTGGTCAACTGGCGTTGAGGGTGGGCATAGTCTGAGCAGGCATGTTTTCAAAATTAAAGGGGCATATAGCCCCTTTCGCATGGGGAAGCTTGATGTGTTATATCAGTCTCCGCTCCGGCGTATCAGGTGCTTCAAGTGGGGGAAACTATCCTTCATGTGGGGGAACCACATGGCTTGACTGAAAACTTGGTGGAAATCTGGCTCTACGGTTAATTCTATGTATTCTACCCTCCTCGCTATCTCATCGGCCTCTGCCCTCTTGTCTAGGTTGAGGAGGGCTATTCGCGCCCCATCGCCAGCAGCGTTGCCTACAGAGATGATGTTCTCTTGGTCACAGTCGGGGAAGAGGCCTATGACCGCCGCTGATTCCTTATCAATATAGCTGCCGAAGGCTCCAGCCAGGACAATCTTATCCAGTTTGTCTACGCCCAGGTGACGCATCATTATCTTAGCCCCGCTATACATAGCCCCTTTGCCCAGCTGTATATTCCTCACATCATGCTGGGTGAGCACAATGTCCTGGTCAATGGAGGTTTCCTTGGCCCAGGCGATGACGAACTCAGGGCCGTTATCGCTAACCCGCAGGCGGGGTGTCTTCAAGTCGGTTTTGAATCGTCCGGTTCGGTCTATGATACCCGCCACGAACGATTGAGCTACGGCGTCAATTATCCCCGAGCCACAGATGCCCTTAGCTCCTATATCCTCTAAGTCCGTGTTCCACTCTTCCTTGCCGATAACCTTGAAGCGAACCTCCTTGGTATCCGGGTCTATCCTTATCTTTTCGATAGACCCGGCGGCAGCACGCATCCCGAATTTTATCTCGGCTCCCTCGAATGCGGGGCCGGTGGCGCAGGAGGAGGACGTGAGCTTATCTCGGTTACCCAGGACCAGTTCGCCATTGGTGCCGACGTCAATTATCAGCAGCACGTCATCCTGATTGTATGGTTCCTCGGCTATGAGCACCCCTACATTGTCAGCGCCCACGAAGCCAGCCTCAATGGGGAGAATGTGAACATAGGCTCCCGCTGATATTCTAAGCCCTAGGTCGCGTGCCTTGATGTCGGCAGAGTGGTGCAGGGCTGGAGCAAACGGTGACCTGCCGATATACTGCGGGTCAATATTGAGGAATATGTGGTGCATGCAGGTGTTGCCGACGATGGTCATGTCGATGATGGCGTGTCGCTTGATGCCTGCTGTTGCCGCCACTTGCCCTGCCATCTTGTTGAGACCCTTGATGATGGCTTGATTCATGTTCGTCAGCCCATCTGAGTGATTCATGGAATAGCTGATGCGAGACATCACATCTTCGCCGTAAGCCACTTGTGGGTTCATCATGGAATCGGTGGCTACGATATTGCCGTTGCCCAAATCACAGAGATAGGCGGCTACTGTGGTGGTGCCTATATCCACTGCCAGACCGTAGCTTTTTTCTATGGGGCTTGGCTCCACATTGACCACTTCTCTGTTCATCCATACCGATACGGTTGTCTTCCAATTGTCCCGGCGCATCACGCCCTGTAAGCTGCAGAGCACCTGATAGTCAATAGCTAGATTACTCAGGCCAAAGCTTTTGTTGAGTTCCGCTTGCAGGCGCTCCCAGCAACCCAGGTTGTCATCCAGAGTCGGCGGGGTTATTTCCACATAGTATTTCCTTACCGCTGGCTTTAACTCGATGGCTATATCTCTGAGCGTTTTACGTATTATCTGTTTGCTCAGGCGGCTCTCAGCTGGAACAAAGACCACAATGTCACCGTGGATGCGGGCCTGGCAGGCCAGCCGGTAGCCATCGCGCTGCTGGTGGGGGGTAAGTTGTTTCTTCTCTGCCTTATTTAGCGGAGAGAGACTATCCATGAGGGAGTTGATGTTGTATTTGGCGAAAACCCCTTCCTCTATCTTGACCTTACACTTGCCGCAGGTGCCCTTGTCCCCACATATGCCTTCGATATCTACACCAAGCTCCTGCGATGCCTGCTTGATGGTCTTCCCGTCGTTGACATAACCCCTCCGCCCCGATGGCTGAAAGACGACCTTAGGTTGCTTATTTGTACCTTTTGCCATTTTTCGAATGGTTTATCTGGACTTAATGCCTCGCTGTATCCACTCCCTTTCCCCCTCGATGCACTTCTCTGTCGGCTTCGCTCTCTCAGGGCCAATGGGCATGGCGCAGGCATAAGACTTCCGTGGAGTCATCATGCCGCTCTCTTTTACCCGAACCCCAATCTGGTTTGCATCGACGAGGGAGAATAGCTTCTTGTTCTCCAGCGCGGTCCAATCTCCGTAACCGGGGCTCCACCAGTGGACTACTACCCCGGCGCAATCTTTATATGCTAGGCATTTCTTGCCAATACAGATGCCGTGATTTATTGCCTGATAGCCCTTGGATTTGATGTCGTCCTGGATTATCTCCCTCACCTTGTAGGCCAGGGTATCTACAGCAGCTGAGGCGAACATATCCAGTATATATCCCAGGACAGCGTCACTGCCCTGGATAAGTTTTTCTGCCTCCTCTCCAATGCGCGGTCCGGCGGTGACTACAAAAAGAGCGAGCTCCTTTGCTCCATGCTGACGAAGTGCCAGGTCTGCGCTGCCAAAGGAAACGCCATCCACTTCCACGGAGGAAGGGGTTATGTTCTTTATGGGGAAGGTATCGTAACACGCTGCTGGTGCCAGAAAGGGTGGCCCCATCTCCATCACCCGCTTAAAGATTGTTTGAACCTCCGGGCGTGCTTGAGACGGATTGGGATATCCCAAATAGCGCCACACCTCATGGGGGGGCACCTTAAAGTTGGTGAACTCGGCCTCAGGTACTATTCGCAGCATAGAGCCTCCTTTATCGCATTTTAACTTGTTTTGCTTCTTACATGTCGCACATATTTGAGACAGTTCTTGTCAGTCCCTATGATAGCTTCTGAGGCTCGCAGTATGTCCATCATTCCCTCGTCTCTGGGGTCAATGACTGCCATATCCAGTCCTGCCTCAAGAAGCATAGCCAAAAACGCCTGGTTGAGCAGGGTGCGTTTAGGTAATCCAAAGGATATGTTGGATAATCCTACCGATGTCTTCACCCCTCGGCTCCCGTAGCGCTTCTTAATTGCACGAGTGCTATCAATAACGGCACGCCCCTGTTCCTGATTGCTGCCAATGGTCATCACTATGGTGTCTACATACAGTCGATTTAGGTCTATGCCAGCCTGGTCAAGAGTGCAGATGAGTATGTCGGTCTCCTGAAGACGTTCCTCTACTGTCTTGGGCATTGCTGTTTTCCCTCCCATGGGGAGGCCCACAATATCACCTTCGGAGCCTTTAGCAATATCAATCAACTCTTTCTGTCTCGGGTCGTTGTTAACAGAATTAAGAAGAGGGCGGGCTTTGCAAAGTTTGAGTCCTGCCGCCATAGCCTGGGGATTAGGAGTATCAATAGCTACACGCGCCTCTTCTCCCACCTCATCATAAATAAGCCCAATCACCCACTTCATGTCATCAATCTCTTTCTCCATGCTGGTAGCAGTATTAACGTCAATAATATCTGCTCCAGCCTCC
>CAZCAS010000093.1:0-4594 GCA_964496725.1 uncultured Dehalococcoidales bacterium
GGTGGTGGAGGTGTCAGAACCGTGATGAGCTACCTTGAGCACAGTGCTGCTCAGGTTGGCGCGGTGGGAAACAAGCTCAAATTCTGCCTCCCACATGGTATCGGCGGTGAGCAGGAAGCTGACTTCACCTGTAGTTACGCGCAGTACCATGCCATTATTATCAATATCGGAATAGGTACCGACTAGCGGGGGTGTCTGGGGATTGAGCACCTCTATTATCACCCCGCCACCAAGGTCAATCTGCTGTCCAGCTTGAGCTGTAGAGCATTCGGTATCCTGTTTCTCCAGTGCCTTGAGCCACCGGTCATATATATCAGACTCAAAGTCTAGGTCGGGGTATAGTGCTTGCTTGACCTTATACCTGTTTGCCACTTCTACCAGGCCGGTAACATGGTCGGCATCAGGGTGAGTCGATACGAGCAATTCAATAGTCCTGTCCCAGAAGGGCATTTTTTTGCTTAGTTCCAGGGTTATTGCCTGTGGGCTGGGGCCACCGTCAATAAGAACCTGTTGTCTTCCTTTGTGAATGAGTATGGCATCCCCCTGGCCGACATCAAGAAAGCTTACATGGAGCCTGTTATCGGGCATGGTAGTGGCGGCCACTGATACCAGAATAGTTGCCGCTAGGAGTGGTGGGAGGACCCATTTTTTGGGCAGCTGGGTGGTGGGG
This sequence comes from uncultured Dehalococcoidales bacterium, assembly GCA_964496725.1. Taxonomy (GTDB): domain Bacteria; phylum Chloroflexota; class Dehalococcoidia; order Dehalococcoidales; family E44-bin46; genus JAZGHN01. The sequence goes on from CAZCAS010000093.1 coordinate 671, forward strand.
TCGGTCATTTTATTTATCCCTGACCGGGCTAGAGTCAGGGACTTTGTGGTTAGCACACTTGCTTGGGGGCGGTGGCTATTAATCCAGAGGGCTATCCCCAGTGTGGAGTAGTAGCCCCAGAGCAGGCTGTTATTAACCGTACTTACGGGGATGTATGATAGCGGGAGGGTAGCAAAGGTTTTGACCACCAGCAATAGATAGGACAGCAACAGCCAGGCTAGCCAACCGATTACCTGGGCAACAGGTGGGGCGATGAGCCCTAAACCCCCGGCTAGGGCTCCGCTGCCGATGATGCCTGGCAACACCGGCAGGGTGAGGAAGGTGGCTGGGGGGGCGACAAACGAGATAATGCCAAAGTAGTAGGCGATGAGTGGTCCCACCCCTATAATCGCTCCCATGGTTATGCCGAAGCTGTCAGCAGCGAAATTGGCTATGGATACCCCTGGCTTATCTTTGCCCCACGCAGCATCGACTGCTCTCCTGCCGATGTTCTGGAAAATGGGGGCGAGGAGGATTAAGCCGACCATAGCCATAAAGCTCATCTGAAAGGAGGCCGTCCATAGGATTTTGGGATTGATACCCACCATAATAGCGGCGGCGAAGGCGAGGGCGGTAATGGCACTACGTTGCCGACCTAAAAGGTCGGCAGTGAGGAACAGGCTAGCCATGATGGCAGCTCTAACTATGGGCGGGTGCATGCCGGTTAGCGAGGCATATAGCCAGATTGCGCTCAGTGCCAGCCAGACGTAGAGGTAGTGCCTCCTGCCGAAGCGCCAGATACTTATGCTGACCACCATACCGGCCAGGATGCTGAGGTGGAGTCCGGAGATAGCTAACAGGTGGGCGGTGCCGGTGTGGGAGAAATCATCCTTGACTGGGGTGGGAATGTTCTCTCGAACCCCTAAGACAATACCCTGGGCCAGCGATGCCTGTGGCTCGGGCAGGATTTCAGCCAGGCTCTGGGAAAGGCGATTTCTCAGCGAGTACAGTCGTGCTAGCGGGGCGAACCCCTTTCCCCTCTCCAATATCTCTATTTCAGGATAGAGGATGGTGGAATAGATTCCTTGGCGGGCTAGATAACCCGTATAGTCGAAGTCGTCTAACTGGGGAGGCGTCTCCAGCTTTCCTGTTACCAGGAGCACATCGCCGTACTCATAATCGGAGTATCTGGGAACAATTAGTAGGGTGGTGCCTGATACCTTCTGCCACTCTCCGTCCCATTCTATTTCGCTGGCTGACAGACGGAGTTGGGTGGTTTTCTCTCTGACCTCTGGGGCGTCATTGACCATTCCTTTAATTTTGACTACTTCCTCGTCGTTGTAGAACTGGAGGCTGTTCTCATTCAGAGGAGGTTGACTTGACTGAAAACGGAGGGCACCGCCGAAGAGGGCAAAAAAGCATAGACTTATTAGGATTATTGTTTTTCTGTGTTGGCGGAAGCGGAAAAGCATGGGGAGGGGGACAAGCCCGGTGAAGATGAGGGCTGGAGGCAGGTCAAATTTCGCCCCCAGAAAGATACCACCCACCCAGGCCCCGCTTAGGTATATGAGTGGTGCTATAATTCCATCCTCAGCTACTAATCGTTTACGGTAATCAGGTGTTCGACCTGTTTGTAGAGAGTGGTTCCAATACCTTCTACTTTAATTAGCTCGTTGATATTCTGGAACGGCCCGTTTTTTTGGCGATACGCTATAATGGCTTTGGCTCTGCTTTCGCCGATTCCAGGTAGGGCTTCTAATAGCCAAGCTTCAGCTCGATTAAGGTCGACTTTTTGTGGCGCCTCTTCCTCTCCTGCTGTGGGAATATAGAGTTCGACCCTATCTGGGTCAGCACTGGTGGTGCTGCCTCCGGCGGCTTGGGTGAGGGCTTCTATACTATCCCCGTTCCTTAAGGGGTAGAAGCCGGGATTATTAACTGCGCCACCGATATATATCTCGCTTGGTTGCTCTTGGTTGGAGGAAGTGGATATAGATATCTCTTCAGGCTGGCTTCCCCTGTACCGCGACCAGGCTTCTATGCCGCCAACAGTAGTGGCGGCTATGAGGAGAATGATAAGTAGCATCCAGTACTTGCTAACTTTACTTGTTGCCATGGGGAGCCTTCTGCCGTTGAGCTTCGCTGTCAGATAGCTCAGTTACTTCGATAGAGGTTTTAGGTACCTCTCAGGGTAGCTCGTAGTGCTTCCTCTGCTTCCGGGGTGGTAATAGCTATCACCCGGTCTCCGTCATTGATAATGGTATCAGGCGTTGGCACTCGGGGCTTATTTTCCTGGGGGATAATTAGTGCCAGCCTGCTTCCTTCGGGTAACGAGAGTTCCTTTATTGGTTTGCCTATTATGGTTGACTCGGCTGGTATCTTTACTTCTACAATCTCCAGCCCCTTATCGCTAATAGTTAATAAGTGTACCAGGGGGTGGGTGGGCACCGACTCCTGTATATGTTCCAGGATGACATTAGTGCTGCTTACGGTAACATCAATGCCCAGTTTCTTAAAGATGTTTTCGTTCTGGGGGTTTCTAATGCGGGCTATGGTATGTCCCACGTTAAATTTGTGCTTGGCTACCTGGCAGGCTACCAGATTATCTTCGTCATCACCAGTTACGGCGATGAGCATGTCAGCTCGCCCTGTGCCTATTTCTGCTAAGGTGGTTGCCTCGCAACCATCGCCATGAACACAAACGCCGCCCAGTTCATCGTTTATTATCTGGCAGAAGTCTTCCCTTTGTTCCACAATGGTTACTTCATGGCCTTCGTTTAGCAGGGCTTTGGTCAGATAGTAACCTACTCTACCACCACCAATGACTATTATGTACATCTTTCCTTTATCGGCTTTCTAACTTTTCCTTCAGCATCTGGACGGTTATCGTGGTTGGGCTGAGGGTATCCAGCCCCAGGGTGCTATATAATTCCTCGCGAAGAGGATCATAAATACGGCAGATTACCTTAGGTACGTTGAAAATATGCTTGGCAATTTGAGCTGCCATAACATTGCGGTTATCGCCTTGGGTCACCGCCACGAAAGCATCGGCTTCCTCTATCCCTGCCCGTTTGAGTACCTCCTGGTCAAGGCCGTTGCCTGCCAAAGCAGTGCCTTTGAAGGTGGTTGGTAGTCTGCGGAAACTGTAAGCGTTGATATCCAGGATAGTAACTGAATGCCCTTCAGCATCTAATAGCCCAGCCAGTCGGCCTCCGACTCGGCTGCAGCCCATAATAATTATTTTCATAAGTCATCCTCGGTTAAGGCAGGGTCTGTGTATTGGTGATATAGTATAACACGGCAGGTGGCATTTTTTAATACATAAGGCGCCACTTCACCCAGGCTAAACTCGCCAAAGCGCTTTTTGTAGGCGACACCCATTATGATAAGGTCAATCTCTCGCTCCGTTGCCTCCTCGATGATGGCTGGTCCTGCTTCGCGTGCTTGAAGCACATCGGTGTCTATCCGGCAGTTTTGCTCTTTGGCGACGTTCTCAATATGGCCTAGAATATCTTCGGCTTTCTGAATTTCGACTGCAATTTCGGCGTCTAGAGGTAACTGGCGTGTCATGGTGATAATATAAACAGCATAGATGTTGCTCTTATCCTGTTTAGCCAGCCTGCAGGCGAGTTTGATTGCCTCTTCATCAGCGGGGGTGCCGATTACCGGTATTAGGATTCGGTGAAACGTAGTTGATTTTTGCTTTTGGTTGTTATTGAGCACGGGCTAATTATAACTCTTCTTGTCAACAAGTCAACAACATCTTTTAGAACATTTTACCCCTTCCAGTTGATTAGCGCCACCTCCAAAACGAGGGGCTGAATAATACCAGTATGGTTAGCAACTCGAGGCGGCCAGCCAGCATACATCCCGTAAGAATGACCTTGCCAGCAACCGGAATTAGGGCGTAGTTTGCTGCTGGCCCCACCAGCCCTAAGCCGGGGCCAA
>CAZCAS010000094.1:0-2764 GCA_964496725.1 uncultured Dehalococcoidales bacterium
TGATGAAGATGCCAAGCTTGCCTCTCGTGAGCTGGATATCGTCCTTACCTCTAGGGAGATGGGCAAGGGGCATCGTGTCCCTATGGCTGGCATACCTTATCATGCCCTGGATAATTATCTGGCGCGGCTTATCGGTAGGGGATACAAGGTTGCCATCTGCGAGCAGGTGACCAAGCCTGGTGAGACGAGGGGCTTGGTTGAGCGCGATGTGGTGCGAGTGGTAACACCGGGCACGGTAATTGAGCCTACCCTTCTTGATAGCAGGGCTAACAACTATCTGGTTAGCCTGGTTCTGGATGACGAGACTGCGGGCATAGCCTATGTGGATATAACCACCAGCGAGTTCGCTGTGACCCAAATTGCATCTCAGCGGGTCGCTGCCGAGCTGCAACGGCTCAAACCCTCGGAGATTATCGCCGCCAATAGCGCAGCGTTGTCTGGATTAGAATCGATTGCCCCGGTAACCCGACTGGATGATTATTGTTTTGACCTTGAGGCAGCCCGCCGGACGGTGCTCGACCATTTTGGCGTGGCTACTCTTGAAGGCTACGGCTGCGCCAACCTGCCCTTAGCCATAGAGGCTGCTGGCGCTATCATTCACTATATTAAGGAGACACAGAAGGTGGTGCTGGGGCAACTCACCCGACTTTCTACATATTCCACTGATTCGTTCATGGCTCTGGATGTGAACACCCAGAAAAATCTGGAGCTTTTCTCCGGCAGTGGCTCGGGAACGGTGGAAGGTTCTTTGCTCTCTGTTATTGACCTGACCAGGACTGCTATGGGGGGCAGATTGCTGAAGCGGTGGCTGGGCCAGCCTCTTCTTGATATCACGGAACTGGTGAAAAGGCAGGACGCTATCGCTTGGTTCTGCGATAATACCCTGGCTCGTAATCAGACCATTGCTCTGCTCAATGAGGCGGCTGACCTTGAGCGATTAATCAATAGGGTGAGGGGCAACGTTGCCACCCCTCGTGAACTGATAAGTCTAAAGCATAGCCTGGAGGTCATCCCTAAGCTGCTTAAGGTAATGGAAGAGGGCAAAGACAGCGCCCCCGTTTCCTGGCTGAAGGATGAGCTCAAGCCCCGCCGGGATGTCATTGAGCTGATTTCTGAGGCGATAGAAGAGCCGCCTTCATCGGCTCTTGGGGAGGGTGGGGTGATAAGGCAGGGCTTCTCCGAAGAGCTGGATAGTCTTCGTCTGGCGTCCAGGAATGCCAAGCAGTATCTGGCTAATCTGGAGCGCCAGGAGAAGGAAAAGACGGGGGTTAAGTCGCTGAAGGTGGGATTTAATAAGGTCTTCGGTTACTATATTGAGGTATCTAAGCCTAACCTTGGTCAGGTGCCTGATTACTATATCAGAAAGCAGACCTTGACCAGCGGCGAACGCTTTTTCACCCCCGAGCTGAAGGAGTATGAATCTCTCATTCTCAATGCTCGGGACCGTATCGGGGAGCTTGAGACCAGTATTTTCCAGCGAGTTTGTCGCCAGGTGGCTACGGTCAGCGAGCCTATCCTGACGGCGGCTCGTGCTCTGGCTAACATTGATGTCTTCTCCAGCTTGGCTGAGGTAGCCCGGCGCTACAGCTATGTCCGCCCCACCCTGACCACCGATAACGAGATAGCCATCACTCAGGGGCGCCACCCGGTAGTGGAGAGGAGTTTGATTGATACCAGCTTTGTCCCCAATGATACCCGTCTCTCCAATGATGATGCCCAGCTTATTGTTCTCACCGGCCCTAATATGTCGGGCAAGTCGACCTACCTGAGGCAGGTAGCCCTGATTGTCCTCCTGGCCCAGATAGGCAGCTTTGTCCCCGCCGATTCCGCTACCATTGGTCTGGTCGACCGTATTTTTACCAGAATCGGTGCTGGAGAGGATATAGCCGCCGGCCAATCTACCTTTATGGTGGAGATGGTGGAGACGGCTAATATCCTTAACAATGCCACCCCCCGCTCCCTGATTATCCTTGACGAGATTGGGAGGGGTACCAGCACCTATGACGGGCTGTCTATTGCCCGGGCAGTTGCCGAGTATATTCATAACTACTCCGGATTGGGAACCAAGACCCTGTTTGCCACCCACTACCACGAGCTGGTAGAGCTAGCCAGCTTCTTCCCCCGGGTTAAAAACTTCAATGTCGCTGTGGCTGAGGAGGGGGGCAGGGTTATCTTCCTGTACAAGGTCGTCCCCGGTGGCGTTGACCGGAGCTATGGTATCCATGTCGCTCAACTGGCCGGCTTGCCTAAGTCGGTGGTGCACCGTGCCCGGGAGGTGCTGGCTGACCTGGAAGGGGATAGCCGGGGAAAGGCAGGGACGAAAGGACGACAGCGGAGAAAAGAGGCGGCACAGCAGCTATCGTTCCTGGGACGAAAATCATCGTTGGAGAGAGAGCTGGAGAAGCTGGACATAAATTCATTGACCCCGCTTGAGGCTCTTACCAAGCTCTACGAACTACAAAAGAAGGCAAAGGAGGGTGATGATGGAGCAGAGTGAGAAAAGTGAGAAATACGTGGCGCAGAGTGAGAGATATCGTCTGGTGGGGCGGATGATATTGGCAGGGCGGATAACCGGGTTTAGTGCTATAGGGTTCTTTTTGACCTTTTTAATCGGCGAGACGACTGTGGAGTTAGGGGTCAAGGGTATGGCGGCAATATCGGCAGAGGTTATTATAATGAGTGTTTTGGGGGGAGTGGCATTGGCTGGCTGCATTTTATCCTGGTGGAGATTGCCGCTTGGTGGCATATTCCTGATTGTAAGCGA
>CAZCAS010000094.1:2774-4495 GCA_964496725.1 uncultured Dehalococcoidales bacterium
TTTGGGTGGTGTGGGGATACCGCCGCTTAACCCTCTTATTCCCCATGATGTTCGTGTTTGGTTGATTATCTATTTGCCGTGTCTCGTTGCCGGGGTTTTATTCCTGAACTCGTGGCGGATTTCGCGGGAGTTGTGCTAGTCATATACGAGGAGACGGTTGATTTGAATAGCAGGCAAAACTGGAGAAAGAGCCCGCTGGCGATGGCGGGGCGGGTACTCGGCTTCGTGGCGGCAGGGTTCTTCCTCTCCTTAATCGTCGGCGAATTTCGGAGGCAGGGTGGTGATATGACCTCTCTAGAGACCGGTCTGGCAGTTATGAGTGCGGTAATTGCTTTGACTGGCTGTGTTATATCCTTCTGGCGGGAGCGGCTGGCTGGCATACTGTTGATTTCCGCTGCTGCTGCGTGGGGCATTGTCCAGTATAGTGTGGTGGGGATACACGACTCCACCGTCTGGGCGGTTTACGGCATGCCCTATCTCGTCGCCGGGCTGCTGTTTTTCAGGTCATGGTGGCTCTCAGGGGAGATACTTGAGCTGGAAGAGGCGCAAAAGCGCGCCAAAAAGCACAAGAGAAGGTGAGAGTTTTCGGTTGTGTAGATTAACAATCACCCTCCTTCACTTCATATAAACGCTTAATAAGATGCTCGTGTTCTTTTCCAGCTAGTGCTTTGTCTATAAGATGTTGGATTTCGCTGTCAAGCATTTTGGTAATCTCAGGGTCTTTTATCCATCCCTTTAGTTGTTTTGCTCCTTTTAAGTCATAGAATATCTTGTTGGCGTAAGCTTTATTATGTTGGTCTAGGTCAGCTTGACTCAAGCCCATGATATACGATTGCACCATTGCCATTTTTTCGCAGAATTCTAGGTTTGCCATTGCTGTCATTCTTTTGTCTGATCTTCTGGCTATGCCTAAGCCAACGAACCCTGTTCCAACTCCAAAAGCTGCTATTCCAAACGAGAAAAGAGGGACACCAAGGATAGTAAGCCCTGGACATCGTGTGCTAAGTATCATGGAGAAAATACCTATTACCCAACAAATATATCCTGCTATTTCAACTTTTTCCTTTGAGCAAACCTTTTTAATAGCTGTTTTTATACAGGCTTTCATTTAATCACCTTCCTTCATTTATAATTCTATCATACGGCTCATTCGTCAGGGGACCAGGGGGAGAGGTCACCTACTCTAAACTCTCTATCAATTCCTGGCGGCTAACCATTGCGCCCGCCTTGTCGAGGAACTCTTTGAGGGAAGTGCTCTGGCTCCTCAGTTCTTTTAACTCCTGCCCTATGGGGTCAACGGAGGTGGGGCTGTCGGCATAGGTGCCGTAGAAGGCAAAGTAGGCTTGGTTCAGTTTCCTGATGTAATGCCCCTTTGAGGCTAGAAACTGCCTCTTCTCTTCCATAAATTGCTCAGCCTGGTCCACCATCCCCTCGGCGAGATATTCATCAACGGTTCGCCTTATCTCCCTCATCTCCCCATTGAAGTCGAATTCTGAGTCTTCCCTCGCCTCCTTATCCACATATTCAGGGTAGTAACGCTTGGTTACAATAGCCCCAATCTCCTTGCTGGCTATGCCGACCGCGGTTTCGTTCATGGTGACAATCTCGTAATTCCTCGCTATCCCCAGTTGGTCCAGCACGTACAAAAAGCCCAGTGGCTTGAAGGCGAGGTATTGATGCAGCCACTCCTCCGCTGTCGCCTCGATGGTATAGCTCAGGTC
>CAZCAS010000095.1:0-4422 GCA_964496725.1 uncultured Dehalococcoidales bacterium
CCATATAAGCCCCCGGGTCTCCCTCATCACAGTTAACAATCACGTATTTGGGCTCGCCCTCAGCATTGCGGCAGAATTCCCACTTCCTTCCGGTGGGGAATCCAGCCCCGCCACGACCGCGCAAGCCCGACCTTTTTATCTCCTCTATTACCTGCCCCGGTGTCATCTCAAATAGAGCCTCAGCCAGAGCTGAATAGCCACCCAGGGCAATGTAATCATCTATCCTCTTCATATCTAAGAATCTATTATTTCCCAAGACAGTTTGATTTTGAGATTTATAAAACGGTATCTCAGATTCCTTTGTAATCCTCTGCCCGCTAACCGGGTCTTCGTAGAGAAGACGCTCAATAACCTTGCCCTTAGCCAGGGTTTGGGAGACGATTTCTGGCACATCCTCAGGTTTTACTTCCACGTAGCAGATTTCTTCTGGTAAGATAAGAGCCGTGGGCTCTTTCTCACAGAAGCCGTGGCACCCCGTACTTTTTACAATTATCTTTCCTGCCAAGCCTTGTTTTCGTATTTCATCGATAAAAGCTTGGACTACAACCTCGCTGTGGCGCGTTCTACCATCTGTCCCGTTAGTTACCGAAACAACCCTTTTCCCGTTATCTCTGTCTAATATCTGCCGCCTAAACTTTTCCAGTTGAGCGGCTGAGTTCAATCTGGGCATAACCTTCTCCTTTCTTAGGGCTCAATTTCCTTGGCAGAAATAATCTGCTCAACTACTTTTCCGGAAGGCTTGCCGTAATACTCACCATCAACTACCATCACTGGTCCCAGGGCACAGCAGCCAAGGCACCTCACCGTATCCAGACTGAATTGCATATCGGCGGAGGTCTCACCCTCTTTTATATTCAGGGTCTCGGTAACCTTATCCAGAAGGTGAGGGGCGCCGCGCACCTGGCAAGCCGTCCCTAGACAGACCGTTACCGAGTGTCTGCCCTTGGGCGTCAGGCTGAAGGCTTTGTAGAAGGTGGCTATATGGTAAATTTGAGTTAAGGCAACACCAAGCCTCTGGCTGACCTGCTTTAGGGCATCCTTGGGCAGCCAGCGGTTCTGGCGCTGAATCTCAAGAAGTACCTGAATTAAAGCAGACCTATCACCCTGATATTTGCCGATAATTGTATCTACCTCAGCAAGCTCCTGAACCATGCTCCATCACCTCTTCACCTTTACTTTTTGACTTGTCACACTCTGGCCCCAATAATGCCACCACCAGTTTTGCTCCTTGCTGTGTAAAGCCTCTTGCCTTTGAACTAGCTGTTGCTGGAAAGCGTCCTCTGTCATCTGATTAAATTCACAGGTGGCACACTCGAGGTGTCGAGAGCAAAGACGGTAGGAAACACTACCCTTAAGAGCATAACGGCAGAGTACCTGCTTCCCCGGCAAACTCTTAAATCTCTCCAGTGCCTCAGTAACCTCAGCATCCCCGGCGGCTATCCTGTCCTGCATTTGCCGGTCAAAATCACAGCTGAGGCAATTGTAGTCGCTGGTGCAAAGGCGGTAAGTGACCACTCCCATCGCCATGTAGACGCAATACTCGGCTTTTTCTTCCTCGGCGAGAGGAGCTTCCGCCGGCTTTGCCATTGCTTGCCTGGCTTTTAGCATCCAGACACGGGTCTCGATATTGCCTGGAGCAACCTTGAGAATGGACCCAAATTCCTTAAAAGCCTCCCCGCAGCGGCCAGCTGCGAGGTGAGCTTTGCCCCGCTTGAGGTGAGTCGGGATTTCCTCTGGGGTGATAGTTATAAACTCTTTAACTTTAGCCTTTTCTGATATAGGCTTCATCTTTTCACCTCCTGTTTTCGGGGGCGGGAACAAGGTCGGCCTGGTTCCCTCCGCTATACTCTTAATGTGCTAACTTGCGCACCACTTCAGAAATGAACGATTACGCACATACTACTATGATTATCAGGAAGTGTCAATACTATAAGAGGAGTTTTTGAAGGTCTCTTTTAAAACTGATGCCTCGTTTCATGGCAAACAGTCACCATAAATTGACAAGCCCATTCACTGTCAGTTAAAATTTCGGTGATACAATGAGCGAGGAATTCATCGCCTTTTTGCAAGCACTAATGCGGCGGCGAGGTCAGTTGCCCAGTCAGTTTGCCGCCGATGTTGGCGTTAGCCATACCAGTGTCAGCCGATGGCTCTCTGGTAAGGAAACGCCAAGCTTTACCTCCTGCGTAAAGTTAGCTAACTATACTAGAATGCCACTTCAGCGCGTATTGCACATCGTGGGACACCTGATACCAGTAGAGGAAAAGGCAGCCAGCGAGCTACCGGATTTTCGCGAGTATGTGAGGAAGAAGTACCCGCGAGAGTTAGATGACGACCTGGTTACAATTATAGAAGACCTTATTGAGCGGCGGAGGGGGAAAGATGGAGAGCCTACCGCCTAACTCGGAAAGACTACTAGGGATTATCCTTACCGATAGCCGTCACTGCGAGTGTCGTTACGAAGAAGACTGCCCGCCTGCCGGCAGCGAGTGGTGTCATAACATCCCCACAAAAGGCAATGTCTCCAATTGTTGCTGGGTTCTGGCAGACGTTGAGAAGCTGGCGGGTGAGTACCTCACCGGAGCGGGTGTTCTTAGACCGCCTGTGCCGTCGGAGCTTATTGACGTTTTTGATGGGAGCAGAAAGGTCGAAGTGCGACTGGTACCCTTAAAAACCCTTCACGGGGTCGTCTGGCTCCTGAGGAGGGGATGGATAATTCAACTTAACAGTAGAGACCCCCGCCGGGTAAGGCGATATTCCCTGTTTCATGAGGCGTTTCATATCGCCTGCCGCATTACCTACCCTGCTTTCAACAGAGCAGAAGCGAGGCATACCTCGTTTAACGAGATTCTTGCTGACCATTTTGCAACTTGTTTCCTCATGCCTAAAGAGTGGGTCGAGGAATACTGGCCAAGGGTGCGGGATATTCAGGTGATGGCAGACAGGTTTGATGTACCCGTAAGCCAAATGAGGGGACGGCTTAATCAACTTAACCTTCTACAAGGAGCAACTATAGCCAGACCAGGCAGAGCAATAGGGCAACAATAGCTTGTTTCGTTCAACGCGCTAGGTTATCAGATATAACAAACGAGGCTTTTGTGCAACAGCGGTTCGTTTTGTTACTTGGAAATATTATGGGCTTTAATGCCAGAGTCGATTGTACCAGTTACGGTGTTCTTCCCCGGCAATCTTTCTGTATTTCGCAGTTGTATTAAAGCTAGCATGACCAAGGTGTTCTTGAAGGACTCGTAGCGCATCACCAGAGTCATCCAGCTTCATTGCGTGTACGCTAAAGGCATCTCTAAGACGATGAGGACTAACCCCTCTTACCCTGCCGGTCTCTGGATTGACTAAGTCTGGAAGGCCCGCTCTCTTAGCACAATCCCTTACTATCTGCCAGGCCCGATGCCGGTTGATACAGAATATCGGCCGGGTATCACCGGCAGAAACAGGCTTGTTCCTTGCAACATACTCTTTCAGCAAATTAAGGGTATTCTCATCAATAGGCAGTATCCTGATTCTCCTTTGTTCCCTCTCACTACTAATAACCTGCTCAATTTCTTTGCCGCATCAAAAAAAGAAGTGGTTAGAACTAAGCGAGTCTGGCAAGGGTGAAAAATGGATCGCCAGAGATGCCGGATGCGACCCAAGAACGGTTAAAAAGGGTATTGAGGAAGCTCGGCGAGAGCGAAATGTTGCCATCGCTCAGATCGAGCTGGTAAAGGAAGCCTTGCGAGATCATAAAGACCAATTACTGGCCGTTATCGATGACATTAAATCTCTGCTGATGATGCCGCCTGAAAATATTGAGATCCGCAGAGATAAAGACGAAACTCTTGTCATTAGCAAAATAAGGGAACGCATTTTAACCAGGGAGAATCTGATAAGACTAGTCAAGTTGGTCAATGAAGAGATTGATTCAGCCATGCAGTCATACCAAAATGAACTTGAATTGATATCCGATACGATAACGGATATCAATAATCGCCTAGAACGGCTATATGATGCCATTGAGACAGGTAAGTTGAATCTGGATGATGTGGTTATCAGGATTCGCGAGCTGCGACAGCGCCAGGAACAGCTTCAGGCAAAAAGGATCGAAATCGAAAGTCAGATGTCAGACAGGAAAGTGGAACTTGCCGACCTTGAAACCGTATCATGCTACGTCGATGACCTTCACGACCTTTTAAAAGAAGGGACATTGGCGGAAAGAAGGGCATTTATCAGAAGTTTCGTCAAAGAGGTTAGAGTAACCGGCAACGAGGCAATCCTGAGCTATTCAATGCCTATCTTGCCGGAGAAGGTGGCCATCGAAAAAGACGGAGTTCTACCTACCGTACAGTATGGTGGGCGATACTGGGCTCGAACCAGTGACCTCTGCGATGTCAACGCAGTGCTCTAACCAACTGAGCTAACCGCCCC
>CAZCAS010000096.1:0-4158 GCA_964496725.1 uncultured Dehalococcoidales bacterium
GAAATTTCTCAGATTCCAGGCGATAGATGCGAGCTTTCGCATGATATTCGTTTAACCCCCACCCTACCCCTTGCAGCAAATCGGCTGTTTCACCTAAAAGGTGGCCTTTAGGCAACGCTATCTTTATGGGATTGTTTATCAACCCACCCCCTTTATCCCCCCCCTTCATATAGGGAGGGGAAGTATGGGTTTTGAAGGGGCTTCCCTCTCATAGTTAGATTAGTAATTAACGACCTCTGCTGTATAGTTGATGCAAACACCCTTTTTACCGAGTTCTTCATCTGTATTACCTGCGAAATCTGGGACTTCTATTGAAAAGGGAACACCCTTCAACCTCTTCCTTAGTTCTTCCACGCCACATTTGAAACAGTAATCTTTCCATTTAGCTGGACTAGTTCCTTTCTCAACAATGGAAACAGGACTGTCTTCAAACTTACCAGCACCACAAGCAGAGCATTGAACTCGGAATTGTTCCATTACGGACCTCCCTTAATATGGATTTACCATTTTTCAGTGGTTTAGTAATGCCAAAACTTCGTCGGCGGTTTGCGCCTTAAACTCTCTCTGCTTGATTTGGTCGGTTAAAACAAAGGAAGGTGCTTCACTGCGAACATCAAGTCTCCAACCGAACTCGGCTGGTTCCTTATCATCCAGCTTAAATTCAGCTACATACCCGGCTTCATGGAGGCGATTGACCATATCAAAGCCCTGTTTTATCGCTTCCGGTGCGGTATTGACCAGAATTCTTTGGGCTAGAGGTTTTGCTAGGGTTACTGGCTTTATCAAGTCCATCAAGTGGTCAAAGTAAAGGGCAAAACCTGAAGCAGGGACGTTCTTGCCACCCATCAAAGGCATAAGAGCATCGTATCTGCCTCCACCGCCTATCCTGTCCTTACCCTTAGACAGCTGGAAGATTACCCCGGTATAGTACTCAAAGCCTCTCCCGGCAGCCAGGTCAATCTGGTAGTTATAACCCAGGGCATCGAGCAGGTCAGCGATGCTTATAAAATTGTCAAGGGAAGGCTTAAGTTCGGGTAGGTTCTGGGCAAATAGCAATTTAAAGTTCTTTAGAAAGCCGGACGATTTCCCTTTCAGGCTCAGTAACAAAGACAGGGCTTTATCAAGCTCAGGTTTCCCCGATTTTATTCCGGCCAGAGCCCCTACATCTCCATCCAAAATCTGGTCAAAGAGCTTAGTTTGTTCTTCTGGGCTTAGCCCCAGCATATGGACTAAACTCCTGACTAACCCCATATGGGATAGCTTCAGCGTTATACCTTCCAACCCTACCCTTTTCAAAGCTTCTAGAGCCAGTAATACCAATTCCGCATCGGCGAGGGGAGAACCTGCTCCTATAAGCTCAACCCCACCCTGCCATCTCTCCCTGGTCTCTTTCCCGGTCTCTTCAAAAATAAAGATATTGGTTACATAGAAGAGCTTGGCCAATCCCCTGTCTTCCATGTTGTCGATATAAAGTCTAGCCACGGGGATAGTGCCATCGGGCCTTAGCACCACCCGCTCTCCACTCCAACCATCCCAGTCAAGAAAGGAATATACCTTACCCAGCATACTAGGGGTAAGGGTTCCGGTTGAGGTAAATAGATGCAGATACTCAAGGGTGGGTGTCTTGATTTCCTCATATCCCCATCTGAGGCAGCACTCCCTAAATGCTTCCTCAATAAAGCGGAATCTTGTCATCTCCTCAGGGGATAAATCTCGAGTCCCCTTACACCGTTGAACTCTCATACTGTGCCTTTCCTTGGGGCTGTTCAGAACTGCCGATGATGTTTTATTAACAGTTGAAAAATTCTACACCAATTTACCTAGCTATTCAACCGAGCTTACCGGGGATGTTTGCCAGCTTCACTTCAGCCTGCTTCAGCTTGTAATAAAACTATAAACAATATATAATTTATTCGTTGTGGGGCTCGCAGTGGGTTAATTATGCCAAAATTCATCCGCCTTATATTACTAGTAGGTCTATTAATTGTTGCCTTTACAGCTGTTAAGGCTCAGGCGGCTGGTCCTACTATTGATGTACTTACTGCCAAAGGAACCATTAACCCTGTTCTCGCCAATTATATCAGTCGTGGAATTGACCAGGCTGAGGAAGATGACGCTGTGGCTTGTATTATTCAACTGGATACACCCGGCGGTTTGGATACCGCTATGCGGGACATTGTGCAGGACATCGTCAGTGCTGAGGTTCCGGTAGTGGTATATGTCGCTCCCGCTGGCTCGCGAGCTGCTTCCGCCGGGGTATTTATTACCATGGCGGCTCATATAGCGGCGATGGCACCCAATACCGCTATTGGCGCCGCGCATCCGGTAGCCATAGGCACTGAGGGCGAGGCTCAGATGTCAGAGGAGATGGCGGAAAAAGTGGTCAATGATGCCGCTGCTTATATCAGGAGCATTGCTGAAGCACATGGGCGCAATATGGATTGGGCGGAAAAGGCGGTAAGAGAGAGTGTTTCAGCCACTGAGCAAGAGGCCCTGGAACTCAATGTCATTGACACCGTTGCCCCTGACCTGGATAGCCTGGTCTCTCAATTGGATGGCTGGCAGGTAACCATGCATGACGAGAGCGTGGTTACTCTACATACTGAGGAAGCCACAATTAACCAGGTCAAAATGAGCGCATCAGAGAGCTTCATTTATACTATCAGCAACCCTAATATTGCCGTTATTTTGCTAAGTCTGGCTATGCTGGGTATAATGGTGGAGATATTTAGCCCTGGACTTATTTTCCCGGGTGTGTTTGGTGGTATCTCAGCATTCCTAGCTGCCTACTCGCTGGGTTTCCTGCCCATAAACTACGCCGGCATTGCCCTTATCGGGCTAGCTGCCGGGCTGCTTATTGCTGAGGTATATACCCCCGGTTTCGGGGTGCTTGCTGCTGGGGGTATAGTAGCATTTGTATTCGGTACTTTAATTCTATTTAGTGGGAGGCCAACATTGTTTCAACCAGATTTGCCGGTGATTATCGGGATTGCCGTTAGCGTTGGGAGCATCATTGCTTTTATAATCTATCATGCACTCCGCGCCCACCGCCGACAGCCAACAACAGGTAGGGAAGAGCTAGTGGGGAAGAGGACTGTAGTTAAGGTAGCCCTTGAACCTGAGGGAACAGTCCTTCATGAGGGTGAACTCTGGACAGCAGTATTAGATAAGGGCCGGGCTGAGCCCGGGGAGGAGGTGATTATAACCAAGTTTGACGGCTTGAAGCTATATGTAACTAAGAAACAGTAAAGGAGGTAAATAGATGCAACTAGCGGTTATTATCATCCCCATTGTTATAGCTTGTGCTATATTGATTCCAGCATCAGTTAAGATTGTCAGAGAATATGAGCGGGGTGTCATCTTCCGCCTGGGACGTTTGGTTGGTGCCAAGGGCCCTGGTTTATTTATCATCATCCCCTTCGTTGACAGGATGGTCAAGGTAGACCTCCGAGTGGTAACCATGGATGTCCCCCACCAGGAGGTAATTACCAGAGACAATGTTACCGTTAGGGTAAATGCCGTGGTGTATTTCAGGGTGGTTGACCCTGAGAGCGCGGTGGTCAAGGTTTTAGACCATATCAGAGCCACCTCACAGATATCTCAGACGACGCTGCGGAATGTCTTGGGACAATCGGAGCTGGATGAGCTATTGACCAAAAGAGAAAAGCTCAATCAAATGCTGCAGAAGATAATTGATGAGCACACTGACCCGTGGGGAGTTAAGGTTACCACCGTAGAGATCAAGGAGGTTGAGCTTGCTGAAGAGATGAAACGGTCAATGGCGGCTCAGGCTGAGGCAGAGAGGGAGAGGCGAGCTAAAATCATCCATGCTGAGGGTGAGCTACAAGCCTCAGAGAAGCTGGCTCAAGCTGGAGCAATTATCGCTAGAGAGCCAACCACCTTACAGCTTCGTTATCTGGCAACACTCACTGAGATAGCTTCAGAAAAAAATAGCACTATCATTTTCCCTCTGCCCATAAACATCTTCGAAGCTTTCACTCGCTCAGGTGATAGACGCCTAGAGGAAAAGACTAAAAAATAACTGAAGTGTCAAGGGTTATTAGGTAAATCCAGGGCCTGCACTCGGGCAGGCTCTGGGGTTATCTTGATTTTGTCCTAGTCGCGTAAGGAGATATCGCCAACTACAATCCTGGTTAG
>CAZCAS010000097.1:0-4107 GCA_964496725.1 uncultured Dehalococcoidales bacterium
CCAGGCAGAGGAAGCCTTCCTCACCAACTCACTTATTGAGATTATGCCTCTTACTGTGGTAGAGGGGAAACCCATTGGCTCGGGCAAGCCAGGAGCTGTTACCAAAAAACTGGGGACGGCATACAGGAAATTGGTTATGAGGGGCGAATGATGGCATCACTCATTCGGCACACCCTCACCATCTGCTGAACATCATGCACCCGCACTATATCAGCACCCTTGGCGATGCCGATAGCTAGAGCAGCAGCGGTACCCTCCACCCGCTCATCGACAGGGAGGTTCAACACCAAGCCAATAAACGACTTGCGAGAAGGCCCAATGAGGATAGGCCTGCCCAGTTCTTTCAACTCATCCAGGCAGCGAAGGATCTCCATGTCTTGCTGCCAGGTTTTGCCAAATCCGATGCCGGGGTCGAGAATAATGTTCTCCCGCTCCACACCCAGCTTTAATGCCAGTTCCATGCTCTGGCGAAGAGAGGAGATAACCTCAGCCATAGACTCCTCATAATAGGCAGTGTCGCGCTTAACCTTGGCATCATAGCCCCCCTTGTCCCGCTGGTTACTCATTAAAATAAGAGGGACTCTATATTCGGCAGCCAGTTCAGCGAGCCGCTTATCTCGTTTTAAGCCCCACTGGTCGTTTATTACCCCGGCACCTGCCTCCAGTGCCCGGCGTGCCACCTCCGACTTATAGGTATCGACGCTCAGAGGGACGGGCACCTCAGAAGCCAGCCGTTCTATAACAGGGACTATCCGCCTGATTTCCTCGTCAACTGACACCGGGGCTGAGCCAGGACGAGTTGATTCACCACCGATATCCAGTATATCAGCACCTTCACTGACAAAGCGATGTGCCTGTTCCACCGCCACCCCCAGGTCGTCAATACCGTCACCAGAGAAAGAATCCGGGGACAGGTTTACAATCCCCATAACATATGTCCGCTCTCCCCAGCGGAACTCAGTGTTGCCGAACTTGGTAGTGCCCAGCTCACTCATAACAACACCTCACAAAAAACTTCCCTATTAAGCTGAATTCTAGCACCACATATCAAGGGCGTCTAGTTTTACAACTTTAATGCCAGCCGAAGTCAAGACGCTGTTCCCTCCTCCTGAGGAAATAGCCGGCGATGAGACCAACAATTAAGCCTCCAAGGTGAGCCTGCCAGGCTATAGAGGGGACAAAGGAGAGGACGACGAAGATTCCAATTATTGCTCCCCACAGCGGAACAGGGGCAGGTATAGGGAAGATGAGAACCTTTAGCTTAGGTCTCATTATAGCAAGAGCCCCGCCTAGAGCGAAGATAGCCCCTGATGCCCCAACCACCATGACAAAAGGTGACGACAGAAGCATGAACAGAATATTACCCACTATGCCACCAATGAAATAAATGGCGAGGAAATTATCTCTCCCTACCAACCTTAATAACTGCTTCCCCAAGAAATAGAGGGTGAACATGTTAGCTATGATATGCCAGAAGCCGGCATGGATAAACATGCTGGTTACGATAGTCCACGGCTGGGAGGGAAAGTCTACGGGACGAAACCCGAAAAGGGAAACAGCGTTGTTCCGATTCAGCAGGGTAACTGCAAACAGAATAAAGTTTATCCCTATCAACCACCATATCGGGGTTGTTTCGGTGCTCTGAGGGCTTATGCTTCTATACACTACCATTTGCTTGCCTGAGTCTACCCCCCGTGAGCAAAGCGTTACCCCTCATAATAATGCCTAAGCCACCTCGGTAGCAAGGGTGAGATAGCAATTGAGCGTTCCATAAGGTAAAATGGGGTTTGGCTCCCCTAGCTCCATCCGGAGAAAAAGTATGAAGGCTACTAAAGACTGTTATCAATGCCTGCAAAAGTTAATCTATCAGACAGCACAGCTGGCTACGACAGACGAGGAACTTAAAGCCAAGGCAGTGCAGGAAGGGCTAATGACCCTTGACCAGCACTTCTCCTGTGACAAGGTATCCATAGTCATCGCCACTGAGCTCCACCGCGTGATAAGAGGGATAACTCAAAACGATGACCCCTACCGTGAGATGAAAGAGAAGGAGACGATGGCGGCAAAGGAATTGTTTGGCGAGATAGATGCTGAACATTACACCGATTTCAGAAGCTGTCTGAAACTGGCAACAAAGGCAAACGCCATAGATTTTTTCAGGCCTCTCGATGCCGTTATCAAAGATTTGAAAAAACCGCTGCATTTTGCCATTGATGATTCAGAGCAATTCAAGGTGAAGCTGAGGGAGGCTAAAAAATTGCTGTATCTGGCAGATAACACCGGGGAGGCGTTACTGGACCTCCCCCTTCTCAGATTGATAGGTCAATCGGCAGAGGTCACCTACGTGGTCAAAGCATCGCCGGTGCAGAACGACATCACGCTGGAAGACCTCAGGAGGTCAGGAATAGAAGAGCAGTTCGACAGGGTAATAACTACGGGCACAGCCACACCGGGGATAGTCTTTCCTCAAGCCTCCACTGAATTCAAGCATGAATTCAACTCTGCCGACCTCGTCTTCGCTAAAGGGATGGGATATTACGAATCTATATCCGAACTACCTGCCCAAGGAAGGGTCTTCTACTGCTTAATGGCCAAATGCAAACCGGTCGCCGACTCCCTGAAAGTGCCCCTGAACAGCTATGTAGCACTGCTTCGGTGAAGCGAAGAGGAGATGGGACTAGCTATGATGCCTGAAGATAAATATCACGCCAAGACGATACCGGGTGAGATACATCTCCGCCGACTTACCGTAGATGACGCCCTATTCAAGCTGGATAAATACCTGGATGACGCCTTTATGGCTGGCCTGCCCCAGGTCAGGATAGTCCACGGCAAGGGAACGGGGACTCTACGTCACGCAGTCAGAGCGCAGCTGGCTAAACACCCTCTGGTTAAATCATATCGGAGCGGTGAGTACGGTGAGGGAGGGAGCGGGGTTACCATTGTGGTTATACAAAGGAAGTGAAATTTATCCCCTGGCGGGACATGAGCTTATACATAAGGAAAAAGCATATGCCCCGCAATTGAAGGGAAGGGCTTTTTCAGCTATAATATTTATGTCCTGTGGTGAGTGTGGCCTAGAGGTTTAGGGCGCCAGGTTGTGGCCCTGGAGATCGAGGGTTCAAATCCCTCCACTCACCCCATCAAGTTTGCGCCTATAGCTCAGTGGATAGAGCACCGGTCTTCTGTTATACAGGAGATTTACGATAGTCAATTTACCTCGCATCACTGTTTCACTTCCCCGACACCTTGATTGCTATTCTTATGCCTTTGCCTAACACAGCTTGTGAGTGCTAAAATGGAGGGGCTTAAGAGACTGTTTCAACCGGCAGGGTTTGATGACGATTGAAACACTGAGGGTGAAACAGTCTATATTTTAGAGGGAGATATGTCAGCAGGCACCAAAAGGAGACACTCCAGAACCAATGAAGCACAAGGGGAGACAATGCCACAGTCGCCCCACATCTCCCAAAGAAAACAACCCAAGGTCATAGCTGCTATCCCCTGCTTCAATACCGAGTCTTTCATTGCTGACGTGGTGTCCAAGGCCAAAAAGCATGTCGACCAAGTCATCGTGATAGATGACGGCTCGCATGACGGTACAGCAAAGGCAGCAAGGGCAGCCGGAGCCCTGGTCGTGATTCACAACATAAACAGAGGCTATGGTGAAGCGATAAAGTCCTGCTTCGAAGCGGCGAAGACAAATGCCGCCGACGTCCTGGTTATCCTTGATGGCGATGGTCAGCATAACCCGGATGAGGTTTCCAAGCTTGCGGCACCAATCCTTCGAGGGGAAGCGGATGTGGTGATTGGCTCTAGGTTTCTCACCAAAGGATGCGCGATACCTCGGTATCGCAGGTTTGGGATTAATGTTATTACTTTGCTCTGGAACTTCGGCTCTAAGATAAAAACCTCTGATGCCCAAAGTGGCTTCAGGGCTTACAGCAAGAAGGTATTTGGAACTTTACCCCTTTCTGAGCGAGGTATGGGCGTTAGCATCGAGATACTAGAGAAGGCTAGGAGGGGGGGAGCCGTTATTAAAGAGGTTCCCGTCTCCTGCCTCTATGCCCCTTCAACTCTTAATCCGAAGGCAATGCGACACGGTCT
>CAZCAS010000098.1:0-4085 GCA_964496725.1 uncultured Dehalococcoidales bacterium
AGCGCTTGCCGAACCTTGGCTATTATAGCCCGTTCCTCAACAAAATTGGTGGTGTAATCTCCCCGCCTGAATGCCTCGTCCTCAAGAGCCACTTTATGGAAGGGAATGTTTGTTTTCACCCCCCCGATAACAAACTCGTCAAGCGCCTGCTTCATTCCGGCAATAGCCTCGTCACGGTTCTCGCCCCAGGTCAGCAGCTTCACCATCATCGGGTCATAGTAGAAGGGCACGGTATATCCGGCACATACCCCGCTATCAACCCTGACGCCGGTACACCTCGGGGGTTGGTAGGCAGTTATCTCGCCCGGAGAGGGTAAGAAACCCTGGAACGGGTCCTCGGCGTTAATCCGACACTCTATCGCCCACCCCCGAGCCTGAATATCATCCTGGGTATAGCCCAGTTCCTCCCCGGCCGCTATCCTTATCTGCTCCTTGACCAGGTTCATCCCGGTGACAAGCTCGGTAAGGGGGTGTTCCACCTGAAGGCGGGTGTTAACCTCATTAAAGAAATACTCCCCGCTGTCCAGGGAAAAGATGAATTCCACAGTCAGGGCGTTAACATAGTCCAGCACCTTAGCCACCCGAACCGCCGTCTCCCCCATCCTCTTCCTCAGTTCGGGGGTCATCACCGATGAAGGGGCTTCCTCGATAAGCTTTTGATAACGCCGCTGAACAGAGCATTCGCGCTCGCCCAAATAAACAACGCCGCCCTTTTCATCAGCCAACAACTGGAACTCTATATGTTTGGCTCTGGGGATATACCTCTCAATATAGAAGGCTGCGATGTTAAAGGCAGAGCTTCCCCTCGATTCAGCGTACTTCATCGCCTTCATCAGCTCGTCTTTATCTTTAGCCACCCCTATGCCAATGCCACCGCCACCACCGCTGGGCTTGACAATCACCGGATAACCAATATCGTCCACAGCCTCGACGACAGCGCTCAAATCGTCGTCCCCGGAAACATAGTCAACACCCGGGGCAACCGGGATGCCGCTCGTTTCCATCAGCTTGCGCATCTTGTGCTTCGGCTTTGCTTTGCGCATGGACTCGCTGGGAGGACCAATGAATTTAAGGCCCCTCTGTTCGCAGGCTTGAACAAATTCGGGATTCTCCGCCAGGAAACCGTATCCGGGGTAGATAGCTTCAGCCCCACACCCCTCGGCTATCTTGAGAATCTTCTCAATGTCCAGGTAACTGCTGCCGGCCGTGGACGCCCTCAGGGGGTAAGCCTCATCGGCCTCCTTAACGAATAATGCGTCGGCATCGGGGATAGAGTGGATCACAGCGGCACGTATCCCCAGTTCCTTACACTCCCTTACCGCTCTGAGGGCAATCTCGCCACGATTAGCTATTAAAATCTTATTAAATATCTTCCGCTCCCTCCGTTTACACCGGGATATAAGATACAAAGGAAGCTGCCGAGGCCCCGGCAGCACATTATTGAGTCTCAATAATAGCTATGGTATCGCCAGGTTTAACTACCTGTTCGGCAGCAACCCCTACCTCGGTAATGATGCCATCTACTGGCGCCACTATGGGGTTCTCCATCTTCATCGACTCCAGTGTGCAGATGGTATCCCCCTCTTTAATCTCATCCCCTGATTTGACCTCCACACTGATAATCTTCCCAGCTATGGGGACCTCTATAATCTCCTTTGACAATGGTTCACCTCAATCTGATAAACTAAAAAGGCGATCGCCTCATCTCTCTGAGTCCCACCGCCTTTGGCAACTCACTCGCTCGCGCCAGTAATCTAGGCTTTATTCTCCCCCGGCAAAGCACCTACCGGTACCGGGTGCACTACAATCTCTCCGTCCTGCAAGTCAACCACTACAGTGTCCCCCCCCTGGAACTCGCCACCAAGCAAAGCCTCCGAGAGTTTATCCTCAACCTTGTCTTGAATCACCCGGCGCAGCGGCCGAGCACCGAAGACCTCGTCATAGCCCTTCTCGCCCAGGAAATCCTTAGCGGCATCGG
Source organism: uncultured Dehalococcoidales bacterium (assembly GCA_964496725.1). GTDB lineage: Bacteria > Chloroflexota > Dehalococcoidia > Dehalococcoidales > E44-bin46 > JAZGHN01. Next base: position 1,979 of record CAZCAS010000098.1, read on the forward strand.
TCACTTCCAACTTCACCTTCTTCTCAGCCAATTGCTGGGTCACCATAGCCAGCATCAGGTCAACTATCTTCCGAATATGCTCTTTAGTCAGTGGATGGAATACGACAACACCGTCAACACGATTGAGAAACTCAGGGCGGAAGGTCTTCTTCAACTCGTCGAGCAACTTCTCCTTCATACTCTCATAAGCTTCTTCACGGGTTTTTGTCTCATCAGTACGCGACGTGAAACCAATAGTAGTACCCTTTCTGATAAGGTCGGCACCCACATTGCTGGTCATAACAATGATGCTGTTACGGAAGTCCACCCGGCGACCTTTGGCATCGGTCAGGTGACCGTCATCAAATATCTGAAGCAAGATGTTAAATACATCAGGGTGGGCCTTTTCAATCTCATCAAGGAGGATACAGCAATATGACTTACGCCTCACCGCCTCCGTCAATTGCCCCCCTTCATCATAGCCAACATATCCGGGTGGCGCCCCCACCAATCGGGATACAGCATGCTTCTCCATAAACTCGGACATATCGAGCCTGATTAGAGTATCCTCACTGCCAAACATAAATTCAGCCAGGGCTCTGACCAGCTCCGTCTTGCCAACTCCGGTAGGGCCAAGGAAAATGAAGTTGCCTATAGGATGCCTGGGGTCCTTGAGTCCAGCACGGGCACGCCTGACCGCCTTGGCAATGGTAGCAATGGCCTCGTCCTGCCCGATGATGCGACGATGTAATACCTCCTCCATTTCCAGTAAGCGCGCGGTCTCATCCGCAGCTAACTGGACCACCGGAATCCCCGTCCACATACTCACCACCTCAGCGACAGCCTCAGCGGTTACCACTACCTCCTCCTGCTCTTGCTGCCCCCGCCATTCTTCTTCCAGCTTTTTTATCTTATCCACAATCTGGCGCTCTCGCTCCCGCAACTCGGCGGCATACTCATACTGTTGAGTAGCCAGGGCAGCGTCCTTATCCCTGCGCACACTGTCCTCCATCCGCTTGGCATCCTTCAGGGAAATAGGCATAGTTCGATGTCTAATCCTCACCCTCGACGCCGCCTCATCGACCAGGTCAATAGCCTTGTCAGGCAGAAAACGGTCGGGTATATAGCGAGTAGCCAATGTTACTGCGGCGCTCAGCGCCTCGTCACTTATCTTCAGCCGATGATGCTCCTCATACCGCTCCTTAATCCCGCGCAGAATCTCCAGGGTTTCGTCCACTGAAGGCTCCTCTACCAGCACAGGCTGGAAGCGACGCTCCAGAGCAGCATCCCGCTCCACATACTTGCGGTAGTCATCCAGGGTAGTGGCGCCGATGCACTGCAGTTCGCCACGTGCCAGCGCAGGTTTGAGCAGGTTAGCAGCATCCACCGCCCCCTCAGCCGCCCCAGCGCCCACCAGAGAGTGGAACTCATCAATAAACAGCATGCAGTTCCCGACGGTTTTTATCTCATCAATAATCTTCTTCAGCCGTTCTTCAAACTCGCCCCGATATTTTGTCCCGGCTACCACCGCCCCCATATCGAGCACAATAAGCCGCTTCCCCTCCAGTACCTCGGGTACATCGCCGGCAACGATACGATGAGCCAGGCCTTCAACGATGGCTGTTTTCCCCACGCCTGGCTCCCCGATAAGGGCGGGGTTGTTCTTGGTACGACGGCTGAGAATCTGAATTACCCGTTCGATTTCCTTAGCGCGACCGATAACCGGGTCGAGCTTGTCGGCACGGGCCGCCTCAGTCAGGTCCAGGCCCAACTGGTCTAAAGCCGGGGTCTGACTCGCCGTGCGAGCTATCTTGGACTTGGGAGTACCCTGGCTGAGAACACGGCTTACCTCACCTCGCGCCCGCTCCAGGGTGATGCCGAAGCTATCTAATACTCCGGATGCTATCCCCTCCCCCTCGCGCAACAGCCCGAGGAGAAGATGCTCGGTTCCGATATAATTATGGCCGAGGTAACGTGCTTCATCTATAGCCAGCTCGATGACCCGCCTGGCCCTCGGAGTAAGCCCGGTCTCACCCGCGCTGGCTTTTTCCCCCCGACCGATGATAAACTCCACCGAAGCCCGCACCTTATTAAGGCCCACACCCAGATTAGCCAGAACCTTAGCTGC
>CAZCAS010000099.1:0-3969 GCA_964496725.1 uncultured Dehalococcoidales bacterium
CCTCAGATAACTATTGGTGCCCCAGTGGTGGCTGCGATTCGCCATTGGACTGACCTTCCCCTGGATGTCCACCTTATGATTGAGACGCCTCAGCGTCAGATTGAGCAATTTGTTAACGCCGGGGCAGACATTGTCACCGTTCATATAGAGGCGTGCCCTGATGTCCGGCAGGTAGTGCAACAGATTAAGGAATCGGGGGTTAAGGCAGGGGTTTCCCTTAATCCCGATACGCCTGTAAAAGCGCTTGATGAGGTCCTCCCTGCCCTTGATTTAGTCCTGGTGATGTCGGTTAATCCTGGTTTTGCCGGGCAGCCCTTCATTGAAGGTACCCTGGATAAAATAGCGAACTTGCGTGCTGAGCTGGACCGAAGGGGTTTAGCTGCCGAGCTGGAGGTGGACGGTGGCATCAATGCTGAGATTGCGCCTAAGGTGGTGGCAGCAGGAGCCAGGGTGCTGGTGGCTGGGGCGGCGGTGTTTGGCTCCAAGCAAACGGTGAGAGAAGCTTTGGCAAGGATACGGGCTAGCGCGGAGGCAGGTTGAGTGTGAATAGGGGTGAAATTCTTACCCCGGTTGAGACGGCAGGGTTTATGGTGGAGAAGCTTGGGGAGGTTGGGGGGAAGAGGATTTTAGAGCCGGGAGCAGGGGAAGGCGTCTTCATCAGGGAGCTTTTGAGAAGGGGGGCCAAGCCCGCACAAATCACTGCCCTGGATACGAACCCCCATTTTGAGCGGATATATAGAGGCTTCGGTATCAATTATCGGATTAGCGACTTCTTGCTTCACGAAAACCCCCTTGAGGTCCAGCCCCTTTTCGATTGTGTTATCGGTAATCCCCCTTATTTAAGCAGACACAGCCCCTATCTTCACGCCCACAGGAAATCGCTTTTGAAGCGATTCGAAGATATTGGGGTCTATGATACCTATAGCCTTTTCATCTATCATGGGCTGAGGTTTTTGAAAGAGGGTGGAATCCTCTGCTTTATTGTCAGTGATAGCTTTCTTACCATCGGATACCATCACAAGCTTCGCCAATCTCTCCTCAAAAATTACAAGCTCCGAGAGATAATTCTGGCTCCCAGGAATCTTTTTGCCAGGCAGGGTGTAAATAATAGCCCTTGCATCATTGTCATCGAAAAAAGGCGTCCCGATGAGCGAGACGAGGTGGTCTTTGTCGACCGAGTAAAAAGTGAGCGGGAATATCGTTACCCCTCAAGGTTCAGGAGGCTTCCCCAGAGTTGCTTTCTGGAAATAAAGGGCTATCCCCTCTCTATAAACGTTGATGATTTTACTGCCGGGCTGTTTTCTTCTCTACCTTCAATAAGTGAGGTTATGGAGGGGCATATTGGTTTGCATACCCATAGCAATCGGAGGTTTATTGCTGCTGTACAGGGCACAAAACTTGCTGAGCGATTCCGTAGGCAGGGGAGGGCAGTTATCCCCAGGTCTTTATTATCTGAGGAGGAGAAGTGGCGACCCTACTTAAAAAAGGGAGGAGATGAGCAGTATTATCGTGAGATAGAGGAAGCCATAGACTGGAGCCCTGAAGCGATAGCGCGATATGACATCCCTAAAAAGGGAGGCCTGTTTCTCGAGGAGGGCATTGTTATCAGTGGGGTGAGCCGCAGGTTGGCTGCCAGATATATGCCCGAGGGATGCTTCTGGGACAGTAACAAAGCTATAGGATTTGTGAATACCACCCCCGATATCTCTATCTGGTACTTGCTGGGTTTACTGAACAGCAGGCTTTACGATTTCTTGGCTAAAGGAATCCTTAATACTACAAACTGCCTCCAGATAGATGATGTCAGGAGACTACCCTTTAGATATCCTTCGCAGGCAAAAAAATCGGCGGTAGAGGTTGCGGTTAAGCAGATTGTTGCCCGCCTGAAGAAAAATCCCACCTGTGATTACTCCGAGGAGCAGTCGCGGATAGACGGGGCTATCTTTGGACTCTACAGGGTCCCAAGGGAGCTGAGGGAATTCATTAAAGCAAACTTCTAGGGGGGTCAAATCATAACCCGAAGGCTTTTTTAGTTCATTGCTCGACAGGTGACGGGGAGCCCTTAGCCGCTTTGTGCTGATTGCGCAGGCATCTGGTGCACAGGTTGAGCCGTTTGGACTTGCCATCTATCACGATAGTGACCGGGTGTATATTGGGCACCCGGCGGCGGTTGGTACGGCGTTTAGAGTGGCTTACGTTATGCCCGAATTGAGGTATCTTCCCACATAGATCGCATTTCATAATTTATATCTCTTTCCTTTGACTATTGACAAAGTTTGTTAAAAGTTTTATAAAAGGGTGACAGTAAAATCATGTTATCATTATAATGTCAAGCATTATAATGTTATCATAGCTGAGCCGGCCAGGCAAGGGTGGTGGAAACATCAAGGTGGATTTTACTGGCGGGCCGTTTAATAGCAATTTACCTTCCCCTGATAACGGGGAGTGATAACAGGGATACAATTCTGAGTTGAGGAGAATACTAATGAAGCAAGTTAGCTCTCTTGGCGGTCAAGAGCTAAGAGATGTGTTTATAGCTGCCACTGACTGGCTTGAGAAGAGCGCTGCTGATGTTGATGCCCTCAATGTTTTCCCCGTCCCTGACGGTGATACCGGAACCAATATGTTGCTTACCATGCGTTCTACCATTGAGGAAGCCTACCGCGCCCCTGACCATAGTGCTTCAGCAGTATCCCAGGCTATAGCTACAGGGGCACTGATGGGAGCTCGAGGTAATAGCGGTGTGATCCTATCACAGATTTGGCGTGGTCTGGCGCAGGGTTTAGCAGGGAAGGAAAAATTTGACGGAAAGGACTTGGCTGATGCCTTATATGAGGCATCAGTTGCTGCTTATAAGGGGATAAATAATCCCGTAGAGGGGACCATCCTCACTGTCGCTAAGGAAGTCGCCATGGCTGCTCAGAAGCAGGTTGCTAGCGGCGGTGCCGACCTGATATCGGTTTTGGAGGTTGCGGTTGATTCTGCCGGTAAGTCGGTGGCTAACACCCCCAATCTATTAGCTGTGCTGAAAGATGCGGGGGTAGTAGATGCTGGCGGGCAAGGCCTGTATACCCTCTTGGAGGGTGCTCTCTACTATCTCAGGGGCGATGTAGAGGTACTCAAGTCTCGTAAGCCTGATATGGTTACCAGTGATATACCGCTACCTGCTGTGACACAGCAAATGATGGTGGAAGACGAAGAGCCCTATGGATACTGCACTGAGTTTCTCATTAAGGGGCAAGAACTTAGCCCGGATAGGCTTAGGAAGAAGCTCGAGAAGAGGGGCCAGTCTATAATTGCAGTCGGTGATGAATCTACGGTCAGGGTTCATATCCATACCCTGGACCCGGGCAAAATCCTGCATTATGCTACCTCGTTAGGCACGGTTCATCAGATAAGCATTCGGAACATGGATGAGCAGCACCAGGATTACCTGGAGATGCAGAAGGAGAGAATGCCGGCGGTTGATATTGGTATTATTGCTGTGGTCGCCGGGGATGGACTTACCGATGTTTTCACCAGCTTAGGGGTGTCAGCTATTGTGCCCGGTGGGCAAACCATGAACCCAAGTACCAAGAATTTGCTGCGGGCTGTTGAGGCGGTGCCCTCGGATAAAGTGGTTATTTTGCCCAATAACAAAAATATAATTCCTACTGCTAATCAGGTCCATGCTTTCACTGATAAGACCATTGAGGTAGTAACTACAGAGACCATTCCTCAAGGAATAGCTGCTCTTCTGGCTTTTAACAGTGAGGTGGACTTAGAGGCGAACGTTCAGGCTATGAACCGGGCGAAATCATCAGTGAGGTCTATCACCGTTACGCAGGCAGTGCGAGCTGCCAAGCTGGGTGAGTTGGATATTAAGAAGAAGCAGGCTATTGGCTTTCTGGAGAAAGACCTGGTAGCTGCGGGCGATAATACCGCCGAGGTTCTTGCCGAGGTTTTAGTAAGGGCAGGTCTGGATGAAGC
>CAZCAS010000100.1:0-3845 GCA_964496725.1 uncultured Dehalococcoidales bacterium
TAATAGAGGCACTCAATCCCCAGACAACCCCGCTAACCGATACCTATTCCGATATTGATAATAATGGGATGGTATTGCACGTAACTACAGGTGAAGTCAGCTTCCTGCTCACTGCCGATACCATGTGGGAGGCAGAATTTGAGCTTGCTTCTCACCGCTCCAACCTGAGCAGCACCGTGCTCAAGGTAGCTCATCACGGTTCTGGCACCTCCACCACCCCCCAATTTCTGGCCGTAGTCGACCCTCAGCTAGCCGTTATCTCGGTGGGCGAAGATAATCCCTTCGGTCACCCCAGCACTGAGGTACTCACCCGCCTTAGCCAGAGAATAGGCTCAGAAAACATATACCGCACCGATGAACACGGCACGATAGAATTCATCACCGATGGTGAAAGGTTATGGGTGAAAAAGGAGAAATGAGGCTGGCGAGCTTGATTACTCCTCGCTCCCACCATGACGAGCGATAACCCCACAAGCGATAGAGGCTAAAAACAGAATTATACTCGCCGCAAACCAGAACGTCCATGTCAGCTGTGGAGCCAGTTCGGGGATTGCCACCCCTGCTATGAGAAGACCGCCGAATACTGCCGCTATCCCACCAAGAATTCCAAAGGTCAAAGCTGCCGTTTGCATTATTAGAGACCTCCTTTTTACTTAATTGGCTAAGCAGTCCAGGATATAGTCCAGCTTTATTTCACACCGTAGTTTCTATATAATCTCACTAAGGGGAATAATAACACGTAGTTTGCCGATAGTCCATACTTTCACCCTAAAACAAAAGGGGGTGTCTGAAGTGCCGACCAGCCGAGAGCAAGAGATAGGGAATTTACTTCGCCGGAAAGGGCTGACACTGGGGGTAGTTGAGTCAGCCACCGGAGGGTTAATCTCTCATCTGATAACCAATGTCCCCGGCAGCTCGGACTACTACAAAGGCTCAATCACTGCCTACAGCAATGAGGCTAAGATAGCAGTGGTGGGGGTGAAAGAGGAGACCATCGACAAATATGGTGTGGTCAGCGCTCAGGTTGCTGAGGAGATGGCGCAGGGTGGCAGAGAAATATTAGCCGCCGACATATGCCTGGCTGATACAGGCATCGCCGGACCCAGTGGCGCCACGCAGGGAAAACCGACAGGACTATTCTACCTCGGATTATCCCATAAAGCCGGAACCCTCAGCCAGAAACACAACTTCCAGGGGGACCGAGAGCAAAACAAGCTAGAGGCTGCCAGCGCCGCCCTAGATTGGCTGAGAGAATACCTGCTAAGCCTTAAATAGGTAATAAACAGGAGACAGCCAATCCGCCTCAGAATTGCCAACACCATTCACCAATGCTATACTGGACCAACTATTAAGATGATACAGGAGGGTCAATGAAAAGGGGTGACGGACGTGCCTGGGACGAGCTGAGACCAATAAAAATAACCCCCGGTTTCCAGAGCTTCGCCGAGGGCTCAGCGCTGATAGAACTGGGCAAGACCCAGGTGCTGTGTGCGGTAAGTGCCAGCGACAAGGTGCCAAACTTCCTTAAAGGTGGGGGTGGTGGCTGGGTTACCGCCGAATATGCTATGTTACCCCGCTCCACAGTCACCCGCACCCCACGCAATTCAATAGGCAAGATTGCCGGCAGGAACCAAGAAATACAGCGCTTCATCGGGCGCTCGCTACGAGCAATAACCGAACTCGCCGCACTGGGAGAAAGAACCTTAATTGTAGATTGCGACGTAATTCAAGCCGATGGCGGCACCAGAACTGCCGCCATCACCGGTGCCTATGTAGCCTTATATCAAGCACTACAAAACCTGGCAGGTGTAGGGATAATATCAACCATGCCCTTGAAGACTACCGTGGCTGCCATAAGTGTGGGCATCGTGCACAGCTACATGATGCTCGACCTGTGCTATGATGAAGACTGCAATGCTGAAGTTGACTTTAACGTGGTAATGACGGGTAAGGGTCAGTTTGCTGAAGTTCAAGGCACAGCTGAAGGCAAGCCATTTACCAAGGAGTCCATGGATTCCTTGGTCTCTCTAGCGGAAAAGGGCATCAACCAACTGTTTCAAGCCCAACAAGCTGCCCTTGAGTCGATAAAGAGGAGGTAAGCGCTTAAGGTCTTACCTGCCCGCTGCCGAAAATAATCCACTTATAACTGGTCAGCTCTTTTACCCCCAACGGACCACGGGCATGCAGCTTCTGGGTGCTGATACCCACCTCAGCCCCCAGCCCAAACTGACCACCATCAGTGAATCGGGTGCTGGCATTAGCGTAGACGCAAGCAGCGTCCACCTCATTAAGGAAACGCATTGCCGCCTGATACTCCTCGGTAATAATAGCCTCAGAATGCCCTGAACTATAGCGCTCAATATGCTCCAGCGCCTCATCCAGGGAGTCGACCACCTTCACCGCTGCCACCAGTGCAAGGAACTCCTTGCCCCAATCCTCATCCGTAGCCGGGACCAGCTTCAGGGAAGGATGTGTCTTGAGGATAGACAAAGCCCTCTCATCACAGTGCATCTCCACCCCAGCCTTGGCCCACTCCGCCGCCAGCAGAGGCAAATAGCGCTCAGCGATATCAACATGAACCAGCAGGGTATCCAAAGCATTGCAAACGGTGGGACGCTGCACCTTGGCATTAAAGGCTATGGCTACTGCCTTATCTACATCAGCGCTCCTATCTACATAGGTATGGCAGACACCAATCCCACCGCTAACTACGGGCATGGTGGCATTCTCGGTGACAAACTTTATCAACCCGGCCCCACCCCGGGGAATAATCAAGTCAATAGCGTCACCCATCTTGAGAAGATGATTAACCAAAGCCCGCTCAGGATTGTCAATAAACTGCACCGCCCCCTCAGGAACCCCAGCCCTGGTTGCTGCCTGTTGAACCACTTCAGCCAAGGCACGATTGGAATGGATTGCCTCCCTGCCACCCCTGAGAATGAGAGCATTACCAGATTTCAGACACAGGGCAGAGATATCTATAGTAACGTTGGGTCGGCTCTCATAAATAGCGCCGATTACCCCCAGAGGAACCCTCTTCCGCCCCACCTGCAAACCGTTGGGCAAGGTACGCATATCAAAAACCTCACCCACCGGGTCAGGAAGGGCAGCCACCGACAGCACATCCTGAGCAATACCCTCCAGACGGGCGGAGTCCAGCATCAATCGGTCAAGCATAGCAGCGCCCATGCCAGACGCCTCGCCCTCCTTATAATCAATCTGATTAGCCGCCAGGATTTCACCCTTTCTGGCCAACAGGTCATTAGAAACATTATGTAAAGCTTTGTTCTTAATCTCTGCGGACAGATAAGCCATACGGCGAGATGCCGCTTTAGCCGCCATAACCTTTTTTTCTAGCTCCTCTATAGCCGATTTCATAGCTCAAACTCCTTAAGCCTTTATTCCAGCCGCCCCCGCCCCCTAAACTGGTAGCGGTAGAGAGGAGGAACCCCACTCACCGCCCGGTTAACCCTCTTTCTCAGAGAGCATTTACCCTTCCGTCCATCCTGCAGCTCAATCACATAGGAGGCTGCCTCATCAAGACGCGCATATTCGGTGAGTACCAGTTCACCCCACCAGTTCACCTCCGATTCATCATAGAAACGGTAATCAACAGTGCCGACAACCTCCGCGCTACCAGACTTATACAGTTTGCCTGTGGCCATTTCAAACCTCCTCTAAAGGACCACCAAATTATTGCGATGGATTACCTCGGAGCCGTAGCCGTGACCGAGAAGACTGACGATTTCCCCCGAATGAGCTCCTTTGATAACCTCGATATCAACCGCGCTATAGTTGGTTATACCATAGCCAAGCTTTGAACCTTCGGTATTACAGATATTAAC
>CAZCAS010000101.1:0-3820 GCA_964496725.1 uncultured Dehalococcoidales bacterium
GGTTCAAATCCGGCCACCCCGACCATAGGCACAAGATTGGATGGTCAGACCACCTAATACTTCAGAAGTAGCAAAGGTGGTCAAATTCATCATAGACTACCTAATTCGATGGAAATAGGGCGGATCCGCAAAGTGAATAATGTCTATCGCTACAAGACTGGAAGCGCTGCCGGGGACTTCTCTAAAGTCACTGGTGAACGGATTCGTATTTACCAAGCAAACTGAGGGGAAAAGCCCCCGCACCGTAGAATTCTACTCGAAAAACCTGAACCGTTTCCTCTGGTATTCCTCAATACAAGATTGGCCCGATGATATCCGCATGCTCACGCAATGGCATATCCGTGAATTCTTGAGCTATCTAGCCAATGAAAAGTGCCGATGGGGGCTGAAAGGCAACGGCTCGGAGACCTCTCGACAAACGGCGTCTCATACCACCGTTCATCATTACTTCGTGGTTTTAGCTAACTTCTTTGGTTGGGTTGTCAGGGAAGGTTTCCTGAAGGAAAGCCCGACAATTGGGATAAAGGTGGCCAAGCCCAGGAATAAGGTTATCAAGCCTTATACTCGCGAAGAGATTATTAGTATACTGGCTGTCTGTGATCACGACTATGAACATAATGCCAAATTTCTTGGAAGCCGCAATAAAGCTATTGTATTGGTGCTTCTCGATGCCGGTATCAGGTTATCGGAATTGATTGGCATGACACTGGAAGATATTAATACCACAAACGGCAATATTAGAGTTATGGGTAAGGGAAGTAAAGAAAGAGTCGTGCGGATAGGTAAAACGGCTCAGAAATCGCTCTGGCGTTATCTGATGCACCGCCCTGACAATGGCAGAGAACTATGGCTTAGCGAAGAAGGCAGACCGCTAAATCACTCCGGCGTCCAGTGTTTAATAAGAAGACTTAAGGAAAGGGCCAGAGTGGGTGGTAGTGGTAGTGTGCATCGTTTCAGGCATACCTTTGCGCTGAACTTCTTGAGGGCGGATAAAAACGTCTTTAATCTGCAATATTTGCTTGGCCACTCGGGATTAGAAATGGTGAGACGTTATACGGCAACCTTAGGTATGGAAGATGCCCTGAAAGCGCACGAGAAGGCAAGCCCGGCTGATTTGCTTGGTCTTAGGTAAAGTTGTCATAACACCTCTTGGCTTGACAACTTTGAGAAATTGAGGCTAAAATAAATTATACAACTGAATATGCAAAGTAGCCGTACGAAGGCGTAGAAGAAAGAGCTCATCTAGGCGGCTGCAAAATGAGGGGTCGTACCCTGGTTTTTGCAGCCGTCTTTTTTATTAAGCTCGAGGGCTTGAGAAGATGGCCATGACAGTAAATGAGGCAGGTCACCGGGGTGGTCTTGCAGTACTCCACAGGAGAGGGCGAGACTTCTTCGTTTGTATTGGAAAAAAGGGGCAAGAGGCAATGCGAACCAAATACCCAAACAAAGCAAGAGAATGGGGCAAACTAGGAGGTCGGCCGAAGAAGCCGAATCTTGGTCTGGTTATGGGGGAGAGAGGCAAACTATGAACAAAAGGAGGATGCGGACCCGCCTTAAGTCACTGGCTTTTCTCCCCCGCCAACATTATAGCACAAGCTAAATACACTAAAATGAAAGCCTATCTTGAACCAGGAGAAATAGCACTGATGGAAGAGGCAACTACCAACCTGAGAGATAAACTCCTCGTCAGGCTTCTCTTTCACCTCGGCTGCCGTATCAGCGAGGCGCTGTCTCTAAAATTAGAGGATATAGATTTTGAGCATGGTACGGTCACCATCAGGCATCTAAAGGCCCGCGTAGAGCTCCATTGCCCGAAGTGCAAGGCGAGGCTGAGTAAAAGCCATAAGTTCTGCCCGGTCTGTGGCCAAAGCATTGATAAAGCAGAGACCGAAGAAAAAGAGCACCGCCGGCTTAGAACCCTGCCTTTAGACAGCGAAACTCTGGCCGCACTCAGGGAATATATCAGTCGCGGTGGCCCTGCTCTCAAAAACGGCAAGAGACTTATCTTCGGCATCAACCGTCACCGAGCCTGGCAGATTATTAAAGAGTGTGCTAAGCGGGCTGAACTGCCCAAACTGGTAAATCCCGAGACGGGCAAGGTCCATAACGTCAGCCCACATAAGCTGAGGGATGCCTTTGCCGTGTATGCGGTGAAGCTCGATGACTCGGGAGACGGGTTAAGGCTGCTTCAGGAGCACCTTGGTCATCAGAGCTTCAACACCACGGCGAAATATCGGAAGGTAGCCGGCGAGGAGCACCGGCAGTGGTATCAGAGACTGTGGAGTGAGAGGAAGAATGGTGACGCTACCCCTCAAGCCTAGCCGCGGTGGCTTCCTACGTCCCTTTGGATGTGGGCAGTTCGTTCGGGATTTCCTCCTGGGCCGCGGGCCATACGGCTCGCCGAAGATAGACCCTGCTGTTGGCGCTCCTCAAGCCGATATCTTCCACCACTACAAGATGGCACTGATACGAGCTACAGTGCTTGATAAAGCTACAAGAGTAGAAGAGAGGAGAGCTAAACGGGAGAAGCGATCAATCGACCCTGAGAATATAGAGGAGCTTTCAAAGCGATATCTGGCCCGTATGCCCTACAAAGCTCAGGGTTGCCGTTTCCACTCTTTTGTCGTCTACTTTTCCAATCTGCAAAGGCTGGGGTGGGTCGAGGAAACGGGCAGAGAGGAGCCTTCAGCCTTTCAAGACCACTACCCGCCAGGTCCACCCCGCCGGTACTTCCGCCTCACTCAAAAAGGTAAGACCGCTCCCGATTATCTTTGGGCCGACCCCAGAAAGGCGCTCTATAGCTGGTAGTGTCACCCTTGGGCAGAGCTTAAAAGCCAGCCCTCAAGCCCCAGAATAGGATTCTGAGCCTCTTTATACCCCTCCGAGAGTCATCCATCGTGCTGCCTATCGGTTAAACAATCGCCGTGCCCGATAACGAAAAGTGCAACTCTCACTCCCTTGAGAAGGGCTGTAGTGCCCGTAGAGCCTTTAGTTGCTCTTATGGCTTTTTACAGATTGTTTAATCTACATTCAAAGCTCCAACCGATGCCTTTATCCGTAGATTAAAGAAGGGCTGTAAATATAGGTTCATTCTGAAGTTCAACAATCGTTCCTTTTGTTGGATGATAAAGCTGGAAAAACAAACCGCACCTTAACAAACGAATAGCTCAAAGCCGAAGCTGAACGCTTGCTCTAGTCTATCGGGCAAATAAAATGCCCTAGCCAGCAGTTAACCGAGCTAGGGCAAATCTAACAAAGCGGGGTGAACCGACAATGCTAGACTGGAGCAAGTATATCGCAGTAGCCGACAGGTTTCAACATAAGGCAAAGTATCAGGATACAGAGGACTTAAACCATACCATTGTTTTAAGCCTTGCCCAAGCCCAAATCGGGCTAGACAACAACGGCGGGGGTCAGTTATCCGATGTAGCTATGCTACGGGTAGCCTCTTATGAGTGCCAGAAGTATTGGCGGTCAATCAAGAGACAGCTCACCATCTTAAGCCTCAATACCGAGCTAAACGACGGAGACGGCATTGAGCTAATAGACACGGTAGCTGATGACAAGGCGATTGACCTTGACGCCTGGCTGGACGCCAGGACTTGGCTGCTCGGCTGCCCAAAGCGATTGGTGGTAGTAGCCGGTAAGAGGCTCAAGGGAATACCGCTAGACGCAAAAGATAAGATGTATCTCCAGCGATTTAGGCAAAGAGAGCAAGAAAGTCTATTTTGAGCGTTACTTTTTGACCTTCCCAATGCCCTATATATAGTAGGACTACCGATTATGCCAGCGGGTTGCGGGTAATCGGATAGTTACTACT
>CAZCAS010000102.1:0-3813 GCA_964496725.1 uncultured Dehalococcoidales bacterium
TACCGCATAGTTTTCACATAGTTGCCCTGGCTGGAGGCAAGAATATTGATTTACTCGCCCAGCAAATCAATGAGTTTAAACCAAGGTTCGTTTATTTCCAGGACAGTGAGGGACTGGCTCCTTTGGCTGATGCCACATATGAGTTTCTAACCCCGGAAGACATTGCCCGGCATCATGAGATAGATACTGTTGTCATCGCCACATCAGGGAGGGCAGGATTAAGCCCGACACTGGCCGCGGTTAAAGCTGGTAAGAATGTTGCCCTGGCCAATAAGGAAGCGCTAGTTATGTCAGGTGAGATTATCACCAGGGAGGCAAAACGAAATAAAGCCAAGATTCTGCCCATTGATAGCGAGCACAGTGCCATCTGGCAATGCCTCAATGGTGAAAAAGAGCCAGTAGCTCGGCTTATCCTGACTGCCTCAGGGGGACCCTTCCTCCACTACTCGCCAGTTCAGCTAAGTGAGGTTACCATTGAGCAGGCTCTTAGGCATCCCTCCTGGGAAATGGGGAAAAAGGTCACTATTGATTCAGCTACCCTGATGAATAAAGGGCTTGAGGTCATTGAAGCCCACTGGCTATTTGACGTGCCTTTCGAGAATATCAACGTGCTTATTCACCCCCAGAGCATCATACATTCTATGGTAGAATTCATAGATGGTTCAGTCAAAGCCCAGTTAAGCCATCCTGATATGCGCATACCCATCCAATATGCCCTCTCTTACCCCGAACGCCTGCCTAACCCCCGGCTTCCTCGGCTCAACTGGAGTTCTATCGATAATCTGACCTTTGAGCAACCTGAGCTCGGCACCTTCCCCTGTCTCAGGTTAGCCATTGAGGTGGGGAGGAAGGGAGGGACCTATCCGGCAGTACTCTGTGCTGCTGACGAGGCGGCTGTTGAACTTGCCCTGTCGCACAGAATCCAATTTAATGATATCGCCCGTCTCATCGGACAGGCTTTGGAGCAGCATCAGTTCATGCCCCATCCCACTCTGGAGGAAATTATAGCGGCTGATATCTGGGCTAGAGAGAAAGTCCTGCAGCTCGCCGCTGGAGATTAACCGTGGCAGTTACCGTCGTAGCTTTTGTTGGTGTCCTCGCCGGGATTATCCTTGCCCATGAAATCGGGCACTTTATTACTGCCAAGGCATTCAGGGTGAAGGTACATGAATTCGGTGTCGGCTTTCCTCCGCGACTGCTCTCGGTAAGACGAGGCGAAACGATATATTCGCTGAATGCCGTCCCACTGGGCGGGTTCACTAAAATGGCTGGCGAGGAAGACCCCAAGGCACCGCGAAGTCTGGCAGGCAAGTCTATTGGTGCCAGACTGTTAGTTCTAAGCGCTGGCTCACTAATGAATATCATCCTCCCTCTTCTACTCTTCTCCATCGCCTTCATGGTCCCTCACGACCAGGTAGTGGGGCAGGTATCGATAACAGAAGTAGCTCCCAATTCGCCGGCAGCTATGGTTGGCATGGAGGCCGGGGACACGATACTCAGCGTAAATGAGAGGCCAGTGCAAAATATTGGCGACCTGCAACGCTATATCCAGCTCGGCTTGGGCAGAGAGATTACCGTGCTGGTCAGACATAGCGACTCAACCACCGAAAATTTCCAGGTAATACCAAGGTGGCAACCCCCAGAAGGTCAAGGGGCAGTCGGTATTACCATCGATATGCCAAGTTACACTCTCGTTCGCCAGCGTGACCCCCCCTGGCGAGCAGCACCCATGGCAGTATCTGCCTGCATAGAAACCTTCGTCCTATTCAAAAATGGGATACTTAGTATGATGACCGGGACAGCGCCTATGGTGGTAACAGGGCCGGTGGGTATCGCTCAGATCACCGGGGAAGTGGCTAAGGCTGGTATCAGTCCATTACTAGAATTTGCCGCCTTTCTCAGCATAAACCTGGCCGTAATCAATCTTTTCCCCCTCCCTGCTCTGGACGGTGGCAGAATTGCGTTTGTCCTTCTGGAATGGGCCCGCCGGGGCAAACGCATATCGCCAAAGACAGAGGGACTTGTGCACTTCATCGGCTTCGCTGCGCTTATCGGCGTCATTATGGTAATCACCTACCATGACATCGCCCGCATCATTAGTGGAGGTAGTGCCATACCATGAACAAGAGACGAGTCAGCAAACCCATTCAGATTGGCCGGGTAACTATCGGGGGTGGTTCCCCGATTGTGGTGCAGTCCATGACCAAAACAGACACTCGTGATGTTATGTCAACTATTGCCCAAATCAAAGAACTTGAGGACCGTGGCTGCCAGCTGCTACGAGTGGCTGTACCCGATGCTGAGTCCGCCGAGGCGATACAGCCGATAAAAAAGGGCGTTTCCCTGCCTGTAGTGGCTGATATCCACTTTGATTACCGACTGGCATTAATAGCACTGGAAGCCGGTGCTGATGGGCTAAGGTTAAATCCAGGCAACATCAGCGAACCGAAAAAGGTGTCCACTATAGTTCAAGCAGCTAGAGAGAGAGGCATCCCCATTCGTGTTGGGGTGAACGCCGGCAGCCTGCCCAAAACAGTCAATCCTGAACTGCCTATCGCCGAGCAGATGGTAGAGGCTGCCCTGCAACAGGTAAACCTGCTGGAGAGCCTCGACTTTGACCTGATTAAGGTCTCCCTTAAAGCCTTTGACGTCCCCACCACTATTGAAGCCTATCAGAACATCGCCCCAAAGATACCCTACCCTCTTCACATAGGCATCACTGAATCGGGCACACCACGGAGGGGCATTATCCGCAGCGCCGTGGGCATCGGCACCCTTCTCTACCAGGGTATCGGTGACACCATTCGGGTCTCCCTGACAGCCCACCCCAGGGAAGAGGTAATCGCCGCCTATGAAATTCTAAAGAGCCTGAACCTGCGCCAATATGGCCCTGTCTTAGTTAGCTGCCCCTCCTGCAGTCGGGCTGAGGTTGATATTATCAGATTGGCCGAGGAGGTGGAGGAGAAGCTCTCAAAAATCAATAAGCCGATAAGGGTGGCGGTAATGGGTTGTGTGGTCAACGGGCCGGGCGAAGCCAAAGACGCCGATATCGGCATCGCCTGCGGTAAAGGCAAAGCTGTTCTGTTTAAGAGGGGCAAGAAGATTGGTGTAATCAAGGAAAAGGATTTTATAAGTGCGCTGATGACAGAGGTGGAGAGGTTCTAATATGGGAGATGGAACAGAACAAAGCCCATACACTCGTGACGATATAGTCAGGCTAATAGAAGAAAATGGTGGCAAAGCGGAGGGACTTGACCTCTCTGAGAAAGTATTTGAACAAGGTATCGACCTTCGTGAAATCAATAGCAGCGGTCTCCAAGAGATTATCCTCAAGGGAGCTTATTTACGTAGGGCTCACCTAGAAGGAGCTAATTTAGCGTTGGCTAATTTGGAGAGAGCTGATTTGTGGGAGGCTCACCTAGAGGGAGCTAATTTAGGGTTTGCTAACCTGGAGGGAGCTAATTTATTAGTGGCTCACCTAGAGAGAGCTTATTTAGCTGATGCTAACACGCAAGGAGCTGCTTTAAGGGAAGCTCACCTAGAGGAAGCTAATTTATTTGAGGCTAACCTGGAGGCAGCCGATTTATGGCGGGCTCACCTAGAGGGCGCTATTTTAGTTAATGCTAATCTCAAGGGAGTTAACTTAGCGTCGGCTAACTTGGAGGGAGTTAATTTAGTGTGGGCTCAATTTTCCGCTGATACTGAATTTGAGGGTGCGGACTGGGGAGATTACATTTTGGGAGAAGAGAAGAAGGGCGATTCAAGTCTTGCAAAAGAAACCTATTGGCGGCTGAGACACTGGCATACCAATGC
>CAZCAS010000103.1:0-3793 GCA_964496725.1 uncultured Dehalococcoidales bacterium
CATAAGTAACTACCCAAGCATGCCCTTCCCCTTGGACTTCTGGGTTTGACCCTACAACAATAACTGTATCAAAATGAGACATCTCTAAATACAATTCAACTAAAGCACTCATTTCTGAACAGTCAAAATAACCCGCCTCATAACTCCATGGTAATCTACTTAAATCGGTAAGAGCTTTTTCTAATTTAGACATGTCATACGGCTCATATATATTCATATAATATTCCCGCTTTGTGTAATAGGGCGAACCAAAGTAGCTGTCAATGTTTGCTTTAACTTCGGCAATCTGTTCTAGTGTCCATGAAGGTTCCCAGTCAGGTTCAGCAATAAAAGCGCCTATATCAATAGGTTGTGGCTTTGGTGTTGGCGGGGGAATAACAGGTTCTGCTGGTTCAGGCATAGGTGTTGGCACAGCAGTCTCAGGTACTGGAGGTGGTGGCGCTGGCTCTACAGCTTGGCTACAACTTACTGCTCCAAGTATCAAAAAAATTAGGAAAGTCGGTATTACCCTTTTCATTTTAACTCAAATCATATTGCTTCAGGCGCCAATCCTGTAGGCTTAGCTGTGCCGGGTTTTTCTTCCCCCCACTGCGCCTGGGTTAAACCCAGCCGCTTGAAGATATCATCTATGTAGCGCAAGTAGTACTTATAATCAAACAGTGGCTCAAGCTCTTCCGGCGGCAGAGTAGCAGTAACCTCAGCGTCAGCCTTGAGCAGAGTGAGAAAATTCTTATTCCCCTTCCAAGCCTTCATGGCATTTCTCTGCACCAGCTCATAGGCTTTTTGTCGGCTCAATCCCTTATCTATAAGAGCCAGCATTACTCGCTGTGAGAAAACCAAACCCTTAGTAAGCTCTATATTTCGCTTCATCCTTTGATGATAGACCTGCAACCCCCTCACCACCGAAGTGAACAGCACAAGGCAGTAATCCAGGAGGGCACAGGAATCGGGCAGGGTAATACGCTCGGTGGAAGAGTGACTGATGTCTCGTTCGTGCCACAGAGCGATATTTTCCATCGAAGTCAGGGCATAGCCTCTTATCAATCGAGCCAAGCCAGAAATGCGCTCGCAAAGTTCGGGGTTGCGCTTATGCGGCATAGCTGAGGAGCCTGTCTGCCCAGCACCAAAGGGTTCCTCCACTTCCCTGGTCTCAGTTCGTTGTAGACCCCTGATTTCAGTGGCGAATTTCTCCAGGGAACTGGCTGTTATAGCTAAGGTGGTAAGGAATTGGGCGTGGCGGTCACGCTGTAAAATCTGGTTTGATACCGGAGCCGGGTCAAGTTTTAGCCTGGCGCAGGCTTTCTCCTCAACCACAGGGGAAAGGGTAGCATAGGTGCCTACCGCCCCTGAAATCTTGCCGACGGCAATAGCCTTCTTGGCATCGGAGAGCCTGTCCCTGTTGCGCTTCATCTCTTGAACCCACAGCGCCAGCTTCAAACCGAAGGAAAGTGGTTCAGCATGGACGCCATGAGTGCGCCCCATCATCGCCGTGTACTTATGCTTTATCGCTTGCTGTGCCAATACCGAGATGAGGTTTCTCACATCTCTATCCAATATCTCAGTAGCCTCAACTAGCTGCAAGCTTAGAGCGGTGTCTATTACATCGGAAGAGGTAAGGCCAAGGTGAATGAAGCGTGATTCATCACCCACGGTCTCTGCTACAGCGCCGAGAAAGGCGGTCATATCGTGATGGGTCTCCTTGAGAATCTCCTCCATACGCTTAAGGTTAACACGAGCCATCTTTATCTTAGGCACAGCCTCTCTGGGAATAACATCTAATTCGGCCCATGCCTCACAGACAGCAATCTCCACCTCAAGCCACTTGGCAAACTTGTTCTCGTCCGACCACACCTTTTTCATTTGGGGTCTGGTATATCGCTCAATCATTTCTTTCTTCCTTGCAGTTCCATTCTATATTTTTCGTACGCCTTTCTTATCTCGTCATGCTTCAAACCTAAAATCTCGGCAGCCAGATAAGCGGCGTTTTTAGCCCCGGCGGTGCCGACAGCCATGCAGGCTACAGGTATTCCAGCCGGCATCTGCACTACGGAGCAGAGGGCATCAATACCCTTTAATTCACTGGAAGCCAGGGGCACACCGATAACAGGCAGTGTAGTCCAGCTAGCCAGAACCCCGGGAAGATGGGCTGCCCCACCAGCAGCGGCGATTATGACCTCAATCCCTCGTTTCTGAGCAGATAATCCATACTCTCTCACCCCCTCTGGATTACGATGGGCTGAGAGCACGGAGAACTCGTATTCGATACCAAACCTGCTTAATATCTCCGCCGCCGGACGTACTGCCTCCTCGTCCGATTTACTCCCCATAACTATAGCAACTAACGGCATTATACCTCACCCCCCTTTCGTCTTGTGTGTCATTGCGAGACTAATCTGACCTGTCATTGCGAGCGTAGCGAAGCAATCTCATTCTTTGTCTACCTCACCCCCTGTGTCCCCCTCATGCAAGAAACTTCATCTACCTCTTTTGGAGAGGGGGAAGTAATTTATAGAGAGGGACTCCGTCCCTCTAAAACTCTCTGATTATATCATAGATTATGCCCGTCTCTTATGACTGCTAGCTAGAAATCACAAAAACTGGCACAGCCGTTCTACTGGCCTTCTTCTTTCATTTAACTATTACGTCGTTGTCACCTATTCATACAGTTTGAACCATACCCTACTCGTAGTGCCACCACTATCCGTACCGAAGGTTAGCAATGGTGCTGGGTCATCGACTCTAACAAGCAATACTTCCCATCCCTCAGTCGTAGCGCCAGGATAAACAGCAGTTAATTTTGGATCTGGCTCAACTAGGAAAGGCTCATCAAATATTTGTCCTTGCGATGATACAGCTTCAAAGTAATACCAATCAAACTCCCTGTCTGCTGTCGGACTAGAAGACAAATAATGAAATCGTATCTTCGCCAGCACGTACTCGTAGCCTGATGACGGCGCGTCATTAAACATATTTGCATCAGAAATTAAATTCCAAGCTTCTCGCCCTCTAATTATCTCCACAACGGTTATTTCCGCAATATATGTCTCAGCGATAAGCTTGAATTGGATGGATAATGTTGTCCCAATCGGGGCAGGATTACTTCTGCTATATCCAAGAGTAGGTGTCGGCGTGGGCACAGGTTCAGTAGAAATCTGTTGTTGTCCCTGGTCATATTCTTCGTAGTACTGTTCCCAGCTAGCATAGCCTTCCGGCGGAGGGAACCCTTGAGGCTCAGACTGAGAAGCGCAACTCCCTAATAGTAATATACTAGAGAGTAAAATACCGCAGAATAAGGTCGTAAGTTTCCCATTCACTTCAACCTCCTTACTACCTCAATAACTGGGGTGATTACTAGAAGGCTGAGCAAAGCCGCTTAGCTAGCCTTGCCCTCTTTCTTTATTCAGATTGATTTTCTGCCAATATAGCCTTTACTTCTTCCTCTATCGAAACATCTTTGCTCTTAGTTTTTGGAGCTTTGGTTTTTCTCGACTGCTTCTTCTCAGGCAGTGATATTTTAATCTTATTCATTTCTGTAAGCGCTGCTTCATTTAATAGGCGACGGATGGCTCCAACAATATCTTCGGGAGATACGGCTACATCCGTAGCCCGCTTCACCCCCCGTTGAAGTGATTTGATTGATGCCTCCGCCAGTAGGAGTTTCAGAACATTATAAGGACTAAGAACATTGCTCTTCTCCCATAGTCGTTTTAACCCGCCCCTCTTGATGTTCTTATAGCTAACTAGATTGAATTTCTTGGCTATAGTTACCGGGGTATTATCAATAATATCCCAA
>CAZCAS010000104.1:0-3768 GCA_964496725.1 uncultured Dehalococcoidales bacterium
GCGCACCACCCTCACCTACGGTAGCCGGGGGGAAAGGTATATCCACATAGAGGTAGGACACGCCGGGCAAAATATCTATCTCCAAGCTACTGCCCTTGGCCTGGCTACGGTAGCCATCGGTGCCTTCCACGATGAACAGGTGAGAGAGGTGCTACAATTGGGCAGGGAATATAAGCCCCTGTATATCATGCCCATAGGCAGAGCAGCTAGAGGCTAACACCGACAGAGCCCGTCTCAGCGGTCAATTGACAAGCTCAAGGTTTAATATTATCATCAGAAAGATATGACAAAAACAATAGACGAAATAAACGAGAAGATTGAGCAGGGCAAAGCGGTAGTAGTTACTGCTGAGGAGATAATAGGCCTGGTCAAAGAGAAGGGTGTCAAGAAGGCCGCAGAGGAGGTGGATGTGGTTACCACCGGCACCTTTGGCCCTATGTGTTCCTCTGGAGCCTACTTTAATATTGGGCACGCCAAGCCACGAATAAAGCTGGGGGGAGGCAGGGTCTATCTCAATGACGTCCTGGCCTACGCAGGTTTAGCCGCCGTAGATATTTTCATTGGAGCTAACGCCCTCCCCGACGACGACCCCAGAAACAGAATCTTCCCCGGCGAATTCAATTATGGGGGCGGTCATGTAATCGAGGAACTGGCAGCGGGAAAGGATGTCAGACTGGTAGCCACCGCTTACGGCACTGATTGCTACCCGAGGAAAAAACTGGAAACCTGGATAAACATAAAAGACCTTAATGAGGCAGTGCTATTTAACATCAGAAATGCCTACCAGAACTACAATGTAGCGGTCAACCTCTCCGATAAGACAATCTACACCTATATGGGTATGCTAAAACCGGAGTTGGGCAATGCGAACTATTGCAGCGCCGGACAGCTTTCACCCCTGCTCAATGACCCATACTACAAGACCATCGGCATAGGGACAAAGATATTCCTGGGCGGCGGCACGGGCTTCGTTGCCTGGCAGGGCACTCAGCATAACCCCAGCGTGCCCCGCAATGAGAAGGGAGTGCCCAAAGGAGGGGCAGGCACTCTGGCAGTAATCGGCGACTTAAAACAGATGAGCGCCAAATGGCTGGTGGG
Organism: uncultured Dehalococcoidales bacterium; assembly: GCA_964496725.1. GTDB lineage: Bacteria > Chloroflexota > Dehalococcoidia > Dehalococcoidales > E44-bin46 > JAZGHN01. The sequence goes on from CAZCAS010000104.1 coordinate 1,099, forward strand.
GACAAGCATGTTCGGCTACGGCTGCTCCCTAACGGTAGGCATCGGCGTCCCCATACCTATACTCTCTGAAGAGATTTTACAATATACTACGGTAACCGATAATGATATCGCCGCCACAATTGTAGATTATTCCGAGGCGTACCCCCAGCTGGAATCAGGTACATTGGGTGAAACCAATTATGCCCAATTGAAAAGCGGCAAGATAACAATTCGGGGCAAAGAGGTGCCCACCGCCTCCCTGTCCAGCTATGCCAAGGCGATAGAAATCGCCACTACCCTAAAGGAATGGATAACATCGGGGAAATTCCTGCTAACCACACCAGTAGCACCTCTACCCGGTGTGGAATCAGGGGTAAAATTTAAGCCGCTGAAGGAACGCCCGATAGAAGAAGAATCGCAGTGAGAAAACGGGGGTGATGAAAACGGCTGTCTCTAAAAGAATAGTCTTACGCTTTCCCAGACGCCTGGTAGACCGACCTATAGTAAGCCGCCTGGTCAAGAATTTCGACCTTGATTTTAATATCCTCAAGGCTTCAGTCACTCCAGATGAAGAAGGCCTGATGGTGCTGGAATTGACCGGCAAACAGACAGACTATGACAAAGGTATCAAATACTTAACCGAGACCGGAGTGAGGATTCAATCGCTCAGCCAAGATGTCCTCCGCAATGAAGAGAGGTGCACCCATTGCGGGGCATGCGTAACCATCTGTCCAACCGGCGCCTTTGAGCTTGACATCACCACCAGGCGAGTCGATTTCCACAACGACAAGTGCATAGCTTGCGGGCTATGTATCAAGACCTGTCCCCCGCGCGCCATGGAGGTGCACTTCTAATCAAAATCAATGTATGAGCCGAGAGCATACCGACACTGGGTTAAAGACGGCGATTTAATCTCTTTTAGTGTGGTAATAAAGGAGACAGACCTCTATATCCGTGCCTCATCCAACCTGAAAAGCAAAGCCCGCAAGCTGGTAGTGAAGTATCGTGATGCCCTGGAAAAATATATCGAGAGGCATCCCCTTTTTCTAACCTCCCTCAAACCCCTACCTGTCGATGACAACGCCCCAAAGATTGTAAGGGCGATGTCAGAAGCGGCAAGCAAAGCCGGGGTCGGTCCTATGGCTTCAGTGGCGGGGGCTATAGCAGAATTTGTGGGCACTGAACTGCTGCCCTCTTCACCAGAGATAATTATAGAAAATGGCGGTGATATATACCTGAAGAGCCTGAGAAAAAGAATAATAGGCATCTATGCCGGTGAATCGCCGTTAAGCGGCAAGATTGGACTGGAGGTCGAGGGGGCAGATACTCCGCTGGGGATTTGCACCTCTTCAGGAACGGTGGGGCATTCTCTAAGCTATGGAAAGGCTGACGCAGTGATAGTGCTTTCCAAATCAGCCACCCTGGCTGATGCCGCTGCCACTGCTATAGCGAATCTGATTAAACAACCAGCCGACATCCCCGGTGGGATTGAGTTAGCCAGGAGCATCGAGGAGATATCAGGAGTAATGATTATCCAAGGCGACAAGACAGGGATTTGGGGCAAGATGAAAATTCGCCAGTTATAACTGTGAGAGAGAGGTAAAAATGGCAAAACGACGTGTAATGCTTACCCTCCCCGGAGAACTACGTTCCGAACCAATCGTCTACACTCTGGGACTACAATTCAATCTGATAACTACTATTCGCCAGGCCGACTTAACAAAAGACACGGGCTGGGTGGTACTGGAACTCGAGGGTGAAGACAAGAACATCGAAGCCGGAATTACGTGGGCTATCTCCAAGGGAGTACGGGTTAACACCGTTACTGAGCAGTAGGATATGTTATTCCTTTTGTGATTCGACCTCGCGCTCTCTAAACCAGCGTTTAATCTCATCCAAGGCAGGTGGGGCAACATAAAAAATTCTTATGTCCGAGGGAAACTGAACCTGATGCCCCTCTCTCATGAACAATATCCCCACCTCATCCGGTTTAAGTGTTTCATCTATCTGTTTGGCGATATATTCATTTCTCTTTTTGCTTGCCTGTGTGTAATGTTCGTAGACCTCAGCGAATACTTTCTCATTCTGCAAACCCATTACCAGGCACCTGTTCCAATCCATAAACTCTGTTAGCAGCTCGTTGTCTTCAGTCGCCTCGAGCTGTGCCCCTTTGGTCAACCGATTTTCCACGATTTGACAGCTCTTCTCATTCAAGCCTTTTATCGCTTTGACCCCATCCCCCCCACCTACCGAGATTAACTCATGATATATCTTATCAATCTTCCCCAGCTTCAGCTCCAGACTGCTCACCTGGTCCTCAATCTGGTTCCAATACTTATTAAATCTCTCCAGATACTCAGCTAGGGGTTCTTTCTCACAGTAGATAATAGGGACAAAATATAACCTTCTCCCCTTCTTAAATTCCTCAACCAGAGGTTTTTCTATCTTCCCAAGTTCCTCAGACATGACCGCCCTCTACTTAACTTTAACCAAAATCATAATATCGCCCGGCTGACCATCGGTTATTTGACGAGCATTTCTCAGTCGCACCTTGGCACCGCTTTTTATACCCGCAGGGATTTTCACCCTTAGTTTCTTATTCCTTCGAACCAGATCCTTCTCCAATCCCCGAGCTGCCTGCTCCCTGGTAATAGTTATCTCATAGCGAACATCCTGACGCTGTGGAGGTTG
>CAZCAS010000105.1:0-3752 GCA_964496725.1 uncultured Dehalococcoidales bacterium
TCCTCCCAATGGGAACAAACTTGAACTGGGCATAAAAGGTGGCTACCCCGTAAACCTCACTGTCAGATAAACCCAAAAATCGGGCTACCTCTGAGATCGCTTCCTCAGGAAGATAGCCTAATTCCTTCTGAACCTTTTGTAAAAGGGGGATCAATGCCCCCCGCTGTCCACTATATGGAGCTAAAATCGACGATAACTGTTTGGACATACTCACCACTAAAAACTGTGCTACACTGTACCATAAAATATCAAATGGTTCAACCCCCAGTAGTTGCGTAATTACTGTTAAGGGTATAAGATAGTAAGCAGCGAATCTAGTTTTCGAGGTGGTGACAATGGTTATGAGGCCAGTTCATGTGGGTTTTGGCAATATCCTCGCCATGAATAGAGTTATTGGCATAGTTTCGCCAAACTCAGCACCTATTAAACGCGCCATACAAGAGGGGAAAAACAAAGGGCTACTGATTGATATGACCAATGGCAGAAGGACAAAAGCTGTAATTATCGCCGATAGCGGCCATATCATTTTAGCCGCCCTCGCCCCAGAAACTATAGCCGGCCGGTTACAAGCAAGCCAACGAGACTCAGCGATAGAGCCAGAGCAATGCAATGAAAAAGGCGAGCTATGAGAACCAGCCCCCATCCAGCTTGCCGACAAAACCGTTGCTCATAGTCCTCTCCGGACCCTCGGGAGCAGGCAAAGATGCGTTGTTAGCCAAGATGAAAGACTCAGGCTATCCCCTCAAATACATTACCACTGTGACCACACGGGCTAAGCGAGCTAAAGAGAAAGATAAGGTAGACTACCATTTCACCTCCATAGAAAAGTTCCAAGAACTGGTCAAAAATAATGAGTTGTTAGAATGGGCAAATGTTTATGGCAACTGGTATGGTGTGCCTAAGAAGCCAATTAAACAAGCGCTGGAGAAGGGACGGGATACAATAGTAAAGGTTGACATCCAAGGCGCTGCTACTATTAAAAAAATAATGCCCGAGGCGGTATTCATCTTCCTGATGCCCCCATCAAGGGAAGAATGCGCCACCAGGCTCAAACAGCGCCATACTGAATCACCCGCTGACTTAGCCTTACGCATAAAAACTGTTGAGGAAGAAATAAAACAGCTCTCCCTGTTTGACTACATAGTGATGAACAAACAAGGTAGAATTGACCTGGCGGTATCGGATATTAAGGCAATTGTCACCGCGGAAAAATGCCGAGCAAATCCAAGGAGGATTACCCTACAGGCATCAGAATAAAGGTATAGTATATAGCTCGCATCGTGAGTTAGACGAGACAGATAAAATATAAATTGTTAAGCAATGCCGGTAGTTTACATCCGCCAGAAAGACCAGTAAAATCCCACGACATAGCAATAAATAAACTTGACCATCTTCAACATCGGTGCCATTATTATGGTTATGAAGCGCCCAGAAGAAACAGAGCTTACCGAGGAAATACCTACCAACAGACCGGGGGACAGGGTGCTGCGGAGACGAAGAAAGCCCCGCAGAATGCTCCACACCATCTCGCAAAGTGTTTCAAAATGGTTCAAGGGCACAGCCAGTAAATAGCTGGAACGAGATAGATGTACATCATAATAGCCGGTGCCGGAGTAATAGGTTTCCATATAGCCTCCTTGTTAGCTGAAGCGAAACACGAGGTGGTGGTGGTGGACCAATCTGAGGAGACAATCGAGGCTATCCGCAACCAGCTTGATGTCACCACCATCATAGGGAACGCCGTAGCCCCCCGAGTTCTCAAAGAAGCTGAGCCTCACCGCGCCGACTTAGTAATCGCCGTCACTGACAGCGATGAGACAAACATGGTTATATGCTTCATCGCAAAAGGGCTGGGGGCAAAGATGACGGTAGCCAGAGTCCGTAACCCTCAATATTCAGGATACTTTATCGGTGGAGCTAACTCCCCCACCACCCCCCGGAAGGTAATCAGACCCAAAACTCTGGGAGTAGATTTCTTCGTCAATCCGGTGACCGAAGCCGCCAAAGAAATAACAAACATACTATTTAGTTTGTATCCCTCCCCGGTAGAAAACTTCGCAAACGGGCTTGTTCAGATACGAGAGTTCCATGCAGAAAAGGGAGCAATAATAGATAAACCAATAAGCGGCATCGCCTTCCCTAAGCCATGCACAATTGCCGCCATTCACCGTGGCGAAGAAAGCATTATGCCCACTGCTGATGAGGTGATAAGGACAGGTGACCGCATTTACTTGGTCGCCTCCCGAGAGTTCATGAATGAATTAGGGGAGATGTTTGCCCAGCCCCACCAGCCGGCGAAGAGTGTAGTTATCCTTGGAGGAGGGCGAGTCGGCTGTCTCATCGCCGAGGAATTAAGAGGACGCGGTGTCTCGATTAAAATTATTGAGAGAACTGTATCTCATGCCCAAGAGATAGCCGCCAAGCTGGAAGGAACGGTGGTGGTGCACGGCGACGGCACTGACCGCGATTTTCTTATCGAGCAGGGGGTTCCCCTAGCCGATGCCTTTGTCGCCAGCACCGAAAGTGATGAAACCAACATCCTCTCCGCATTACTAGCCAAACACCTGGGGGTGCCCCGAAATCTGGTGCTGGTTACTAAGCCAGCAAGCATCCAGCTGGCTGAGGCGGTTGGGGTTGACGTAGCCGCTTCAGCCCCACTGTTAACAGCGAGTAGAATCACCCACTTTGTCCTTCATGGCGGGGCAATCTCAGCAGCCTTGCTGGGGGGCGAACAGATACAAGCCATCGAATTCGTTACCAGCCCAACAGCACCAGTGGCTAACAAAAAGATAACAGAGGCAGGCTTGCCTAAGGAGGCAGTAGCGGGGGCCATTGTTCACAACAGCACCGTCATTATTCCGCCGGGTGATAGAGTGGTACAACCAGGCGACCATGTTATCATAATATGCCCCCTAGCTGTTACCCCCGCGGTGGAAAAACTTTTCACGTGAAAATTAGCTAATGAGAGTAAAGGTTGTTCTCCATTACCTAGGGCTGTTGATAGCAGGCCTAGGGTTTTGTATGCTCTTTCCCCTGGTCATAAGCTTCTACTACAAAGGGACTGATTTCTCCGCATTTGCCACCTCCATAGCCATTAGCGTCGGCTCAGGCTTGCTACTCTGGCGGTTAACCCCCCGCGGCGAGGGGAGGATAAGTCGCCGCGAAGCGATAATGCTGGTGGCTGGGACTTGGGGCTTAGCCTCAGCCTTTGGCGCCATACCCTATATGCTGGCGGGCACCTTCCCCAGCTACATTGACGCCTACTTTGAGGCGATGTCAGGCTACACAGCCACCGGAGCCACAGTACTCACCGCCATCGAAAGCCAGCCGCACGGCATCCTGTTGTGGCGCAATCTAACCCAGTGGCTGGGGGGGATGGGGATAATAACCCTGTTTGTCGCCTTATTCCCCATACTGGGCATGGGGGCAGCCCACCTGGTCGAAGCCGAGATGCCCCATGCTGAGAGGGTAACCGCCCGCATCCGAGATTCAGTAAAAGCCCTGTGGTGGTTATACGCCGGCTTCTCAGGCCTCGAATTCCTCTTGCTCTGGCAGGCGGGAGGAATACCTGCCTTTGATGCCGTCATAGTCACTATGGGCACCATGCCCACCGGCGGTTTCTGTGCCACAACGCTAAGCATCGGCGCCTATAACAGCATCATCGTTGAGGGCATTGTTATCGCCTTCATGGCGATTGCTGGGGTAAACTTCGGCCTATACTACTTCCTCCTCTACAAGCGCCAAGCCGGGCG
>CAZCAS010000106.1:0-3614 GCA_964496725.1 uncultured Dehalococcoidales bacterium
CTGAACCGTGCTTACCTACTAGGGGTGCCTCTTCCCCGAAGTGAGGGCCATAGCTAGAGATTATCACCTGGTTGGTGACATGGCATTTCCCGCTTTCGCCGGCCAGGCGGTTAACCCCACAGTGGCGGGGGCATAAGTAGCACTCCTCCAGTAGTGCTTTGGCTTTCTCAGACCGTGACTTTAACTCCCCCGTCTCGTAAAGTTGTTGGTACGCCCCTATCTCCCTTAATCCTCCTTGGGTTCTTTCTTCCCCTTTTTGATTACTTCCACTGTGGTTGCAGGTGGTAATACAGTCTCGGTCAATAGCTTTTTCGTGTCCTTTTTCGGTTTCTTTGATTCTCTATGTCGATAATCTCGTCTTCCCATAGTAACACCTCTTTTAGGGCGTTTAACCGGAGGAGTTCTAATTGAAGTTTAGCAAAGGGAGGTCAATGTGTAAAGTTGTTTGAAAGTCGTTCCAGTGCTGAGCGGGCGGCTTCGGTTTCCGCTGCTTTCTTACTTTTTCCTGTTCCTCTTCCCAGCACAGTGCCATCGACTATTACCTCAACGGTGAACGTTCTATCGTGGTCTAGCCCCATTGTTTCTACCACATAGTAGGCAGGTGTCTGTTGTCCCCTACCTTGAATCGTTTCCTGAAGTTGCGATTTGTAATTGTTTTCCCCGCCTTGACTAACCGCTTTCTCTAGTTCTTCATTAAGTAGACTTAGGATGAAATTTTTGGCGGTGGTGAGCCCCTGGTCAAGGAGGATAGCAGCTATCACTGCTTCTAAGCCGCTGGCCAGGTTAGCTGGCTTGCGGCGTCCACCACTTGCCTCTTCACCCTTTCCCAGGTGCAGGTAATCTCCCAGACTGATGGCTTCTGCTACGCGGGCTAGGGCATCCCTGCTGACCAGAGCGGCACGGAGCTTGGTCATCTCACCTTCGGTTAGTGAGGGAAAGTCGCGATATAGCTTTTCCGCAGTTACCAGCCCTAAAATGGCGTCGCCCAAAAATTCGAGCCGCTCATTGGAGACGGGGGCAAGGTCGGGGTTCTCATTGATATAGGAATCATGGATTAGAGCCTGCTCCAGCAAGGAGGGGTCTTTAAAGGACACGCCTATAATCTTTTGGAGAGCCGCTAAATCAGCCACGGCTATGCTTCCTTTCTTGGATAGCTTGATAGTTTAGCATAAACAGGCGGGTCTCTTATGTCAAATTATCTCGAATTGATAACAAGTATAGCCCATGCTATAATTTGCTGTGCTGGGGAATCGTCTAGTGGTAGGACAGCGGACTCTGGATCCGTAAGGGAAGGTTCGAATCCTTCTTCCCCAGCCAGATGAAGATAAGGGGGAGCAGATACGCTCCCCTCTTTGCTATCAAGTCCGTTTCGCACCCTCTGGGGCTCCTGGGAGTAGGACTCCAAATGCTGGTTTTCCTTAGGTCATACTGCAAAACAAGCTAGTGTTTAATTACGCTGATGCCGGCTGAAATATCCTGCTGCTGACGAGGTCACCTAGGAGCTTTTTGAGCACAGACATGTATTTATCTATCTTATGGCGGTCAAATTTGACCACCTTATCAGCTACCTCTTGGCAGTAGTGGCAATTACCGCACCCAGATAGGCAATCCTTTGTCTTGAAGAAATCGATAAAACCCTCCAGAGCCTGGTTGTCAATATAGACACTGGGTGGTGAAGCCATTGCTGTTATCTGCTGCTGGGAGAGGTAGGGCTTGGCATACCTGTTCTGTGGGGTGAGGGGGTTCAAAAGGTCATGCAGGTTGCCCTTGTAGCGAAGCGAGGCATATGCTTTAGCGGCGTTTAGAATCCACTCCGTAGGCATGGCTCTACCGCCTATTTTGAAGAAGTCTAAGCCTATCTGCTCGTAGATATGAATGTCTTCAGGTCTTATCCAACGAGCCTTAATAAACTGCGAGGAATCATTTAGTCTATTCAAGGCACATTGGAAGGCACAATAGTCCATATAGAAACCGTGGAGCGGGCTGTGTTTCTGGCTGGCATGACCTAGGGTGCTACTGTGGTAGTACTCGTAAGGACACTGATAGAGGCAGAGGGTATTGGTCAGCACCCCCAGCTTGCAGTCCACGGCGTCCCTGATAGCCTTGAGCAGTTCTAAATCTCGATTTATACTGGCGTCCAGCATAATGGTGTCAGCCCCTAGAGATTCAAGGTATTTAGCCCGAGCCACGCTGTTTACATGGGCGATGGTTGACACCTCCACTTTAAGACGCGGAAACTGGCGCTTTATAAGCTCCAGTAAGTATGGGATAGCCACGGTGACGCTCTCTACCCCGGCATTGCTGAGCCACTGCAGGTGCTGGAGTAATTCATGGTGGGTGCCCTCATGCCATTCCATGTTGCTCAGGGAGGGGGCATTGAGGAGGTAATTAAAGGTTAAACCGGCGGAATGGACCAGGTTGATATATTCCTCCGCCTGCTCTGTTGTCATCTGGGGGATATCTGGCCCTAAGCCTCCGCTCCCCATCATAGAGATGGGTAAAACGCCATATATCTCAGTATCTGCCTTAATCTGGCTTAGGGGGGATATAAGCTCCCTGTCCCAGTTCGTGGGCACTAAAAAATGCATATTTCCCGCTTTAATAGCTGACCCCAATATACCGAAACGGTACACTGATTAGTCAAGCCCTAGAATTCTTTTTATATATTTATATAGTTATGGCTACTGCTTAAGCTTGACCAGGATATGGCATGGTAGCTCACATGTAGTCCTTAATTACCTAACAAAAGTATATCAACTTTGAGGCTGGTACCGACAGTAACTCAAAGATTACTTATGATTAGCACTAGGCTTTGTGATATACTATACGGACTCAGCGAATTTGTCAATAGACAAAATGAGGTCTCCTCACCCCTCCCCTTTTTATGAAGAGGTAATATGGATCTAAAGCAGGTTCTGGAGATAACCGCCGGTGAAGTGCCGCAAAAAATAGCCCTTGTTCTTGGTTCCCAGAGGGTCACCTACGGGGAGTTAAGCGAAGCTTCTAACAGAATCGCCAATGCTCTTATAGGGCTGGGATTGGAACATGGCGACCATGTAGCTATTTTAATGTCTCACAGTCCTGAGTGGGTTATCAATTATTTTGGAGTCATTAAGGCTGGTGGCGTAGCTGTGCTCCTCAGCTCCAGGCTCAAGTCACCTGAGCTTGCTCCCTTATTGCGTGATTCCGATGCCAGAGTCCTTATAACGGAAAAGGAGTTCTCCCAGATGCTTGCCCCCGTCATGCCTGACGTCCCCTTGCTGGAGCAGGTTCTGGAGGTTGATGGAGATTCCTACAAGACGATGCTGGCGGGCAGCTCCACCCTCTGCCCAGATATTGATATAAACGATAGGGACAACGCCGCCATCATCTACACCTCGGGTGTGCTGGGGAGGCAGAAGGGGGTAGTGCATACCCATACCTCCCTTCTGGGGACTCCTGATATAGTCTCCGCGGGTGTGGGGCGAGGTAGAGATGACGTGGTTATGGATACCGTTCCCTTCTTCTATCTCTTTGGGTTGGGTGAGGTTCTGTTTGGCTCCATTATGAAAGGAGCCACGCTGGTGATAATCCCCCAATTCACTCCCAGGGTTATTTTAGGGGCTATAGAGAAG
>CAZCAS010000107.1:0-3608 GCA_964496725.1 uncultured Dehalococcoidales bacterium
GCCACGGTCAAAATTTGGGACATGGGAACGTATGAGACAAAGTCTTGGAGCAATACGAAAAGAGAAGTCATCCTTCATGGTAAAAAGTTGCGTGGTGAGTATATATTGCGCTGGATGGATGAGATGTATTGCTGGCTACTCTGGAAGCGCTGATGTTAAGACTAGCTAGGAGCTAAAATGCCCAAAAGTTTTCAAAGAGGATGCCCACTTCCAAAGGCGCTGAAAGACGAGGTGGGGAGGAACAGCAGTTCCCGTCCCCGTCGTGGAACCTGCCGCACCTGTGAAAAGTTGGGGCAAAAAACGCAATACTATCGGGACAAGCCATGTCCATTCATGAAAGGGGCGGGGAAGTATGGGTGGAGAGGGTACCATAAGAGAAGCACATGTAGGTCGTTTATCAAGGAGGAGTCTAAGAGGGGCAAAGCCTCTCTTTTTAATATCTTCCCCCTCTCCTTTGAAGGAGAGGGGGATAAAGGGGGTGAGGTAGAAACTAATCTCTTACATTATTTCGGTTTTATCCCCTGAACCTTTACGCTGAGAACCGAGCTGCTAATATCCTTTATCTCTTCCGAGGGGATATTCAGCTTATTGATAACAGCTTTGGCAGTAGGGTCGTTGACTATGCCTTCAATGGGGAAAGATGCCTCACCCACAATCTTAACCTCACGGAAACCAGCCTTCCTTATCGCTCCCAGGTAATCCTCTTTCAGCATGGCACCAGAAACACACCCGACATAAGCAGCGATGGAGCTTTTTATGAAATCAGGAAGCTCCTTCAGCAGGACAATATCCGATACCATCAGCCTGCCGCCAGGTTTCAGCACCCGGAATGTCTCCTGAAAAACCCTTTCTTTGTCAGGCGAGAGGTTAATAACACAGTTAGAAATAACCGCATCGACAGAGCTATCAGCGGCAGGTATATTTTCAATCTCGCCCAGCCTGAACTCCACATTTTGGTAGTCGCCCTTTTGGGCATTCTCCCTGGCTTTCTCAATCATCTCCGGCGTCATATCAACGCCTATGGCGCGCCCTGTCTTACCAACCTTGTTCGCTACCAGAAAACAATCGAAACCAGCACCTGAGCCGAGGTCGAGGATGGTTTCACCCTCAGCCAGAGATGCCAGGGCAACAGGATTGCCACAGCCGAGGCCCAGGTTAGCACCCTCGGGAACAGAGCTGAGTTCCTCATCGGTATAGCCTATATTCCTGCTGATAGACTGAGCTAGGTCAGCACCGCCACAGCAAACCTCTGGGGCACCACAACAAGAACTCCCTTGTTTGGCTATTTTGGCATAGCCTTCTCTTACATTCTTCTTTATCTCCGATTTTTTCATCCCAATTTCTCCTCTACCGACATCGCACTATATTACCCTCTTCAGCCTGGGGCTGGGGGTGATGCCGGGGATTCTGCCTCGCTTGGCTACAGGCTTGCCTTCCACTTCGTGTAGGTCAGCGGTAAAGTCTATCGGTTTAGCCCCGGTGATATAGCTACCGACACCAAAGCCATCAACCGGAGCCCCACCCTCAATAAAATAGGTTATGCGCTCAGGGTCGATGCCGCCACTTACAAAAATCTTTACCTTGTTGAAGCCGGCCAAATCCAGTTTAGCCCTCACCTCCTTGACCAGGGAAGGGGTAACACCACCCCGTTCGCCCGGGGTATCCAATCGGACACTATCAAGTCTCCCCCCTAACGCCTCAGCCACCCGCAAGCTCTCCTCAGGCTCATCCTTAAAGGTATCAACCAGGGATATTCTGGGCACATCAGACGGCATATGCTTATCAAAAGCCACGGTAGCTTTAACCGTATCACCCATAACTATAATCAGGGCATGAGGCATAGTTCCCGCCGGTTCAACACCAGCCAGTTCAGCGCCAACTATGCTGGAACAACCGACGCAACCACCGACAATAGCAGCGTAGTCCATCACCCCAGCCACTGAAGGATGAACATGACGGGCACCAAAGCTGATGATAGGTATCCCCTGGGCAGCTTCGACACACTCTCTGGCAGCCGTCGCCCAACCGCTGCACTGTCCCAAAATGCCATCTATAGCCGTCTCATACAATCCATAACTCTGATAAGGGGCTGTTATGCGCAACACCACCTCCTTTGCCGCCATGGTCTCACCCTCACCCAGCGCCCATACCTCACTCTTATCCCCTGGCAGAACATGGGAAAGGAGTGCCTTGACCTCCTCCATCCCGCAGAGCAACCCCGCTCGATTACAGAACGCCTCCATAGTAGCCACCGGATTAATCCCTTCGCGACGCAATATATCTATAGTGCGGGCAAAGTAGACATCACCCGTATCTCCGGAGAGGACAGCCTCTGAAGGTTCGAACTTAGCTGGTTTCACCTGGCTAACCTTAAAGATAAGCTTTGCCCCCAGAGCCTTCTCCATATGCTCCAGAGCAAAGTGGTGCGCCCGCTCACTAAAGGCAGCTACGCAGTCAACAGGCACCTCCACCTGATAACCACGATTTCTGGCATCAGCCACGGTGTGAAGGACACAAATATCGGTGCACACCCCGCAAACAGTCAACTTCTCCGGCTTAAGCTTCCTCAACTTCTGGTCGAGAGGGGTATCAAAAAAGGCGCTGTAATGCCCCTTGGGTATCACCTCACCCCGATACCGGGCTAATTCGGGGATGACCTCTGCCTCACGAGTGCCCTCAAGACAATGGGGAGGAAACACCTTGAATTCCGGGTCATCAGGAGTATGAGAGTCACAGAGGAAGAACACTTTAGACCCCTGGGTGACCTCTCGCTCCAGAAGAGCTTGAATGCTGGGGATGACGCGACGGACCCGAGCCCCACAGTACAGGGGGTAACCCTCCTCCAGGAACCCCCTGACCATGTCTACTACTAAAACCGCTTTAGCCATAGCCTTCCTCTTTGTGAAATTCTAATTTCAAAATGACATTTAGTTGTCCAGTGAAACAAAATTCCAAATAGTTTAAGTCTTTGCCCTCGAAGATATCTATTTAATGGTAGTGTCAGAACTTGAGTAGTGCCAGTTCCCCCAAATATAAGATTCCAGTAGTTTGAGCATCCAATAGCTTTCGGGAAGAGTGGTCTCACCCCAAACCTCAATCGCCTTAAATACGTTCCTGAATAATTCACTGGCTGTCCATACTTCTATTCTCTCTCCAGTTATTTCTGAAGTGCTCATCAGTTTTTCTACCTTTATTGGTCTTGCCCAAATGTCTATGTATAACTTGTCATATTGAACCTTACCGGCAAATGCCATTCGTTTCTTGTATCGCTCCATGACCTTGCTTGTTCTCTCATTTGAAAACTTTTCTTTTAGCATCTCAATGTTCTTCACGTGCCTCCCCACAAGTTGTCCCACCTCGACATGGTAGATTTGCAAAATCCGCCCTTTCTTGCTATCCTCACCAATCTTTACTCCCACGACATCCGCCTCTTTTCGGCCTCCCCTACCACCTGTACCTACTTTTATGTCAACTTCGGTTGAATAGCCCTTAAGGCAGAGCCATTCGGAAACCAATTCTTCGCTCCAATTTCGCGGTATAGACATAATCGCCTCCTCCTTGAGGTTGTCTATCCACCTCACCCCCTTTATCCCCCTCTCCTTCAAAGG
>CAZCAS010000108.1:0-3489 GCA_964496725.1 uncultured Dehalococcoidales bacterium
AGTGTAGACAGGTCAAAACCGGCTGTCCGGGAGAGATGGGTGATTACAGGAACCATAGCAGCGGCAAAGGGGATATTATCCACTACAGCAGAGACAAGGGCAGAAACCCATAAAAGAATAGGTATGGCTTTTGTAATCCCTCCATTTGATGCCTCTTCGATACGCCCAGCACCCATCTTGAGCACCCCGCTTTCCTCCAGCCCTCCCACACAGACAAACAACCCGATAAAGAAAAGCAGGGTTCGCCAGTCCACCCTTCTAATAATACCTAGAGCGCCTCTCCAAGCAGCGAGCAAGGTAGCGGCGGCGGCTATGCATCCTATCAGGGCTATAGACATCCCGTTCCAGGCATGAGTAACCAGCAAAGCCACTACCATAATGAAAATAGCAGCTTGTATCTTGAACAGGTGAGGATTAACGATAGCCTCCTTAGGCTCCGGATAGTGATTGGGAGAGTCGTTTGAATCGTTTTGCTGAGAAGAAACTAGAATCTTGCGGAAGCGGAAATAGAAGTAGCCCAGACTCGCGCCCATACCCGCCCAAACGATGAGCCCGGTATTAACTAAAAAGTCACTGAAGGTATAGCCCAGGGCAGTGCCTATAATTATATTGGGGGGGTTGCCACACATGGTGGCAGTGCCTCCGGTATTGGCGGCAAAAATCCCAGCAACTATCAGAGGGACGGGGTCAAATTTAAGTAGGCGCGCCAGCTCAATGGTTACTGTAGCCAAGAACAACAGTACCGTAATACTATCAATGAACATTGAGAGGACACCTGATAGAAGCATAAAGACAATCAAGATAGGACCAACCTGGTAGTTGACCATTCTAGCCAGATATAAGCATAACCAGCGGAAGAACCCTACCTCACCCAGACCCTCCACCATGGTCATCATCCCAGCAATAAAGACGATGGTCTGCCAGTTTACGCCATGGGATGCCATGCGCTCCTGCCCATGTACCCAGAAGCTAAATTGACCAAGGTCCCCCAAATTCAAAACATCGAGTATCAACCCCGGGTTCTGTAAAACAACGACAAAGACAACGACACAGGTGAGGGCAGCACCAATAAGCGCAGGAATATAACGATGCGCCCTGCCAAGGATGACAACAGTGAGCATCCCGCCGAAGATGGCAATGGCAAGGATTTGGCTCAACGCCAGCATTTATTTAAAACTTCTTTCGCAGCGAAATAACAAAAACTAATATAGCAAATCTTCCCCCTTCAAGAAAGGGCCCAAAGTCCGCATTGCGCATATCATCATGGTTAAGGGCAACGTGAAAGGAAATGAGGAATTATTCGGGATAATCCCTTCACCTTATATAATAAAAAGCCCAGCAATCTTTCATTGCAGGGCTTTTTATCCATCAATTTATAAAATCGGGCGGGTGATAATTTTATATACCGAATCCTAGCTAAGATTTACGCTTATCAAAGTCGTCTAAATCGAGGGTATTAATGAAGTCCTGGAAAGCTGATAACCGCTTCATTTCCTCTTCGCTGACCGACTTCCCCCCACCCTCAGCCTTGCCCCCCCCCTTTTCTGGGGTAACTGGTTTGCCTGTTTCCTTGTCTAAGAAGATACCGGCTTGACTTAACACTGTCTCCTCAGCGTAGATAGGCACACCCACCCTCACTGCCAGAGCCAGAGCATCACTGGGGCGAGAGTCAACCTCGACCGCCCCCCCATCTACATTCAGAATAATCTTGGCATAAAAGGTATCATTCTTAAGGTCGCTGACAATGATAGAATTGACCGTAGCCCCCAGGCTATCAATGACCGATTGTAATAGGTCATGAGTTAAAGGTCTGGGAACAGTAACACCCTGCAATTTTACCGCTATGGCATCTGCCTCAGCGGGACCAATCCAAATAGGTAGATAGCGCTCCGCATCTTTCTCTTTCAAAATCACCACTCGCTGATAATTCATCAGACTAACCCGAATGCTATCAATGGCCATCTCTATCATGATATGCACCCCTCCTCGCCAGCTTGCGTAACTAATTCTACTCCGCACCACCACCACTGTCAAATGGAAAAATGAATGGATTTAAGATAACATTAGAACAGAGATGATGCGTAATCCACCCTTTACCTTAATCATCTAAACCACTAATTTATGGTATAATTAACTGTTGACTAACCCCACTGGAAAGGAGACTACCCAACCATGTGCGAAGAGAAAAAAGCCATCGTTTGGTTCAACGAGGTCAACAAAAAGGATGTACCCCTTGTCGGTGGTAAAGGAGCAAACCTAGGTGAAATGACCAACGCCAAGATACCTGTTCCCCCCGGCTTCATTGTAACCGCCAAGGCTTATTACGACTTCATCCGAGAGTCAGGAATCGGCAATAAAATTAAAGAATTGCTAAAATTCCTAGACGTTAATGACACCAAACAGCTTCAACAAGCGGCCGCTAAAGTTGCGCAGGTGATTCTAGATGCCCCCATGCCCCCCCAACTGGCTAAGGACATTAAACAGGCCTATGCCAGAATGGGAGGAGGCCTAGTAGCAGTGCGCTCCTCAGCCACCGCTGAAGACCTGCCCGAAGCGTCCTTCGCCGGCCAACAAGCCACCTTCCTCAATGTGGAGGGTGAGGAAGAGCTAGTGACTGCGGTTCAGGAGTGCTGGGCATCCCTGTTTACCCCGCGAGCCATCTTCTACAGAGAGGAGCAAGGCTTTGCCCACCTTAAGGTGGGCATCGCCGTCCCCGTCCAAAAAATGGTCCAGTCCCAAGCCTCTGGGGTTATGTTCACTCTAGAACCGGTAACCAGTGACGCCAGCAAGATTGTTATTGAGGCTATTTACGGGCTTGGTGAAGCCATTGTCTCAGGAAGTGTAACCCCCGACCTCTATATTATCGATAAAAAGGATACAAAAATTATCAGTAAAAAAATCGGCAAGCAGGATTGGAAACTAGCCAGGAATCTGTCTGGTGATAACGTTGAACCTAATATCAAGGTAACGCTTCCCTCCTCACTTCAGACTGAGCAAAAGTTAGCCGATGAAGACATAATTGCCGTGGCTAAAATAGGAAAACACATAGAGGAGCTATACCAGTTTCCTCAGGATATAGAATGGGCAAAGGAAGGCAAGGAAATCTTTATCGTCCAAACCCGCCCGGTAACTACGATAAAGGCTGAGGACAAGACTGTATCTAAAATCACCAACCTGCTGCTTCTATCGGGGACACCAGCCAGTCCTGGCATAGCTTCAGGAACGGTGAAAATAATATCTGATGTCTCCCAAATAGACAAGGTAAAACAGGGGGAGGTTCTAGTGGCTGAAATGACCACCCCCGACTTTGTCCCGGCGATGAAACGGGCGGCAGCTATCGTCACCGACCGTGGAGGGAGAACAGCGCATGCCGCTATCGTCAGCCGAGAGCTGGGCATACCCTGCATCGTCGGTACCGAGAAAGCAACCTCTATCCTCAGCGACAAACAGATAATCACCGTAGACGGTTCAAAGGGCAAGGTCTATGAG
>CAZCAS010000109.1:0-3453 GCA_964496725.1 uncultured Dehalococcoidales bacterium
CTAAAGGGAAGGTTCAGGGCTAATAAAGGCGAAGATGCGGCAGCAACTTGAAGAATTAAAACTAAATGCCCTTCAAGAGCTAGAAAGCATTAACACTGCTAAAGAACTGGAATCCTGGCGGGTTCGCTATTTAGGTAAGAAGAGTAATCTAACCAAGATTCTGCGTAGTCTAGCCACATTACCTCTTGAGGAGAGGAAGGCTGTTGGCGCCTGTGCCAATGAGGTTAGAGTCAATCTGGAAGATGGGCTGAAACAGAAGGAGCAAGCCCTACGAGAAGCGAAACTTGCTCTTTCAGCCCAAGAAGAACGCGTTGATGTTACCCTGCCCGGTCGTTCTTTTACAAGAGGCCGTCTACATCCCATCACTCAAACAGTCCACGAGATATGCGATATATTTGTCTCTATGGGATTCCAGGTGGTAGAGGGCCCAGAGGTAGAATGGGACTATTATAACTTTGAGGCGTTGAACATTCCCAAGGAACATCCTGCCCGTGATACTATGTCCACATCCTGGATTGATTTCGAGACGGATAGCGGCGATAGACCTATGCTACTGCGGACTCACACTACTTCGGTAACTGCCAGGGTTATTGAGACTATGCGTCCTCCGATAAGAGTAGTTGAGCCAGGAAGAGTCTATCGCTATGAGGCTAGCGATGCTACCCATACCCCTATGTTCTATCAAATCGATGGCATAGTTGTGGATAAGGGTATTACTATGAGCGACTTGAAAGGGACGCTTTACGAATTTGCTCGTCGTTTCTTTGGAGAAGATAGGAAGGTACGCTTCCGCTGTGACTATTTCCCCTTTGTTGAGCCTGGTGCTGAGATGGCTATAGAGTGCTTGGTATGCGGTGGTAAAGGTTGCCGCTTGTGTGGCAATAGCGGCTGGATCGAAATACTGGGTGCCGGGATGACTCATCCCAGGGTGCTCCAGTGTGGTGGTCTTGACCCCGATGTGTATACCAGCTTCGCTTTTGGCATGGGCATTGACCGCCTACCTATGCTTCGCTACTGCATCGACGATATCAGGCTCTTTTATGGTAGCGACCTTAGATTTTTGAGGCAGTTCTGATAGATGAAAGTTCCTCTTAGCTGGCTTCGGGAATATGTAGATATCACCTTGTCCCCTGTCGATTTAGCCAGTCGGCTGACAATGGCTGGCAATGAGGTCAAGGGGATACAGGTTGCTGGTGCGGGCTGGGAAAACATTGTCGTTGGGCAGGTAGTAGCTGTTAATCCTCATCCCAATGCCAACCGCCTCAGCTTAGCCACCGTGAATTTAGGCAGAGAGCAACAGACTGTCGTCTGCGGAGCTCCAAATCTCAGGCTTGATGATAAGGTAGCCTTCGCTTTTGTTGGTGCTCAGCTCATAGATGCGCACAGCGGGCAGGTGTTTCATCTGAAATCAGCCAAAATTCGTGGCGTGGTCTCCGAGGGCATGCTTTGCTCTGAAAAGGAACTCGGTGTCTCTGAGAGCCACGAGGGTATTATGATTTTGCCCCCTGAGACGCCTATTGGTATCCCGCTGGCAGAGTGTATCGGCGATGTTGTCTTTGATATGGATATAACCCCCAACCGCCCCGATTGTCTCTCTGTAATTGGCATAGCTAGAGAGGTTGCTGCCCTGACTGGACGGGATTTGCATCTCCCTGAAACCGAGTATAAAGAGGCAGCATCGCCCATAGACCAGCAGGTGTCTGTGGAGATTGTCGCCCCTGACCTGTGTGCCAGATATTGTGCCAGCTTGATTACCGGGGTAAAGGTAGCAGAATCCCCACAATGGATGCAACAACGATTGCTCAAGTGCGGTATGCGACCGATAAACAATATTGTGGATATTACCAATTACGTTATGCTGGAGTATGGGCAGCCCCAGCATGCCTTTGACTATCGCCAGATTAGGGGTAAGAAAATTATCGTGCGTCGGGCTAGTGGTGGTGAAACTATGGTTACTCTGGATGGGGCGGAGCGGCGTCTCTCCCGGGATATGCTGGTCATTGCCGATGAGGAGAAGGCTATAGGCATTGCCGGTATCATGGGCGGCGCCGATACTGAGGTTGCCCCGGAAACCACGTCAATACTGCTGGAAGCAGCCAATTTCAACCCAACCAGCATTCATTATACCGGTAGGGTGTTATCCCTGCCCAGTGAAGCCTGCATGCGGTTTGAGCGGGGCATCCGTCCCGAGTTAGCTTCGGCAGCTATTAAACGAGCTACCCAGTTAATTGTCGAATTAGCCGGTGGTGAAGTGGCTAAAGGCTTGATAGATGTCTACCCCGGCAAGGTGGAGCATGAGCCTATCTCCCTGTCAACCGGCCAGATAAAGCGTCTTTTGGGCATTGGTTTCAGCCCGGAACAGGTAGTGAAAGCACTAACCTCTCTGGGTTTCGATTGCCAAAGGGGAACTTCAAAATCGGAGGTTCAGGTCACTGCTCCTTACTGGCGGAGCGATATACACCAGGTGGTTGACCTTGTCGAGGAGGCAGCTCGTGTTATCGGCTATGATAACATCCCGGCGACTATGCTGACTCAATCTATTCCGAAACAAAACCCTGACCCTATCCTCGCCCTTAAGCGGAGGGTAAGGGATAGCCTTATCGGTTTTGGTTTTCAGGAAGCAATTACTTACTCGTTAACCAGTCTGGAAACGTTGAACAAGTTGTTGCCTGAGCCTCATCCGGTCAAGGTTATGCCTCTGCGTGTCGCCAATCCTATGACCCTGGAGCAGGAGTATCTCCGTCCCAACTTGCGAGCCAACCTGTTAGTTGCCCTCTCAGCAAACCGGAGATATGAAGACGGGGGTATCAGGCTCTTTGAATTGGGCAAGGTATATCTGCCCCGTGAAAAGAACTTGCCGGATGAGCCTGAGGTAGTGTGTGGTGTACTGAGCGGCTCCAGATGGGAGAAATCGTGGCATACCGGAGACGAGTTATTTGATTTCTATGATGCTAAGGGCATAGTTGAAGGGTTACTCGGCCATTTAGATATAAAGACCTGTTTTGCGGAAAGTGACGATGAAAGCTTGCATCCGGCTAAGCAGGCGGCTGTAGTCATCGGCGGCGACAAATTAGGGGTCGTCGGGGAGCTACATCCCAAAGTTTCGCAATCTTTTGAAATCCCCGATGCTGTTTATCTCTTTGAAATCAATGTGAGCGCGCTGTTATCTCACACTCTGGAGCACAGGATGTTCCAGCCGATATCACCGTTCCCGACGATAGTTCGGGATATCGCTCTGATAGTTGATGCCGAAGTGACCCATCAGAAGGTGAAGACTATTATCGAAAGTTCTCCTCTGGTGGGACAGGTTACTATATTTGATGTCTACGCTGGCGAGCATATCCCCTTGGGGAAGAAGTCCCTTGCCTATAGCATCACCTTCCAGTCACCAACCCATACCCTGACCGATGGGGAGGTCAATAAGGTTCAGCAGCAAATCCTGGATAAGCTATC
>CAZCAS010000110.1:0-3393 GCA_964496725.1 uncultured Dehalococcoidales bacterium
CAATATGGCATCCTCTTTAGCTAAAGAGAGAAGCTCATCATTAACCTGATATCGAGCAAACTCCTGGCGCCGCTTCGGAGCTTCATCCTCCTGCCCCATACTCACCCACACATCGGTGTAAACTACATCAGCCCCGCTAACTGCCAATCCCGGTTCCTCAGTACATAATATCTCGGCACCACTATCAAGAGCGTAGTCTTTGGCGAGAGACAGTATCTTCTCCTCAACCGTGTGGCCGAGTGGGGAAGCAAGCCTGAAATTCATCCCGGCGAGCGAAGCAGCCAATAGGAGGCTATTAGCTACATTATTACCATCGCCGACAAAGGCTAAGGTCAATCCCCCTAGCTCCCCCTTCTTCTCGTAAATAGTTAAAAGGTCTGCCAAAGCCTGGCACGGATGCTCCAAATCAGACAAAGCATTTATCACCGGTACATCGGAACAGCTGGACAGAATCTCTAGGGTCTGGTGAGAAAAGGTGCGAGCGACAATAACATCCACATAGCGAGAGAGCACGCGGGATACATCCGGAACCGACTCCCGCTTCCCCAGACCAACCTCATCCGGGGAGAGATAGATGCTCTCCCCTCCCAGTTGGCGCATTGCCACTTCAAAGCTAACCCGAGTCCTCAGCGAGGGCTTCTCAAACATAAGGGCTAATGTCTTTCCACTAAGTAAAGAAAGCCAGCCCCTAACCTTCATATCTACAGCATCTGAAATAAGTGAGCGAATATCCGCGCTACCGAGGTCAGATATTGAAAGCAAATCCTTACCTTTCAAATTAACCTCCCAACCCTCCACAAAAACCACATTTTGCGGAGGTGCAAGCTCTCTTTATACCCCCCAGTATACCACGAAAACCAGCAAATCGGTAAAGGGGCGAGGCTTAAAGCGCTCTCCACCTTATTTCCCTTTTATGCTAATATTCTGGTAGCCGCCGAAATTGCCCTGAAAAAGAGACATGCTCTTAAAGGCCGGGAAGGGAGCGACAACATATGTCAAAAAGTCCGAAAGTCTTAATAATGCTGGTGCTCTCGGTATCACTGGTTAGCGGAACCACACTAATGGGCGGGTGCATCGGCAAAAAAACCGAAGCCCCACCTCCAGAAACACCAGCGCAGATAGTCAAAGATATCACCACACAAGAGGAAACACCGAACCAGACAATCAAAGGCATCTCTCCAGAAGAGGCGTTTACTCTCATTCAAGAGAACAAGAACAATCCAGACTTTATCATTATTGATATACAAGCACCGGAATATTTTGCCAATGGACACATAGAAAACGCCACAAATATATACTATTCTTCAGAAACCTTCCGTGACGAGCTTGATAAGCTGGATAAGAGCAAAACCTACCTCGTCTACTACACCTGCCGCTGTGGTGATGTCGATACCAATGCCTTGTACACCATGAAGGGCCTCGGTTTCACCGAAGTCTACAATATATCGGGCGGACTGGTAAGGTGGGCGTCAGAAGGATTGCCCGTCGTAAAATAGAGGGCCTGTAGGTTTAACCTGGCTAACCCACACCCCCTCCACTCTGCTATAATTAAACCATGAAAAAGCCGCGTTTGGTACTGTTTGACGGCAATGCTTTGGTGCATCGCGCATTCCACGCTCTGCCACCACTGACAGTGAGTAAAACCGGAGAGATGGTGGGCGCCGTTTACGGCTTCGCTCTCATCCTGCTCAAGGCGATAGGAGAGCTTAAGCCCACCCACTATGCCATCGCCTTCGATAAGAAGGCGCCTACCTTCAGGCACCAGATGTTTGACCAGTATAAGGCACACCGCCCCCCAACCCCCGATGAGCTGGTTGCCCAACTAGGGCGGGTGAGACAGTTGGTGGAAGCCTTCCATATCCCCATCTTTGAACTCGATGACTATGAGGCAGATGATGTCCTGGGCACACTCAGCGAACAGGCCAGCCGCCAAGGTATTGATACCATAATCGTTACCGGCGATGCTGACGCCACACAACTGGTGTCACCCAGCGTAAAGGTATTCTACCCCAGGCGGACCTTTGGCGATACCACGCTCTACGATGAAGAGGCAGTAATTAAGAGGTATGGCATCAAGCCTGAGTATATCGCTGACCTCAAAGGGTTACAGGGCGACCCCTCAGACAACATCCCCGGCGTCCCCGGCATCGGCGAGAAAACAGCGGTCAAGCTCATTCAGAAGTTTGGCACCATAGAGGAGATATATGACCACATCGACGAGGTAACTCCCCCTAAGCTCCAGACGATACTGCGAGAAAATGAAGAGGCTGCTCGCCAGAGCAAGCAGCTGGCGACCATCGTTACCCAGGTGCCGCTTACCCTCAACCTTGATGACTGCCACATCAGCCACTATGACCGCCAACAGGTAGCCGAACTCTTCCGCGAGCTGGAGTTTGCCAGCCTGCTACCCAAATTGCCGGAAATGGAAGCAGCCCCAGGCTTCCCTCAGGTCGAAACCGAATCCACATACTCACGAGCCTACCACATTGTAAATACGACTCAAGCCTTTGATGAGCTGCTAAGCCGCCTGTCAGCAGCCGAATCCTTCGCCTTTGACACAGAGACGACAAGCCTGGATGCTATATCGGCTCAACTGGTAGGCATATCTATATCGCCCACGCCCGGCGAGGCCTATTACATCCCTATCGGTCATGTCGGCTGGGGAGAAGTGGAGCAACTGCCCCTCGAGCAGGTCATCAGCGGGCTTAAACCCCTGCTGGAGGGCACTAAATTGGCTAAGCTTGCCCACAACGGCAAGTATGATATGACGGTGCTGGCTGAATACGGTATAAAGGTCAATAACCTGACCTTTGACACCATGGTCGCCGCCTACCTCCTGGGAGAAAAGCCCTTAGGCTTGAAAGCCCTCGCCTTCAGCAAGCTGGGCATTGAAATGACGCCCATCACCACCCTTATTGGCTCAGGGAGGAAGCAGCTCTCTATGTCGCAGGTAGAGATAAAGCAGGCTGCCGATTACGCCTGCGCTGACGCTGACATCACCGGACAACTGGCTGAATTGCTAAGCAAAGAGCTTCACCGGCAGGGGGTATGGCAACTGTTCTCCGAGGTTGAGATGCCACTGGTGCCAGTGCTGGTCACCATGGAGAGGAACGGTGTCGCCCTGGATACAGAGCTAATGCGGGAGATGTCTCACCGCCTCGGTGAGCAGCTACTACATCTGGAGATAGAGGTATATAACAACGTGGGGCACCGCTTCAATATAAACTCGCCCCAACAACTGAGCTGCATCCTGTTTGAGGAACTGAAACTACCGCCAACCCGCAAAACCAAGGGCGGTTATTCCACCGGGGCTTCAGTACTGGAGGAACTGCGCGGAGTCCACCCCGTAATAGAATTTATTCTAGGCTACCGCCAGTTAGCCAAGCTCAAGTC
>CAZCAS010000111.1:0-1333 GCA_964496725.1 uncultured Dehalococcoidales bacterium
TGCCCTGGCTCTGAGCAGAGCCTGGACCTGGTTAAAGGTATCACGTTCTATGATGGCCTGCCAGGCATTTTCCACACGGACCGGGGAGGGGTTACGGATGCTGCTCCGTCCCCATACCAGGGTGCCGGTATAGGCCTCATTGGTAAGTATCTTATGGATGGTGGTCTTCCCCCACTTCCTGCCTCTTGGAGCCACGATCCCCTCGCTATTCAGCTGCTTGGCAATCTCAATCAGACCCTTCCCTTCAGTAATCCCGCTGAATATTCTCTTCACAACTTCCGCTTGGGGCGTTTCCGGCTCTAGCCTTACTCGCTCCTTATTGCCATCTTTCGCCTTTACCTTGCGATAGCCATAGGGTGTATAGCTTGCCACGTAGAAACCCCTTGAGGCGCTTTCTCTCATTCCCCGTGCCACCTCCTCACCCAGATTAGCCGAGTAAAACTCATCCAGGCTCTCTATCATCGCTTCCAGGAGTCTTCCCGTCGGTGTATCCTCCAGGCGCTCGGTTATGGAAACTACCTGAACCCCTGCCTTGCGCAGCATCGTCTTAAAGATAATCGAGTCTTCACGGTTTCGGGAAAATCGAGAGTACTTCCACACCAGAATGCTGTCGAATGGTCTCGGTTTCCGGCGAGCCATGGTGATCATCTGCCTGAAGGCGGGGCGAGCGGACGTCTTGCCGCTCTCGGCTTCGTCAACAAACTCCCTGAGCACCTCGTGGCCGTTTTTAGTCGCGTATTCACGCAGGGCCCGAAGCTGCGCTGAGATGGAGAGGTCGACGTCCTGTTTTTCTGAAGAAACCCTGGCATAGATAACTGCTTTCATTATTTACCTCCTATTCAAATCGGTTACATGCCCAAACGACGGCAAACCTTGCATTGACCGGGAATCAGGCCAAGCAGCCTGATCTGTTCAACTACCTGCCTAACCCTGGCCGTTGCTTCTTTGAGGGTATTATAGGTATCCACAACCATAACGGCTTCGGACGACGCAATCAGTTCCTTAAGGGCATGCAGTAAACTATTCTTAGTCCTCTCCTCATTACCAGGAGCATTTGCCAGAATTGAGCTATGATATCTGACCTCCCCTGTAGCGGTATTTGCAACAATATCCTCTTCGAGATCGATACTTTTGTGGGTACCGAAAGCGTGCTGAAGAACTGCTTTGAAAAACAGGTCGCCTGTGGTATAGGAACAAAGAAAGGGAGGGGGAACATCATTTTTGTCAACTAACTTGTAGCCGGTTTCCTCTTCTAGCAGAGTTACTGTCTTTCGTTGAAGTGCTATCCTCGCAGTTAAATTTGCCGCATACGCTTTCTTCCACTGAGAAAGCA
>CAZCAS010000111.1:1343-3385 GCA_964496725.1 uncultured Dehalococcoidales bacterium
TTCCAGAGTCGGTCATTCTTCAGGTGCTCCTTTAGTAATCCCCGCACAGCCTCTCCTTGACTCTCCGAAACTCTATCGGGTTTATTAACATCACCCGTTTGCCGCTCTGTTGTAGTCTTGGGTTGTGTAAAAATGGAGTCACCATTGCAATGCCAGGATAGTGCTGCAAAATCCTCCGGAGGAACGGCAAGGCTCGAAAGTATTTCGTCAAGTTCTTCAAAGAGGCTATCCTGGTGTTGATGCAAGGCCTCCTTGAGGAGCTCAATCCTCGCGACCTTGACATCCTGTTTCCGACGTGCTTCTTCGATACCCCTCCTAACTGTCCTCGTATCACATTTAGCATGATTGGTAGCTATCCATTTTTCAGTCTTACCACTTTCGCAAAGCTCAAGCCACTCTCTCTTATCTGTATCCAAGAATTTCTTTGGCATTTCAAAAAATCCCTCCGCATACTTTTAGTGTAGAATTCATACCTAGCATTAGTAGCATACAGATTCTTGGTGCTATTGTCAAGTCATGTGATGGCATTCAAGCGTTTAGACAAGTGTATTAATTCGTGCTAGATTCATCTCAGAGGGTAGATTAATTGAGATGAATGCTCGGGATCAATCGAAACCATCGGCAAATGCCTCACTTGATGAAGAATGTCAAGGACGAGGCCTGCGAATTTTGGGGAAGATAATTGCCCGCGACCTTGCGAAACGGCATAGAGGCGATGAAGGCAAGATGTGTAAGCGTAAGACAGATGATGATTCGTTAATATCAGGTGACGATGTATGAAGACCTATCTAGAGACTGAAGAGGTGGAGACACTTGAGAGTGCCGCCGGTAATATAAGGGATAAGCTCCTCATCAGGCTGCTATATCGCCTGGGTTGCCGGGTAAGCGAAGCGTTGGCTCTTCAGGTAGATGACATCGATTTTGATAACAAGTGCGTCACCATCAAGCATCTGAAGAGCCGGCTTAAACTTTCCTGCCCAAACTGCGGCTCGGGAGTAGCGAGTAGCCACATCTTTTGCCCTCGGTGTGGGGAAGAAGTAGGCGAGGCTTTGGTCCAGCAACGTGATCATCATCGGCAAAGAGTTCTGCCTCTTGATGTGGAGACTCTGAGGATTCTTCGCCAGTATATCAATCGCGGTGGCCCCGTCCTTCGAGCTGGCAAGCGTCTTATCTTCGGCATCAACCGGCACCGGGCCTGGCAGGTGATTCGCGACTGTGCCCGAAAGGCGGGGCTGCCGAAACTGGTTAACCCTGAGACCGGCAAAACACGCAATATCAGCCCGCATCGTTTACGGGATGCCTTTGCTGTCCATGCGGTAAAGCTAAATGACTCGGGGGATGGATTACGGCTTCTTCAGGAGCATCTGGGTCACGCCAGCTTTAATACAACCGCTAAATACAGAAAGGTGTCCGGCAAGGAACACCGCCAGTGGTATAACAGATTATGGAGGAAGGATAAAGGCAGTGGTTGATCTGTTAAAGCCAACAAGAGGCGGCTTTCTGCGGCCCTTTGGTTGTGGCTGGTTTATCCGGGAGTATCTCCTAGGCAATAGACCCAATAGCTCACCCATAACAAACCCCGAGGTTGGTGCTCCTCAGGCGGATATCTTCCACCACTATAAAATGGCTCTGCTTAAGGCCACTGCTTTAGATAGGGCTACCAGACGAGAAGAGAGGCAAGCCCGACGTGAGAAGCGTCTATTGAGCCCCGACAATATTGAAAGGCTTACTGAAAAGTATCTAGCCCGCATGCCTTACAAAGCAAACGGCTGCCGATACCACTCCTTCGTCGTCTACTTCTCAACTCTCCGGAGGCTGGGCTGGGTGGAGCCCAGCGGTAGGGAGGAGGCATCCTCTTTCCAGGACCACTACCTGGCTGGGCCATCGCGCAGGTACTATCGGCTTACCAGCGAAGGGAGACAGGCCGGTGACGTAGCCTGGGCAAACCCCCAACTTGCCCTCTACGGCTCCAACGCCAATAGATGATGCTCGGCCAGTGATAGCCGCTTGCTACGAACTACAAAACCACTAAGAAAGGGAGG
>CAZCAS010000112.1:0-3303 GCA_964496725.1 uncultured Dehalococcoidales bacterium
TACCGCTGAGAATGCGGATGCCATCGATTTTCTGGTTGAGCTGCTCTATCTCCGCTATTTGCTGTCGCACCCGTTCTACATCCAAGCCGTGGGCGATACCCCGCCCCACCGAGTGCTCAGCAATGCCCAGATACTGATAGCCGAGGGCTCTGGCAGCCAGAGCCATGGCTTCAATGCTGTCGTACCCGTCGCTCCAGTCGGTATGAACATGAAGGTCACCCTTTACATCAAACAACTCCACCAGCCGAGGTATGGTGCCCCGCTCCGCCATCTCTATCTCCCGTCCACCCTCTCTTATCTCAGGGGGGATAAACCCCAGACCCTGCCGTTGATAAAAGTCCTCCTCGGTGGCAAACTTCTCCAGCTCTCCAGTCGCCAGATTAGTGATGCCGTACTCGGATAACTTCAGCCCCATCCGATGCGCCCTCTCCCTGAGGTCGATATTGTGCTGCTTGCTGCCGGTGAAATACTGCAGGGTGGAGCCGAAGGAGTCGTGCTCCACTATTCGCAGGTCAACCTGAAGCCCTCCGGAAACGAGCACGCTCGCCTTGGTCGTCCCGCTGGCCAAAACATCCTTGACCTGAGGCAAGGAGGTGAAGGCATGGATTGCCTCCACAGCATCATCCGCCGTCCCCATAAGGTCGATATCGCCCACCGACTCGCAGAAACGGCGCAGGCTGCCCGCCGGGGTAAGGTGGCGCAATCCGGACACAGGAGCAAGCCCGGCTAAGACCTCTTCCGCTACCGGCAAAGCCTCGCCGAGAGGAATGCGCTGGCTCCTCTTCTTCCTCCTCACCGCCTGAATCTGGCGGAGGATATTCTCCGCCGTCTTATCTCCCATTCGGGGTAAGGCAGTGATTTTGCCCCCCACGATAGCCGCCTCAAGCTCATCAATTGACTTTATGTCAAGTTGTTTGGCGAGCAATATCGCCGTTTTGGGGCCGATGCCGGGAACATCAAGCAGGGTACTGATACCCTCGGGGAACTCCGCCTTCAGCTCCTCATAGAAACCGAGCTTGCCGGTGGTGACCAGCTCGGTAATCTTTTTGGTGATAGCCTCCCCTATCCCGGGGACCTCCATCAGCTTGCCCTCAGCCGCCAGCCGCTCCGCCTCTATGGGCAGGTGCTCAATGGAACGAGCCGCCCTCTGGTAAGCCCTGATTTTAAACGGGTTCTCCTCTTTAAGCTCCAGCAGGTCAGCAATGTCCTGAAATACCTTGGCGATTTCCTTGTTGTTCATGGGCTTTAACCACTTACTTATACTTTGCCCACTTAACCCTCGCCGCCTTTTTATCAGGCTTCCTCATTATGAAGAGATACTTAAAACCTCTGAGGTAGAAATTGAACTTTTTGGCTCTATAATGCCAAACTCCAGTATGTGAACTCTGCCCTCGCCTAGCTATGCAGACTACATCTACCGTCTCAAAATATTTTGTTAAACGTTCATATAACTTGAAGCCCACAGGAGTAAATCTCTTTTTAACCCATTGGTCACCGATTAACCATCCCAATACCTTACCCGGTTTAAGTATTCTGTAAGCCTCTATAGCGACCTTTTCTAACTCATGATAGAAACGCTCATCTTCGCAAGAGATTTTCCCAATATCATCGGGATGCTCAGAGTAATTAACATTGTCGCCATATGGAGAATCGATAAATATCAGATCTACAGATTCATCAGCCAATGGTATCTTCCGAGCATCGCTTTGAACAACTTCGGGATGCCGAGGAGCGAGATCATAGCCCCTTACTTCTCGCTTTTCCTCTTTACACACATCAACTGTCGTTCCACTACCAGCCATTGGGTCAACAACCAAATCACCAGGTTTCGTATATCTCTGAATAAGATTCCAAATTAGAAACGCGGGCGTTACCCCTTGAAATTTATTATTACCTTTAAGCGTTTTACCATAGCTCTGTCTGGGATAATCCCAAAGAGTGGTAGTTTCTAAAGAAGGCTTCTCATCCTCGCTGACTTCTTCGGCTTTGGTAATAGCCTCCTCTACTTCAAAGAGTCGTGGTACTCCAGCTTTATTTGTTTTCAATCACTAACCTCCGTATGTCTTCAATAAGCTTAGGGAAAGCCTTCACTTTATCACTCTCCGCAACATCTCGAAGAGTATAAGTACCATCCAGTTCGTGTTCAACAAGTATTCTATTCCGACTCGGCTTGACCATGCCTTCTACAAGATCTCCATCCTCATCTGCTGTCACAAAGTATCCTTTTATATGCATTGTCAATGGATCGCTAGCTAACTTCAGTTTCCAATAAGCAGTTTGAGCAATCCTTTCTCGCAGTGTTATTTTACACGATATAACCCCTACAACTCTGCAGGTAACAGATTCATAAATAACCAAATCCACATCAGGAAGTAATGACCACTCTCCATACCTAATGAGCAAATTACGGTAAACCTTACCTAACTCTTCTGAAAGTTTCTTCCTACTAAGCCATTGACCGGGAATACAGCATAGGTTAAGTTCAAACTGAAACTTCCCGGCAATGGCGTGCAATATAAGCTTTTCAAAATTCTTACCCTTGAATGCTTTCCACGATTGTTCAGCATCTGGTGATTTGCCTTGTGCCCTTAATTTTTGTGCCTTCGGGCTTGCTAGATACTCCCGCTTATATTTTTCTCGCGCCTCTTCAAAAATCTCTGAGATATGAAGATAGGCTTTATCCCCAAACCGTTTCTTCCTATCCTCATACATTTCTATCAGGTCTTTGAGCTTCATACTTACCCCCTCTTATGCTAATAGTCCACCTCAACTCCATCCCAACAGTCAAGGTGACAAGCATATCTTATTTCAGGGTCTGGAACCTCCAATTCGCTATTCGCGTTAGCAACAGTGCTTAAGCCTACAATAAGGATTTCTTGCCCATTCTCCATAGGCTTTCCACACTTGTCGCAGGTAGTTACTCCCAATATCATTTCCATCTTTACCTTCCGCAGCATTTTTTATACTTCTTGCCTGAGCCGCAGGGGCAGGGGTCATTACGCCCCACCTTCTTGCCGGCGACCTTCGCCCTCTGTCCCTTCGGGTTCTCCATCCCCCGAGAGGCAACCTGAGCCATAGGGGACGGGGCCGGGCGGGGGGCTTCCCTCTTCTCAATGCGGACATGGTATATGGTATGGACTACATCGTGGCGGATGGTGGAGAGGAGAAACTGGAATTGCTCGTGCCCCTGGGTCTTATAGGCGACCAATGGGTCCCTCTGAGCCATTCCCATAAGACCGATTCCCTGACGCATATTCTCCATCATGGTCAGGTGCTCCACCCACAGGCTGTCTATGATGCGAA
>CAZCAS010000113.1:0-3286 GCA_964496725.1 uncultured Dehalococcoidales bacterium
AAGAACGGCGTCCCTACCCGCAAAAAACCAATGCCAATCCGCCACGCTGCGTATGCACTCAGGTAGAGCAGGAACAGAGAGCCGTCAGGTTTAAGCCGACCCCTCAATTTGAGCAATACCCCAAAAAGCGACATGTTGAATACGATTTCGTAAATAGTGGTAGGAATGAGAGGTACGCCGAGGGGAGCATAGCTATTGGGATGGGTGTAAACTATCCCCCAGGGGAGCCAGGACGGCGCCGCTACCTCACAAACCTCTCCGAAACAGCAGCCATTTATGGTGCAGGCTATCCTGCCTATAGCCTGAGCCAATATGACACCCGGCGCTGCTAAATCGGCGATAAACCAGAAGGGATAGTGCTTTGCCCTGCTATAAATCCAGAAAAACAGGGTGGCACCTACGATACCACCGAAGACGCTCAAGCCAGCCCCGCTAAAAATCTCCCCAAGGTTCTGGCTGTAATAGTCCCAAAGGTCAATAACATGGAATAACTTTGCCATGCCGAACCCAGAGAGAATGGCGAAGAGGGCCACACTAGGGTCAGGGATGGGAATCCTCTCTCTGTTCCTTGTTATCTGCCGCCACATCCACAAGCCAAGGGTCATCACAGCCAAAGCCACAATAATGCCATACCACCTAATCTCTATGGCACCTATGTACAAGGCTACCGGGTCCATATCTATGACAATCATCTTTTTGCCAACAACCTTTCCAGCAGGATTCGGGCTGCCTTCTTATCCAGAGGTTTATTATTATTGCCACACTTGGGCGACTGGACACAGCTGGGGCAGCCATCCTGACATGGGCATTCTTCTATAACCCTCAGTGTAGCCTGCCACAGTTCCTCCACTAAGTCAAATCCCTTCTCAGCAATGCCGATGCCGCCGGGATAAGCATCATAGATAAATATCTGGGCCCTGCCGGTATCAGGGTGGAGGGGGGTGGACACCCCACCAATATCATTGCGGTCACACAGAGCAAATAAGGGAAGGATGGCAATAGCGGCATGCTCAGCAGCATGTAATCCACCGTGGAAATCCAGTTGAGCCTTCTCTATTTGAGTAACAGCTTCGGGAGGCAGGTCAAACCACAAAGCCACAGTGGGAAAATGCTGAGGCGGCAGGTCAAGGGACTCCTCCCCGATTACTTCCTCAGTGAACTGCGCCTTCTTCTTGAAGCCGACCACGGTAGTGGTAACCTCTACCTCACCCAGACAAACCTTTGCCCGCCCGCATTTCTTATCATGGATTACCCTGACAATACGCAAATCAGTGATTTCCTTAGTTTGAGTATAATAGGGAACAGTGGTGGGCTCAGCATAAGCAGTACGGCCAGCAAGGTCGAACTCAGTAACCAAATAGGATTCCCCCTGATGGAGGTAAATAGCACCGGGGTGTATCTGGAAGAAAGCCACACTGGCCTCCACCGTCTCCAGCAAGGCGCCAGTTGAAGTATCAATAATGGCAAAGTTCTCCCCAGAGGTGGAGCGGATGTTGATGCTTTGCGCCGGATAGGGAATGGATGGCGAAAGGTACCACCTGCTACTGCGTTCCCTGACTATGCCCTGTTCCATCATTTCTGTAATGACACTGGTTAAGGTAGAACCGAAGAATTCCTCATCACTTTTGCTCAGCGGCAGCTCCCAGGCAGCACAAATGAGGTGGGCTTTTAGAATATAGGGGTTAGTGGGATTAACCAGGGCGTTCTCAAAGCTCTTCTGAAAGAAAAATTCAGGGTGATGCATGAAATACTGGTCCAAAGGGTTATCCAGAGCAATGAGAAAACTTAAAGACTTATCCCTGCCCCGTCCACTCCGGCCCGCCTGCTGCCAAGTACTGGCAATACTCCCCGGATAGCCAGCGAGCACCGTAGCCTCCAGGTCACCGATATCTATGCCTAATTCTAAGGCGTTGGTGGCAACCACCCCCCACAGTTGACCGGAGAATAGCTCCTGCTCTATTCGACGCCGCTCCTCGGGGAGATAGCCAGCGCGATAAGGCTTTATCTTCTGCGCCAGGGCAGGATTGTCTTTAGCCAACTTGTCCCTGGAGTAGATATAGATAAGCTCAGTAAGCCGACGGGTACGGGCAAAGGTTAGGCTGCGGATATTCCCGGTCACCAGCTCGGTAAATAAGCCAGTAGCTTCGCTATTAGCGCTACGGCGAACACCCCTTGCCTCATCTATAAGCGGAGGATTCCAGAAGACAAAGTCCTTGCCCCCATGGGGAGAGCCATCGTCATCCACCACTTCACAAGGTAAACCTACCAGCTTCTCCATATGCCCGCCAGGGTTAGCGACAGTAGCTGAACAGCAGATGAATTGAGGGGTTGAGTCGTAAAACTGGCAGAGTCGGCGCAAGCGACGCAACACACAGGCTACATGAGACCCAAAAACACCGCGATAGACGTGGGCCTCATCCACCACCACGTACCGCAGGTGGCGCAGAAACCTCGACCACTGCTTATGATTGGGTAGGATGCCAAGATGGAGCATGTCGGGATTGGTAAGTATTACCCTGGCCTGCTCCCTTATCTCAGCTCGCTCCGCCTGAGGGGTATCGCCATCAAAAGTGGCACACTCCTCTATGCCAAATAAATCAGGGCCAAACGACTCCCTTAAATTGCGCAACTGGTCCTGAGCCAGCGCCTTAGTCGGAAACAGATAAAGAGCACGGCTCCCCTTCTCAGTTAACATCGTCTCCACCACCGGAATGTTATAGCACATGGTCTTACCACTGGCGCTGGAGGTCGACACCATCACATTCCTGCCTTCTCGGACATAGTTTACAGCCTCCGCTTGATGGGTATAGAGGGGTAATAACCCGCGCTCATTGAGGCAATTTTGAAGCTCACCGACCAGAGGTTTATCCAGCTTGGTACAGCGCGCTTCACGGGCTGGAATATGCTCAATATGGGCAATCTGACCGCCATAGCCGGGCTGAGTGGTAAGACAATTAAGAAAGGCTGAGGTATCCATATCAACTCGCATCACACGTGCAGTATCTCAATCTCATAATTGAGCACTTCCACCTCAAATCGACCGCCGGAGATAAAATTCACTACCTTAGACAGGACTTCATTAGTGTACCGTTTATTATTGCTAACACAGCAAATCCCCAGCGTAGCTAATTGCCATGAATCGTTATCGTCAACCTCAGCCACAGAAACATTAAACTGGTTCTGCACCCGGGTAGTGATGGATTTCACCACGTGCCTCTTGCCCTTGAGGGATAGATTTTCAGGTAGGCGGAGACTAATCTTACATACGCCAACGTTCATAACACAT
>CAZCAS010000114.1:0-318 GCA_964496725.1 uncultured Dehalococcoidales bacterium
GAATCCATGATATAGCAGCCAAATTCTACTATCGTGAGAAAGAGGCTAGAAGAAAGGCGCTAAAGTGGCGCTCAAAGCTATGGTATCACCGTTTATTATTAGAGGCTAGCCGTTTCCTATTCGGATACGGGGAGAGATGGTGGAATATTCTTCTATGGATAGCAGTGGTTATATTTGGTTCAGCAGGAATACATCACCTGCTTGGAGGTCTAGATGTTCCCAATTCCTTATATTACAGCATCGTCTCATTCACAGCTTTGGGATATGGTAGCTGGGTTTCAGCACCCCCAAATGATCTGGTACAGAGAATCGGTGCGG
>CAZCAS010000114.1:328-3229 GCA_964496725.1 uncultured Dehalococcoidales bacterium
CTTGGATTGAATTACAACGCACAGAGGAAGCACTAAAAGAAGCCGAAAAGTAAGAAAGTTTAATATAAAGTTTACTTAATGAGAAGGCTGTTCTTTGAGGGGAAGTTTGAAGGGGCGTTAGCCCTTTCAAAAGTCACTCTTCCCCCTCTCCTGTTTAGGAGAGGGGGATAAAGGGGGTGAGGTTATCTAAGAAACTAAGATTGCTTCGTCGCTTACGCTCCTCGCAATGACAAGGTGCTATTAAAAGAGTTTGGATACTAGAATATAGCGACTCAATATGGTTAAATAGTAAAGAAGCTATCTCCCACTTCACCCGATAAAATATATGGAGAAGACCTGGAAACCAACCACAGCCGGCATCTTACTCATAATTTCGGGGGCTATCGGCATGGCTAGAGGAGGATTCCTGATGGCTCTAGGTGGGGTTGTAGGCAGGTTGGAAGGTGTGGGTGCCGAATTGAGTGACCTGATGAGCAAATGGCTCGGGGCTTTTGTGCCGGGGACAGTTGATATCCCTGTACTGGTTACGCGTATAGTTAGTATCTCAGCACACGTTTTAATCGTACTTGGCATTATATCACTGGTCTTCGGTGTAATATCCCTGGTCGGCGGCATCCAGTCCATCAGAAGAAAGGCATGGGGGCTGGCACTTGCTGGTTCCATCCTGGCCATTCCTGCTTCAGCAGTGCTGGGGATACTATCTATTATATTTGTCTCAATAGGAAAACAGGAATTTACCCAATCCTGACTGAAAAGCAAGTAATTTGAATTAAAATAAGTAGTCACCGGAAAATGACCTTTTTAAGACAAAAGGAGGGTGTTATATGGAGAAGACAGGTAAGGTAACGGCAGCTGGCATCATGACTATAATTGCCGGTTGTGTGGGTATCGGTGCGGGGGCATGGATAGCTCTCATGCGCGGGGCTATAGGCGGGGTGGCTGGATGGGGTGGAATGTATGGCATAGGTGGCATGACTGGAATGTCCGCGTTGACTGGAATCCTGGGAATGATTGGCAGGGGAGCCATTGGCCTCGGCATAGTAGCTCTAATCGGTGGCATCTATACCCTAAAAAGACGCTGTTGGGGATTCTCGCTTGCCGGCGCCATATGCGCAATCATCTTAGTGCCAGTGGGAACAGTCTTGGGCATAATATCCACAGTATTTGTGTCAAAAAGAAAGAAAGAATTCTCTTAATCCCCCAGGCTAAATGGGCTAAGGACTAGACAGGATAACTGCTAAATTGCGCGTATCAAAGTTATTTGGCAAGACTCAGCGTGAGGTGCCGACTGAAGCGGAAACAGTTAGTCATCAGCTGTTACTGAGGGCAGGGATGATATCTCAGGTGGCTGCCGGCGTATATTCCTACTTACCCCTCGCCTGGAGAGTGCTGAAAAAGATAGAGAATATAATCCGTGCGGAGATGGATAAAGCTGGCGGGCAGGAGTTGATGCTCCCCGTCCTACAGCCCCTGGAGCTATGGCAGGAGACAGGACGAGACAGGGCTTTTGGCAAAGGGCTGTTTGTCCTTGCCGACCGCAGAGACCGCCAGCTAGCCCTTGGGCCGACCCATGAAGAGGTCATCACTGGCCTGGTCGGTCGCTATGTCAAGAGTTACCGGGACTTACCTCTCCTCCTGTATCAAATCCAGACCAAATTCCGCGATGAGCCCCGCCCCAGGGGTGGATTACTCCGAGTTCGCGAGTTCACCATGAAGGACCTCTACAGCTTCGATAGCAATGAGGAGGAACTGGATCAGAGCTATGGTAAGATGCTTCAGGCATATCAGAACGTCTATGACCGCTGTGGTTTGCCCTCTGTCCTGGTAGAAGCCGATAGTGGGGCTATCGGGGGCAAGGACTCCCACGAATTTATGCTTATCACCGAAAACGGCGAGGATGAGATTATTTACTGTCGCAAATGCGGATACTCAGCCAATACAGAAAAGGCTCAGAGCGCCAGAGGGAAATTGGCTGATGAGGAACCCCTCCCGCTGGAAGAGGTTGACACACTCGGTGTTACCACTATAAAAGGGCTGTCAGAATTTCTGGGGGTGCCTCAAAATCGCACCCTTAAAGTAGTATTCTATGTAGCCGACGGTGAGTTTGTTATCGCCGTTATCCGGGGTGATATTGAAATAAACGAGGTAAAGCTAAAAAACACTCTACGCTGCTTTGAACTTCGCCTTGCCACTGAAGCCGATGTAAAGGAAGCTGGGATAATAGCCGGCTCAGCATCCCCTGTGGGGATAAGCGGCATCAGGGTTATTGCCGACGAATCTATAACCTCAGGGGCAAATTTCGTTGCCGGCGCCAACAAACCTGACACCCATCTCAAAAATGCCAATTACCCCAGAGATTTCAAGGCGGATATTATAACCGATATAGCCCTGGCCAAGGCGGGAGAAGGATGTCCCAAGTGTGGCGGTAAATTATCATCTAATCGCGGCATCGAGGTGGGGCATATATTCAAGTTGGGTACCTTCCTCAGTGAGAAGTTAGGGGCATTTTTTACCGACCCTGATGGCGTATCTAAACCTATCGTCATGGGGTGCTACGGTATCGGGCTGGGCAGGTTACTGGCTGCTGCCATAGAACAAAACCACGACAATAAAGGCATCACCTGGCCGATGTCCATCGCCCCGTATCACATCTACCTCTGCCCCTTATATACGGAAAACGGCGAAGTAGCTGCTGTCGCCGAAGACCTCTACACCAAGCTGGAGGCTCAAGGCCTGGAGGTGCTCTTTGATGACCGACAGGAATCACCAGGGGTAAAGTTCAACGATGCTGACCTGCTGGGGATACCCATCAGGGTCACTGTCAGCCCCCGCACCTTGGAGAAAAACAGCGTGGAGGTAAAGAGGCGCTCCGAAAAAGAATCACAGCTGGTGCCATTAGGG
>CAZCAS010000115.1:0-2602 GCA_964496725.1 uncultured Dehalococcoidales bacterium
CTTTTAGCCAGAGCCGCCATTTCCTTTTCCGATAGCGGTTCGGCTGGGGGGGGCGATGACGAAAAAGCCCCGGCGCACGCTTGCTTTGCCGAGGCTTTTGATAATGACTTATCCATTTCAGATGGCGACATCAATCCCTCTTTTTGGTTTGTTAATTATATAATAATTCTGTCGGCTAAGTCTATAAGGCTTCGTCCTCCTGTTATTTGATTTTCCTCTCTATCTCTGGTTAAATATGGTGGTAGTAAGGAGAAGGGAAATGGATGAGCTGACAATACAGGTTGCTAAGAGGGAAGTATTAGGCAAGAAAACCAGGTTTTTGCGCCGTGAGGGGATTACCCCTGTTCATGTGTTCGGACATAATGTTAAGTCGCTGGCACTGCAGTGCGACACTGCTGCGCTTCAGCGAGTCATAGCCCATGCGGGGACGACCAGACTGATTGCCCTGAAGGTCGATGGGGACAAGCATCCGAGGAGTGTATTCATCCGTGAAATCCAGAGGAATGAGATAAGCGGACAATTGCTCCATGTTGACTTCTATCAGATACGGAAGACGGAAAAGATAAAGGCGGAGATTCCTCTGGTGCTGGTTGGCGAAGCCCCAGCCATGCGGCTGAAGGGACGTATGGTGGACCACCCGCTCACCAGTTTGAGTATCGAGTGCCTGCCTGATAATATGCCTCCCCGGATAGAGGTTGACCTGAGCTCGCTGGAGGAGGTAGACCAGGCAATCCATGTTAAGGACATCGCCCTTGGCCCGGACATTACCCTTATTACCGACCCTGACCAGCTGGTAGTTAAAGTAAGCGAAGTGAGAATGAAGGAGGAAGAGGAGGAGGTGGTAGCGGCGGTCGAGGCTGAGGAAGAGGTAGCGGCGGAGGCGAAGGTGGAAGCAGAGGGTAAGGCCGAGGTTGAGGGAGAGGGCAAGGAAAAAGCGGAGCCGGAGCGTAAATCTGCCGAATGACCCCGAATTGCTGTTATTCTGAGGCCCTTGCTATAATGGAGCGATGATTGTCGACTTTCACACCCACGTATTTTCGCCGCAGGTAAAGAAAAACCGCGGTAAATATGTCGATATCGACCCCTGTTTTGCCATCCTGTATTCTAAGAAAGAGGCCAAGCTCGCCACCGCTGATGAACTGATTGCCAGTATGGACAGGGATGGGGTGGATATCTCGGTCATCCTCAATATCGGCTGGGCTACTCATGAGATGTGCGTTGAAACCAACGACTACATCCTGGAGTCGATAGCACGTTATCCCAACCGCCTGATTGGCTTCTGTGCTGTCCAGCCGCGCTCAATCGAGGCGGCTGTAGATGAGATTGAGCGTTGTGTCAGGGGAGGGGTGAGGGGAATTGGTGAGCTGAGACCGGATGTGCAATTGCTTGACTTCAATGACGAAGAGTTGATGAATCCCCTGGTTGAGGTGGTGCGGCAGCACAAGTTGATACTGCTTACTCATGCCTCTGAGCCGGCGGGACATCAGTATCCGGGCAAGGGGGGTGTTACCCCGGATATACTCTATCCTTTCATTGAACGCTTCCCAGATTTAACCATCGT
Source organism: uncultured Dehalococcoidales bacterium (assembly GCA_964496725.1). Classification (GTDB taxonomy): domain Bacteria; phylum Chloroflexota; class Dehalococcoidia; order Dehalococcoidales; family E44-bin46; genus JAZGHN01. Next base: position 1,562 of record CAZCAS010000115.1, read on the forward strand.
CTGCGCTCATTGGGGGGGTGGCTTACCTTTCTATGCGCTGATGCCTGAAGTGAAAAAGGCGATGGGCAACGTTTTCTTTGATACCGCCGCTTCGCCCTTTTTGTATAGTCCTCAGATATATAATCAGGTTAGCCAGATTATCGGTGGCGACAGGATTCTCTTCGGTAGCGATTACCCGTTGATGACACAGGGCCGGGTGCTGGAGGAGATATACTCCCTGGATATGCCTCGGGAGACAAAGTACCTAATCCTAGGAGGCAATGCCCAGAGACTGCTGAATATTAAATAGGGGCGTATTGACAGTACTGGTCTAGTGAGCGTATAAAGGGGGCGTATATAAGCTTAGTTAGTGGACACTCTACGCTTTCCTCTGCTTTGGTGTTGATGGGGCTTTTTATTTAGGGGAGCGGGCACTTGGAATGAGAAAACCTGTGATGGACTGGTTCAAAAGACATCTGAATTGGACATATATATTCGCTTACTTGATATGGTTGCCTCTGAACGCAACTGCCCTCGACTATGACTCGTTTACCATACCCTCACTTATTGGCGATGGCTTCTTGCTAGGAGTATCCATCTGGGTTATCAAGCAGAAGGGGCGAAGATTAGCGTGGGTTCTTCTCGCCCCTTTCTTTTCACCACTGTGGCTAGACAATAAGAAAACTCAACCAACCGTAACCCAGCCAGTGCCTCTAATCCAGAGAACAAGAACAGCTACCGGTCGCTTCATCAAAATACTAGGTTGGATTCTCTGGCTGGGTTGCGGACTTCTCATTTTCATCTGGTCATTAGGCGTATTCTTCGATGCTTTCGGCAAATGGATTACCATTCTCCTGTTCGTCTTCTATCCAGTTGCTTTCGTGGCTGCTATACCAATAGCATGGTTTCGCACAGGAACATTCCCTTTGCACATTCTTATCCCATACCTACTCACCTACGCCGGTCCAGCCTTAATCTATGCCGGTAAGCGTATGAGACGGGAAGAGGAGGAGTTTTAAATAATCAAAGTCAAATATGGTGGGTTTGAGTTATGGAGCAGAT
>CAZCAS010000116.1:0-2538 GCA_964496725.1 uncultured Dehalococcoidales bacterium
AGGATATAGCTACCGTTGGTGGTAAAGGGGCAAATCTGGGTGAAATGACGAATGCCAGTATACCTGTTCCACCTGGCTTTATTGTAACCGCTAAAGCCTATTTTGACTTTATAAAATCTTCAAAACTTGCTGATAAAATCCGCAGTCTGCTACAGACACTGGATGTCCATGATAGTAAAAAACTTCAACAGGTTGCTACTAAAATTAAGCAGATGATTCTTGATGCCGCTATGCCACCACCTCTTGCTAAGGAGATTAAGGAAGCCTATGCCAAGATGGGTGGGGGCTTGGTTGCCGTCCGTTCCTCGGCTACTGCTGAGGACCTGCCCGAGGCTTCTTTTGCCGGTCAGCAGCGTACCTTTCTTAATGTGCAGGGAGAAGAAGAGGTGGTGGCTGCTGTTCAGGGATGCTGGGCATCTCTCTTTGAACCACGAGCTATCTTCTACCGAGAGCAACAGGGCTTTGACCACTTTAAGGTTGGCCTGGCTGCACCTGTTCAAAAAATGGTGCAGTCTCAGGCCTCAGGGGTTATGTTCACAATAGAACCGGTAACGAGTAATGCCGATAAGATTGTAATCGAGGCTGTATTTGGGCTTGGTGAGGCCATTGTCTCCGGGGAGGTAACCCCTGACCTGTATATCTTGGAGAAAGATGGGCTGAAAATCAGTAACAAGAAGGTAGCTAAACAAGAACAGCAACTAGTCAGAAATACGGCCACTGATGCAAAAGAGACAAATATTTGGGTGCCAGTCTCACCAGAGGAGCAAACCCAGCAAAAGGTAACCGATGATGAGATAATTAAGCTAGCTAAGTTGGGAAAGCAGATAGAAGACCACTATCAATTTCCTCAGGATATCGAGTGGGCGAAGGAAGACAAGAAGTTATTTATCGTTCAAACTCGCCCGGTAACTACAATTAAGGAAACGGCTGAGGTTGAGGCTGAGGTTACAGCTCCAGTGCTGCTCACCGGGGCACCTGCCAGCCCGGGGATGGCATCGGGACAAGTGAAAATAGTTCACGACCCTTCGGAAATAGACAAGGTAAAAACGGGCGATATTCTAGTTGCGGAAATGACTACTCCTGACTTTGTGCCGGCGATGAAACGGGCTGTAGCTATTGTTACCGACCGCGGTGGTAGAACTGCTCACGCTGCCATCGTCAGCCGGGAGCTTGGAATCCCATGCGTCGTCGGTGCTGAGGGAGCTACAACTAGCCTGACCGATGGGCAAGTAATTACTGTGGATGGCTCGAGTGGGAAGGTCTACCAAGGTAAAGTGGTAAGACGGACAAAAATGGCTCCGGTGGCCGATATGCTCAGGGATGCGATTAAGACTAGGACGAAGGTGTATGTAAATCTGGCTCAACCTGAGCTAGCTGATTCAGTAGCCGAGCGCAATGTGGATGGAGTAGGCTTACTCCGGGCTGAATTCATGGTTGCACAGATTGGTGAGCATCCCCGCTATATGATTAGTCAGAATAGGGGCCATGAGTTTGTAGACAAGTTGTATCAAGGTATTAATACCTTTGCCAAGGCATTTAACCCGCGCCCGGTAGTTTATAGAACTACCGATTTCAAGACCAATGAGTATCGGGAGCTCAAAGGTGGTCAGGAATATGAAGAGGTTGAGGAGAATCCCATGATTGGCTATAGAGGAGCCTCTCGGTATAACAGGGAACCTGATATATTTGACCTGGAAATAGATGCGATAAAAAGGGTGAGAGAGAATTATAAGAACCTGTGGGTTATGATCCCATTCGTCCGTACTGTCGATGGAATGGCTAGAATCAAGAAGTACTTGGAAAGTAAAGGATTACGTAGTTCCGATGACTTCAAATTGTGGATGATGGTTGAGGTGCCGTCCAATATCTTTCTTATTGACAAATTCATCGAGGTTGGCATTGACGGCATATCAATTGGCACTAATGACCTGACTCAGCTTATTTTGGGAATTGACCGGGATAGTGCAAAGTTACAGGATATATTTGATGAGCGAAATGAAGCGGTGCTCGTCGCTTTGGAGAGGGCGATTAAAGTAACCAAGAGCATGGGAGTGACATCCTCTATTTGCGGCCAGGCGCCATCAGTGTATCCTGAGCTTACGGAAAAGCTGGTGGGGTGGGGCATTACCTCGGTCTCGGTCAGCCCGGACATGATTGGCGCAACCAGAGAGATAATTGCTAAAGCTGAAGCGAGATTAAAATCTAAATGAAATGATTGGTCGGCTCAATATTCGCCAAAAAGCTGAAGCAAGGGAAGAAAGTCTTTCCCCTTATGCGGCTAAAAGCGGGGCAGCGCGGGGCAGGCTTAAATACGAGGAGCCCTGCCCGATACGTACCGCCTTTCAGCGCGACCGAGACCGCATTATCCACTCCAAGTCTTTTCGTCGCCTAAAGCATAAGACACAGGTTTTCATTGCTCCCCTGGGTGACCATTATGTGACCCGGCTCACTCATACCCTGGAGGTTTCTCAAATAGCTCGTACCATAAGCCGTGCCTTAAATCTTAATGAGGACCTTACTGAGGCAATTGCCCTGGGG